>JAFRBA010000259.1 GCA_017405115.1 Kiritimatiellia bacterium
CGCGGCGCCCGGCGCGGTCGCCGACTCGGCGGCGGACTTCGGCTGCCTGGCGCTTGGCCGCCAGAAGGCCGTGCCGAAGGGCGCGGAGATATGTGCCATTCCGAGCGACGAGCGCGACGTCGCGCTTCTCCACTACCTCGTCTACCAGCAGTTCGGCTTCGACCCGCGCACGGCGTGGAGCCCGAAGAGCCCGCTGGCGGCCCGCTGGGGCAAGGTCGCCAACGACGAGGCCGTTGAGGGCGTCTACATCGTCGGCCAGGGCGGCCACTGCTCCTACCCGGCCCGCACGAGGGCGTTCACGACCTACGACGAGTTCCTCCTCTACTCGTTCTTCCTCAACAACGGCTGCGAAATGTCGGGCTTCTACAGCACAAGGTACCTCGGCGCCCCGGGGCTCACGATAACCTGGAGCATGTTCACGACAAACCCGCAGGGCCCGAACGAGCCCGACAACCTGCAGCTCGAGCCGCCCGCCGATGCGCTTGGCGCAGTCGGCTGGACGCAGTACTTCTTCGGCCGCGACGACGCGGACAACGGCGCCGACACAGACGGCGACGGCGTGCCGGACGGCTGGGAGCTCTACGTGATGGCCGGCCCGAAGACCGACAAGGGCGCGTTCGTGTTCGCGCCGCCCTACGCCGGGTTCATCACGGGGCTCTCCCCCAAAGAGGAGTACAAGATGCCCGAGAGCTACTTCTCGCCATTCATACCTTCCGCGCAGAAGAACGACACCAACAACCAGATCTACCTCGGCGGCGCGGACAACGACGACGGCCTCAACGAGTACCAGGAGTTCGAGGGCACGGACTCCACTGCGTACTACGCCGAACCCGCAACGGAGGGCGTCCCTGCCCTCTCGACGACGATCGTCCACGACGGCGAATGGAAGTGGTTCAACAAGTTCTTCCCGACCGACCCGTGGAACGTCGACACCGACGGCGACGGCATCAGCGACTCCGCGGAGGGCAAGGCGTTCCAGTACGGAACGCCGGCGGACGACGGGGCGCTCCGCTCGATACCCGGCGGTGGCCTCAACCCGTGCTCGGTCGACACCGACTGCGACGGCCTGCCCGACCCGTGGGAGAACCAGTTCAAGGGCAAGACTCCGTTCCCGGGCAATCTCGCGGCGCAGTTCGCCGAGTTGGGCAACAAGGTGAAGGACGCCGCCGGCAACGAGGTCGGCAACTACCTGCAGGGCTACGTGGACGGCATGGACGGCACCGTCAAGGACGCCTTCAACTACCCGATTACCTACGCCGCGAGCGCGGACGGATCCTCTACCAACGTGACTGGATTTACGGTGGCCAACGGAGTCAACCAGGTGGTCAACCGCGACTACGACCAGGACGGCCTCGACAACTGGCAGGAGTACATGACGGGCATGATGCGCTGCTGGCGCTACGACGACCCGTGCTCGCCGTGGGAGCCGCTCCCGACCGAGTTCTACTGGACGTTCACCCTGTTCGGCTGGGTGTGGGATCCGAAGTACGAGGACGTGGGGATGACCAGCGACGAGTTCTGGTACAACACGCTCGTTGACAAGACGAGCCCGTACTACAACCCGTTCCTCGTAACAGACATGTCGTCCGGCGCACAGTACCTCTCGCGCCTCACGAACGTGTGGGACGCCGCGTACCTCGACAAGGATCTCGGGCAGGCCTGCGGCGCCTACTACTGGTTCTACGACCGCTTCGGCAACACCATGATCAAGGACGTCTGGCCCGAAATCATGAACCTCCCGAGTTCGTGGCCGCAGGCGCCGAAAAAGTACGCCTGCTGCTCGCCGCTCAAGGCCGACTCCGACTGCGACGGCATGGACGACTACTACGAGCTGTTCCACGGCATGAACCCGCTGCTGGGCGAGAGCGGCGTAGAGATCTCGGTCAACGCTCCGTGCGACATCGTGTTCGACTCGTGGGGAGCCCAGACGTTCCCGGCGTGGGGAGACAGCGAGAACGGCCTCCCGGCCAACTACTGGCAGAACAACCCGTGGAAGGAGCCGCGCGGCAACGGATACGACTTCGAGGTCTTCCCGTGGCTGAACGGCATTGTGGACGCCGACCCCGACGGCGACGCGGTGCCGAACCAGACCGAGGCCATGATGCCCAAGCTCAACACCAACTCGCTCCACACCGACCCGACGCCGCTCTGGATGACAGACACGAGCTTCTACAACTCGATCGTCCACCGGTTCTTCCGCATGCCGTCCCGCATCGGATTCGGCGACGCCTACCCGTCCGGCGACACGTTCACCTACAACGGCGAGACGTACCATTTCTGCGACTTCGACTGCTGGGTGCCGCCGGAGGGCCTCACGCCGGCGCTCTTCGCGCCATTCAAGCCGGACTACTGGAACCTGCTGGACCCCGATGCGGCGAACTGGGTCTGCTCGTTCGAGGAGAACGAGGGCTTCGACTCCGACCACGACGGCATCGGCGACTACGAGGAGAAGGAGGGCAAGTTCCGCGGATCGTCCGACCCGCAGGACGCCGACTCGCCGCGCCGCCGCCAGGCGATGTACTTCCAGGGCCCGTCCCGCCCGTCCGCGCTGCAGACGATGCCGGAGGTCAGGGAACAATACCCGATCGGCCTGATGGACTACCCGCACGACCCGTCGTTCCTGCAGTACACCGTAGAGTGCTGGGTGAGGCCGACTGCGCTCGACGACGCGGTGATAGTCGAGCGTTCGATCTGGGCTTCGATCCAGAACCCGGCCGACGACGAGTACATGCGCAAGAACTTCCAGCTCGCGATAAAGGACGGCTGCTGGTACACGAAGTTCGACCCTGTCGGAACGGCCTCCGGCGGTCCGGTCGAGCTTGTCTCGAAGACTGCGGCGAGCACGGAGAAGTGGACGCACCTCGCTGCGACGTACGACGGCGACATGCTCACGCTCTACGTTGACGGCGTCCCCGAGCGCCAGGTCCGCTCCGGCCTGCCGCCGAGCTATGGCACCTATGCCCTTATCGTGACGACCAAGAACGACTACTGGTACGACCTCGAGTACCCGCTGTGCGCGACAATCGTCGGCGCGTCCGCGAAGACGCAGGCCGAGGGCGTCGAGGACGGCAACGCGCTGGATGTCACCAGCGCGCTCGGCTGGGACCGCTACAGCAAGTTCTTCTCCGGCTGGATAGACGAGATCCGCGTGTGGGACGGCGCCCGCACGGAGGCAGAGATCAAGGCCGCGATGAAGACACGCATGACGTCCAAGCTGGCGGCCGAGAACCGCGCGGCGTTCTACGAGAAGTGGTCTGCGGGCATCTTCCGCTACGCCAAGGACGGCTCGTCCGAGCAGGTCGCGGTGCCAGCCGAGCTGCGCTACCACTGGGCGTTCGACTCCGTGTTCGGCGCCGACAACGAGAGCGCCGTCGCCGCTGCCCCGCACGAGTTCGGCGGCCCGCGCGCTCTCCTGTCGCGTCCCGACGGATACGAGATTCCGTGGTGGAAGAAGATCCTGGAGGGCGCAGGCAACGCGCCGGGCTACGCAGGCACGGTCTACTCCGACAAGGACTGGATCTGCTGGATTCCGAACACCGTCGCCCACCTGCCGCGCTTCGACGGCACCACGCTCGACTCCGTCTACTGGAGCGACGACTACATGGGCACGGAAGCGGGATCCTACACGTTGCCGTGCACGGCGGAGCCCGTCTCGCGCTGGACCCAGATGAAGCGCGGCGGAGTCCTCTCGTCGACGCAATACTGGTCTACCGGTTCGCGCCATCAGCTCGTCAATACCGTCTCGAGCATCGGCAACGGCAGACAGTATGCGCTCTTCGAGTTCACCGGACGCCACCTCAACCAGTACGGCGACGACCTTCTCGCCCTTGGCGGCGCGTACGCCAAGTACTGCGACAACGACGTCGGCCTCTGGGACGAGCAGGGCGCCTCCACGAACTGGGAGATAACCGGCGGCGACGCCGACGGCGACGGCCTGCCCGACTGGTGGGAGCAGTACGCTGACGAGAACTACCGCCCGAGCGGCATGGATCCCTCCGAGGAGATCGGCTGGTCCACCATCGTAGAATGGCACGGCCTCATGATCACCGCAGGCGAGGCGTATCTGCGCGACCTCGCGCGCGGCACGTACATGAACAAGTACGGCGAGACCGTGATCGGCGCGGACAAGTACGAGCAGCGCGCCGACGAGGACGCCAACGGAATACCCGACTGGTGGGAGGACCTGTACGGCATCAGGGGCGAGTCCGGCCTTGCCGACCATGACCACGACGGCCTGCCGAACTACGTGGAGTACCTGCTCTCCGAGGTCTTCGCGTTCGACGACATAGTATTCGACCCGACCGACCCGTGCTCTGTCGACCAGTACACGCCCGACTACTTCTATCCTGTCGGATCGCTCTACGTCGGCGAGATATTCACCGACCACGATCTGGTCGAAGACGAGTGGGAGGACAAGTATCCGACGCTTGACGACGGGGCCACTGCCTATGCCTCGCGTCTCGCCTACGACGCCTCTGCCGACGCAGACGAGGACGGGTGGTCGAACCGCAGCGAGGCGCGCTACTCCAAGACGGTTATGCCGATAGTTGCCAACTCGCAGACGCACTACACATCAGCGGACGGCCTCGTCGCGGACTACCCGATTCCGACGCTTGCGCTCACGCTCCGCTACAACGGCGGGCGGCAGAGCCTCATTGAGACTGCGCCGATAGTGCTGCAGGTCTCGCGCAGCTCCAACAAGCTCCGCACTCCGGATGCGAAGTATCTCATAGGCTCCGCGCCGGAGGCCAAGGCCGGCACCGGGCAGGATTCGACCCAGACGGAATCCTCCGGAGTCTCCTACACGCGCACGCTCGGCAAGTGGGCCGACCGCCACATGCTCGGCACGCTCACGCCAGGCAACGTGCAGCTAAACAGCCTCGTGTTCGAGTTCTGCTACGATCCTTCGAGCGTCGTCTACACGTGGACGTACCAGTATGCGTCCGTCGACGGGACGATCCATACGTCCGAGCCGCGGCGCGGCTCTCGCAGCGAGTACGACTACGACAAGCGCAAATACGGCGACTCGAACGTCAAGCTGATATCGAAGGACGACGGATACGTGACCCTGCAGGGCCTCGAGCTGCGCACGGACGAGACCGGCTCCGTGGCGACCTGGATGCACAATCCGTCCGGCAACGTGCTGGGCACGATCAACCTGAAGACCGGAGCCTTCGACATAGACTTCGGCGTCTTCAAGGGCCAGTATGTCATCAATTCGTCCAACGAGACGCAGTACGCGTCGCTCGAGGACCAGACATACCGCATTGTCTATGCGTCGCAGCCGTCCGTAAACCTGCCGCGCCATCTCTACCTTGGCGCAGCCGACGAGGGATACGTGCGCGAGGGCCTGAACGACATCGTGGCGTTTGCCGACCTTGACAGCAACGGTGCGTTCACCGAGGGCGAGCCCTACGGCATCGTGCAGGGCGTTGGCGTCTCGTGGAAGGGCGTCTCGGCCGAGATAGAGCTTACGGACGAGTCGCCGGTCACGCCGCGCTTCGACGTGTGGACTGCCGGCACGGCGCAGTACAGCCTGACGAACGTCCTTGACTCTGGCAATTCGGAGGGGAGTTCCTCCTCTTCGGGTTCGGGCGATGAGAGTGGGCTTTCCGCAGACACACCCGTGCGCGTCAGGGTTGTGCGTTGGAAGATCGACGACTACCCGAACTACGCGATGCCGGTTCTGCCGCGCGTCGTATTCGACAAGGTGATGGATCCGCGCGTCGCGACGACGCTCACCGAGGCCGACTTCCTCGACGCGGACACGCACGACATCGACTGGGAGTTCTTCTCCGACGAAGTCGCGAACAGTGACGGCGTCATATACGGCAACTTCCTTGTCGTGAAGGCCGACTACCTCGTGGTGATCGGCGACGGCCCGGTTGCCTGGCTCAACTCCACCGACACGAACACGCTGGTCAACGCCTCCACGAGGGTGATCACCCGTAGGTTCGACGCGGAGCGCGTGCTGCCGGTGCCGGTCTCGCCGGGCAGCGTGTCTCCGGTAATGGAGGCCTCGGGCATCGTGAACTCCGCGAACCCGACATTTACGTGGAAGATCGACAGCGACACGTACACCGCCTTCCGCATCCAGGTGACGGGCGATTCGGGCCTCGTCTACGACTCCGGCGTCCGCCGCGCCCCGGCGCGCGACGGAGACGGCGCCTACCGCTGGACCGCGCCGCTCTACGCCGACGACATGACGCCGCAGGGCGAGGTGTTCGCGAACAAGTCCACCTACAGCTGGCGCGTCGCGATGTACAACGCGAAGTTCCGCAGCGACGAATACTCGACCGATGAGGCGTCGTTCTTCCTGAACGTGCAGACGAACGGCTACTTCTACGGCACGGCTGATGTCGCGGTGCGCTACTTCGGCCCAGAGGACAGCTATGACTCCAGTGTCGTGCGCGTCCAGGCGTTCACCTCGCCCGACTTCACCGGCATCCCCGTTGCGGCTGGATACGTGAAGAGGAAGAGCGCGACGCTCGCGGTGACGGGCGCCGCTCCGAAGGCGAACTGCAGCGTCGTCGGCCTCCCCGAAGGAAAGTACTACCTGCGCGCGTTCATCGACTCCGACAAGGACGGCGAGTGCGACGATTGGGAAAGCTCCGGCTACCTCTGCGCACGCGACGACCGCACGGCCGACTTCCTTGTCCCGACCGCTATCACCATAGGGCCCGACGTCGGCCTGAGCGACCTCACCGTGATCTACATCGAGGACGCCGACACCGATGGCGACGGCCTGCCCGACTCGTGGGAGTACGCGAAGTACGGCAGCCTGTCCGCGAAGGGCATCGAGCTCCTGAGCGAGACGTCGGCCGGCGAGACTCTCGTGAACATGAGGCTCTCGGGGGCGCTTGACCTGCGCGCCGGCGCCAAGGTGCCTGCGGCCGGTCTTGCGGCCAAGCTTCGCAACAGCCTCCTCGGCAACGCGGGCGTGCTCGCGCTCGCGTCCGGCGTGCCGATCGACGGCGAAGGCAGCTTCGCCGACGCGATCAGCGCAACGGTCAGCGAGAAGCTTGCCGCGGACGGCGTGAAGATCACCTCGCTGAGCTTCGCGAACGGAAAGGTGACAATTGCGGTCGACGTCGAGACCGAGGCCGCCGACGTCGACAGCGTGCTCATCTCGGCGTCCGACGCCGGCATCCCCGTGAAGGCTACCGTTTTCTGGAAACAGTCGCTCGCCGACACCGTCTGGCAGGTGCTCGGCAGCAAGGAGTTCACGACCGGTTCCGGCGAGGAGGAGATCTCCGTCGGCGAAGCCGGCGCGGGCACGAGCGGCTTCTTCAAGGTGGTCGTAGAGGAAAATAAATGAAGAAAGCAATAAGCAAGGTTCTTGTAATCAACTCGGGGAGCTCCTCGCTGAAGTACCAGCTCTTCGACATGAAGACCGAGACGCGGCTCGCGAAGGGGCTTGTGGAGCGGATTGGCTGCGGAGGCCCCGCCGACCACGCGGCGGCGCTCAAGCTCGTCGTCGAGCAGCTCGGCGACGCGGCCAAGGGCATCGACGCCATCGGCCACCGCATACTGCACGGCGGCGAGGTCTTCCGCGACTCCGCGCTCATGGACAAGGCCAACATGGCGAAGGCGAAGAAGCTCGTGAAGTTCGGCCCGCTGCACATGCCGGCGAACCTCGGCGGCGTCGAGGCGTGCGCGCGCATCTTCAAGGGCGTACCGAACGTGGGGGTGTTCGACACTGCGTTCCACATCGCCACCATGCCGGACTGCGCGGGCATGTACGCCATCGACCCGAAGTACTACAGGAAGATGGGCATACGCAAGTACGGGTTCCACGGAACCTCGCACAAGTTCATCACGCAGGCTGCCGCGAAGTTCCTGAAGAAGCCGCTCGCCCGGGTGAACCTCGTCACGTGCCACCTCGGCAACGGCTCGTCGCTCGCTGCGATAAAGAACGGCGGAGTCGTCGACACTTCGATGGGCCTCACCCCGCTCGCCGGCATGGTGATGGGGACGCGCTGCGGCGACATCGACGCGGCGGCGGTGCTCTCGATCATGGAGGCCGAGAAGAAGTCGCCCGCCGAGATGGACGTCATCCTGAACAAGAAGTCCGGCCTGCTGGCCCTCGCCGGATCCAGCGACTGCCGCGACATCTGCGCCAAGGCCGCGAAGGGTGACAAGGCTGCCGAGCTTGCTCTCGAGATGCTCGCCTACCGCGTCGCGCTCTACATCGGCGCGTACAACACGGTCGTAGGCGGCGCCGACGCCATCGTGATGACCGGCGGCATCGGCGAGAACTCGAGCGAGGTGCGCGAGCGTATCGTTAGCCGCCTCGGCGCGCTCGGCGTCAAGCTCGACAAGGCCGCGAACAAGGTGCGCGGCGAGGTGAAGGTGATATCCGCGAAGGGCTCGAAGATCCCGGTCGTGGTGATGCCCACCAACGAGGAGCTGATGATCGCCAGAGACACAGTGAGGGTACTAGGGTAATGAGAAAGACGACGTGAGACGCTGGGCATGAGACGAGAGGCGGTTTCGCCATCGCGTCTCGCGTCTGACGTCTGGCGTCAAAATTAGGAAAGCCACAATGAACTTCATAAAGAACATAATCGAAAAGGCATCGAAGCTTAACGGCACGGTCGTCTTGCCCGAGGGCAACGACCCTCGCGTGGTAACGGCGGCCTGCGCGCTTGTAGACCGCAAGATCGCAACCCCGGTCGTGCTGGGCACTCCTTCGGAAACCGCTGACGCCGAGGCAAAGGCGTCCCTCAGGCTCGCCGACCGCGGAATCAAGGTGGTCGACTACACTCTCGGAGACGCCGAGCTGGAGGGCGCGTACCTTGAGGCGTGGAACGCCAAGGAGTCGAGGAAGCCCGCCGAGAAGCAGAAGATAATAGACCTGGCCGCTGCGGAGAAGACGCTGCGCACCAAACGCATATACTTCGGCGGCATGATGGTGAAGCTCGGCCGCGTTGACGGACTCGTCGCAGGCTCCATCGCCTCGACTGGAGACATGCTCCGCGCGGCGTTCCACACGCTCGGAACGCAGAAGGGCGTCAAGACGGCCTCGAGCTGCTTCATCATCGACCTTAAGACGCCAACGGAGTCCGGCGACGACGTGCTTGCGTTCGGCGACTGCGGCGTCATACCCAACCCGACGGCGGAGCAGCTAGTTGACATCGGGCTTGCGACGGCGCAGAGCTACCGCGACCTGACGGGCAACGAGCCGCGCGTCGCGTATCTCTCGTTCTCCACGAAGGGGTCCGCCGCGGGCGACCTCGTCGAGAAGGTGCAGAAGGCCGTCGAGCTGGCGCGCCCGAAGTTCGCCGAAGCCGGAATCAAGATGGACGGCGAGATGCAGTTCGACGCGGCGATCATGCCCGCCGTCGGTCGGCAGAAGAACCCGAATGGCGAGATACAGGGCAACGCAAACGTGTTCATCTTCCCCGACCTGCAGGCCGGCAACATAGCCTACAAGGTGGCGCAGCGCCTCGGCGGCGCCGACGCCATCGGGCCGAATCTCCAGGGCCTCGCGAAAGCCATGAACGACCTTTCGCGTGGCTGTTCGGCCGAGGACATAGTGGGCACCGTGTGCGTTACGCTCCTTCAGAGCCAGACGAAGTAGTCGTTAGTGGTTAGTCGCTAGTGGTTAGTCGTTAGTGATATGAAGAAGGCGAAGAGAGACGTTAGACACGAGACGAGGGGCAAGGCCTCTCGCGTCTCGCGTCTCGCGTCTCCCGCCATTCTCTCCCGCGCCCGCAGGGTCTTCGACGTCGAGATAGAGGGCCTCAAGAGGACGCGCGCCTCAATAGGCCCGTCTTTCACAGCCGCGGTCCGCCTTTTGTACGATACGACTGCCGCCGGCGGAATCGTCGTCGTCACCGGCGTCGGCAAGAACCTGCACGCGGCCGAGAAGATCAGCGCAATCTTCGCATCTACGGGCACGCGGTCGATTGTGCTGAATCCGGTGCAGGCGATGCACGGCGACCTCGGCATGGTCTCGCAGGGGGACGTTCTCCTGGCGCTTTCGTTTAGCGGCGAGTCAGAGGAAGTGCTGAAGCTCATACCGGCCGTCCGCAGGCACGGCCTCAAGGTGGTGTCCATGACCGGGAGCGATGCGTCGACGCTCGCGGTTCAGTCCGACGTGCACCTGGCCATCCCCTGCGGCAAGGAGGCGTGTCCGTTTGGCATGGCCCCCACCAGCTCGGTGACGGCGACGCTTGCGATGGGGGACGCGCTGGCGATGGTTCTCATCGACATGCACAAGTTCTCCATCCGGGACTACGCGGAGAACCACCCGGCGGGGGCGATTGGCCGCGCGCTGCTCCTCACCGTGGCCGACGTAATGCGCACCGGCGACCGTCTTGCGGTCGTCTCCCCATCGGCGACCGTGATGGATACTCTCATGGCGATGACCAAGGCGCAGAGCGGCTCGGCCGTGATCGTCGACAGGCGCGGCAAGCTTCTTGGGATCTTCACCGACGGCGACTTCCGCCGGCTGATGGCCAGCGGGGCGCTCTCGGAACATTCGGCAGCCGGCAGCCGACAGCCGGGTGGCGGGTGTCGGCCGGCGAATGTCGATACACTATCTTCTTCAATCTCCCGCTACATGACGCGCTCGCCCGTCTTCGCTCTTGCCGACTCTCCGGCCTCGGAACTGCTCAAGGTGTTCGAGAGCCGCCGCATAGACGATCTCCCGGTGTGCGACGACAAGGGCCGCTTCGTCGGCCTGGTGGACATACAGGACCTGCCGAAGATGAAGGTGATTTAAAGAAGGAAGAAGTAAGATGAAGAGGACGGAAGACAAAAGACAGAAGACAAAGGGAGACCTCTCAAACCCCTCAAACCTCTCAAACTTCTCAAACCCCTCAAACCTCTCAAACCATCTAACGAAAGGAACAACAAAATGAACACTAAGAAGATCATTGCGGTTTTCGCCGTCGCGTTGGCGACGTCGGCGGTTCTTGCGGCGCCAACCGCCCGCGGCAAGAAGGGCCCCAAGACGATGGCCGGCAACGAAGACGGCCCCGTGACAACTGGCAAGGAGGCGAAGATACTCGTCGACCAGATGCCGAAGACCGGCCAGCAGAGCTGCCTTCCGGCGCCGGGGATCCAGGGCGCGTCGATGGTGGGCCAGTGCTACACGAAGCCGCGCAAGTGGATCGTCATCGAGACGAAGTACACGACGTACGCGAAGTTCCTCCCCCAGCTAACGTTCAACTGGCATGTCCTCCTCGAGACGAAGAGCGCGAAGGAGAACAAGGGCAACAGAATCGGCCTGCCGCCCTACAGCTACTTCAACACGTCCGTGACGTACTTCAACATACCGCAGGGTTCGCACGCCGCGTGCGTCTGCCTGCCGCCGTCGTACCTAGAGCTCTACGGCGAGCCCAAGGCGATCGGGTTCACGATCTCCAACGAGAACGGCGACATCCTCGGCGGCGGCACCGTGAGTGAGGTCAAGGGCATCAAGCCCGACTCCCAGTTCTGGGACGACCAGAGCATCATGAACGCCAACGGACCGGACGGCAAGCCGATGATCGAGCGCCGCCAGGGCCTCGTCGACAGGTCGAAGACGATTTGGGCGCTTGTCAACCCCAACGACTACGAAGCGACAGTGCAATGAAAAGTTGAAAAGTTGAAAAGTGGAAAAGTGGAAAAGTGGAAAAGTAATGTATGGCTAAACGGTTCCAGACTCTGAACATCGGCGCGGCGACGGTCGAGCTTGCCGAGTACGAGGCCGGCGCGAAGGGTTCCCTGACCCTCGTCAACTACGGGACTGCGGAGCTCGCCGCCCCGCTTGACGCGGAGAACGCGGCGACGGTTCTGCCCTCGGCTCTCCTTGAGATCGTCCGCGAGAAGGGCATCAGGCCCGGCAAGGTCGCGATCTCGGTGTCCGGCCAGATGGTGTTCCCGCGCTTCGCGGCGATCCCCGCCGCGGGCGGCGACGACAAGTTCGAGCAGATGGTCCGCTACGAGATCGAGCAGAACATCCCGTTCCCGATCGACGAGATGGTCTGCGACCGGCAGGTCCTCGGCGACACCGAGAGCGGCGACAAGTCGGTGATGATCGTCGCGGCCAAGGTCGACCAGGTGGAGGCGCTGACAAGCGCGGTCTCGTCAGTCGGCTTCTCCCCGGAGCTGGTGGACGCGGCCCCCATCGCGCTGACGAACGCGCTGCGGTTCTGCAGGGCCGACGACGGCTGCGTGGTGCTGCTGGACGTCGGGGCGAAGACGACCTCTCTCGTCATCGTGGAGGGCGACAAGATATACAACCGCTCCATACCCGTGGCCGGCAACTCCCTGACGAAGGAGATCGCGGCGGCGCTCGGCTGCTCCGCCGAGGAGGCCGAGCAGCTCAAGATGGAGAAGGGGTACGTGTCGATGGGCGGCGTCACCGAGGACGAGGACGAGGTCGCCGACCGCATCTCGAAGGTCTGCCGCGCGGTTGTCACGCGGCTGCATGCCGAGATATCCCGTTCTATAAACTTCTACCGCTCCCAGCAGGGCGGCTCGATTCCGACGAAGCTCTATCTCGCCGGCGGCTCGGCGCTGTTACCGCAGCTCGACGTCTTCTTCGCCGAGTCGCTCCAGCTCGAGGTCGAGTACTTCAATCCGTTCGAGGTCCTGGGCGTCGGCCCGAAGGTCGACGCCGAGGCCCTCGGCTACGATTCGGTGCGCATCGCGCATACGGCCGGCCTCGCCCTGCACTTGGCGGGCGCGGCCCGCTTCGCGGTGAACCTCCTTCCGCCTTCGATCGTCGCGGCGCGCGCCGAGCGCGCAAAGATCCCGTTCGTCGCGGTGGCGGGCGCGGCCGTCGTGGCGGCGCTGGTGCTCGTGATGCTGGCGATCAACCGCGACACCGCCGTCATCGAGGCCGAGCGCGACGCAGTGAAGGTGCGCGTCGACTCTCTGTCGAAGTTCGACAAGCAGGTCAAGGCCGGAGAGGAGTCCCTCGCGGCCACGGTCGCCGACGCCGACGCCGTGCGGGCGCTGCTGTTCGCCCGCGGGGCCGCCGCGCTCCGCATCAACGCCGTGCGCTCCTCGCTCCTGCCGGGCATGTGGGTGCAGCGGGCCGAAGCGGACCGCATAGTTGTGCGCTACTGGAAGGACCGCATCAAGGACGCCGGCGGCAAGACGCCTGGCGAGGTTGTCGTAAAGAACCTCAAGGGCAAGCCGATCGTGGAGCCCGACTCGGTGAAGATATCCGACATGAGCGCGGTCGGCAAGGACGCGCAGGTCGTCCAATTCACGGTGGAGCTGAAATTCAAATGAGCAAGAACAGAGTAATCCTGGCCGTCATAGGCGGCGTCATCGCCATAGCCGTGCTCGTGGCGGCGTTTCTTACCTGGCAGGCCTATTCCGCGAAAGTCGCGGCACGGGACGGCGACGACGAGGAGGGCACCGACGGCCTCGAGACCGTGGTGGGTCGGGCCCAGACGCTGTCGCGCAAGCCGATCTATCCGTGCGCGGAGAGCGTCAAGGCGCTGAAGGCCGACGCGGAGACCCTGTCCGACTGGCGCACCGAGGCGCTGCGCTTCGCGGCGCGCGGAGACCGTCCGGTCGAGAAGACGACGACCGCCGCGTTCAAGACGTTCATCGTGACGGACGCCAGGCGCATCGCGGCGCTGAAAGGCGCCGTGAACGGCTCGCTTGTCAAGCCGGACTTCGCCTTCGGGCCGTTCAAGGACTACATCGCGGAGGGCAAGATGCCGCCCGAGGCCCAGCTGACGGAGATACAGCGCCGCTGGGACGACGTGGCGACCATTGCCGAGACGCTCGCGGCCTGCGGCGTGGACGAGCTGACCGACGTCGCTTTCCGTGACGACGCCGCGGCCAAGGAGGCCGCGGAGAAGGAGAACGCGACGAAGAACCGCCGGGCGCGCGGCGGGAAGAATGCGGCGAAGAAGGAGTCGACCGTCCGCCCGTCGGCCTACGGCTACACCTTCGCCTTCCAGGCAAGGCCGTCCGCGCTCGTCAAGGTGGTGAACGCGCTGACCACATGCGATCGGTTCGTGGTGGTAGACTCGCTGACGTTCGACCGCACGCGCGACGTGTTCGCCGAGGCGCTCGGAGGCGACGAGAAGAAGAACGCCGAAGCGCAGCATGTCGGCCGCCGAGGCCGTAGGCGCGGAGGGCGCGGCGGCGACGATGCCGCGGCGCTCGCGCTGGCGGCCGGTGCCGAGTCCGCAGCCAAGAGCGGGATCGTGACGGATCCGGCGGCCGACGCCCCGTTCGCCGCCAGGATGTCCGTCACCGTCTACGACTTCAGGACGCTGGAGCCCGAAGCCGAGACGAAAGACGATGTGAAGAAAGGAAAGGAAGCAGCACGATGATTTCGCGCTTCGAGAACAAGAGCTTCTTCGCGGCACACTACGACTGGATCGCAGCCGGCGTTGGCATCGCCGCGCTTGTGGCGGGCGGGCTCGTATTCGTCCTCTCGCTTGGCGCCGACCCCGATTCGGCGGCGGCCGAGGAAGTCGCGCGCGTCGACCGGCTCAAGCCGCAGGAGACCGGTGTCAAGCCTGTCGACATGACGTCGTACCTGCTGGCGTACAAGGCGGCGAAGTCGCCGACGACGGTCGTGGAGATCGGCGAGAAGGACGAGAGCTTCCTGTCGAGCGAGCGCCGTGTCTTCTGCGCCAAGTGCAAGAAGGCGATATCGGGCGACATAAAGGCAGTTCCCGCGTGCCCCTTCTGCGGAGAGAAGCAGAAGGAGGAGAAGAAGGTGGTGGTCGACGCCGACGGCGACGGCCTGCCGGACGAGTGGGAGCGGCGCCACGGCCTGAACCCGTCCGACGCCTCCGACGCGAACGCCGATGCCGACGGCGACGGCTTCACGAACCTCGAGGAGTTCCTCGCGAAGACGAATCCGACGGACAAGAACGACCATCCGGACTACCTCGACTCGCTTGCGATAGTGCTGCCGCTCAAGGAGACGAAGATGCCGTTCGTGTTCCGCAAGGCGTACAAGCTGCCGGCAGGCTGGCGCTGCGAGTTCTACGATCCGCACAAGGTGAACAACTACAACCGCAAGGGCGTTACGCTCACCGCCGTCGTCGGCGAGGAAATCGTCTCTCGCAACGTGGACATAAAGACGAAGAAGCGGGACGAATCCGGCTTTCTGCTGAAGAGCTACACGCCGAAGAGCGAGAAGCGCGCGATCAAGGGCAGCGAGAGCATGACGAAGTCCGTGGACGTCTCCGAAGTCGTGGTGGAGCGCCGCAGCGACGGCAAGAAGATCACGCTGGTCATACAGGATGGCGGGTCTCTGAATCTTGCGCCTGTCGACGTGCAGGCGACGCTCTCCTACACGCGCGGAACGGTGAAAAACTTCGACGTAGTGCCAGGTTCCGAAATCGACCTCAACGGCTCCAAATACCGAATAGTCGACATAAAGGCTGTCGGAAAAGGCGCCAAGGTTACGGTGGAGGATTCTCTGTCCGGTAAAAAACGTGTACTTGAAGCACTTGAATCTGACGGAAAATAATAGTATACTGTTAGGAAACTACAAGGAGTAGGTGATCAACATGACGAACATCAGGAATTGGGTCGCACTAGGCGCGACGGCGGTACTTGTCGCCGCCTCGTTTTCCACACTCGCGCAAGACGATCTTGATGATCTTTTGAAGGATCTCGAGGGCGGTTCCGCAAAGCCTGCGGAAAAAGCCGAGGCAAAGGCCGAGGAGAAGCCTGCGGCAACCGAGGAGAAGCCTGCGGCAACCGAGGAGAAGCCCGCGGCAACCGAGGAGAAGTCGGAGGCTGCCGAGGCGACCGCTGCCGGAGATTCCGGGGCCGCTGCCGCACCAGCCGTTGCAGCCGAAGAGAAGCCTGCGCCCGCTGCCGGAACTTCCGAGACCGCTGTCGCACCCGCCGCTGCAGCTGAAGAACCTGCCGCTGTGGCCGAGGAGAAGCCTGCGCCCGTTGCCGAGGCACCAGCCGCTGTAGCCGAGGACAAGCCGGCTGCCGTCGCCGAGGCACCCGCCTCCGAGGACTCCGGGGCTGCTGTTGCAACCGCTGCCGAAGAGAAGGCCGAGGAGAAGGTTGAGAAGGTCGAGGCTGCCAGCAGCAAGAAGGTTGACGAGGTGATGAGCCTGCTGGATGAACTTGCAGCGGAGACAGATGGCAAGCCTGCCGCGAAGCCTGCCGCAGCCGTGGCCGCTCCGGTCGTAGCCGAAGCTCCGGCAGCTGCTCCAGCCGAGGCTCCCGCCGCTGCTCCGGAATCTCCGGAAACTCCGGTTGCCGCCGCCCCCGCCGCTGAAGAGCCAGCGCCGGTTGCCGCCGCCCCCGCCGCTGTCGCCGAAGAGCCTGCCGCTGCTGTCGCCGAGGCTCCCGCCGCTGCTCCGGAATCTCCGGAAACTCCGGTTGCCGCCGCTCCCGCTGCAGCCGCTGAAGAGCAGCCCGCCGCTGTCGCCGAGGCTCCCGCCGCTCCGGTTGCCGCTCCTGCGGCCAAGCCTGCGGCACCAGTCAGTCCCGACGCCGAGCTCATAGAGAACATCCGCAATACCGAGCGCCTGCGCAGGCTGGCGCTTGACAGCCAGGCGATGCGCGAGATCACGGAAGCTCGCGAGGCCATGAAGTCCGGCGAGTACGCCGAGGCGGTTCGCCACTACGGGCTTGCAACCAAGATGCTGAACGATCGTCCCTTGTCGAAGAATCTTCGCCGCGAGTGCGACCAGGGAATCGCGGAGGGCCTTTACAGGGCCGCCATTGCGGAGAACGACATAGGCCGTCGCGAGCGCGCGATCAAGCTGATGGAGAAGGCGATCGACATGCGCCATCCCAAGGCGCGGCGCATGCTCGACAAGTGGAAGGCCGAAGATGCGACTGCAGTCAAGGAGGTCGACGTGTCGGCCAAGCGCCACAGGATCAGCGACGACGACTTCAAGGCGGACAGGGATCAGATTCGCCGCCACCTCCGCCGCAGCCGCCAGTACCTTGCCGTCCGCGACATGGTCAAGGCGCTTGAGGAGTGCGAGGTCGTGCTGGTCATGGATCCATACAACCAGGACGCGATTCGCATCCGCCGCGCCATCCAGCGCAAGCGCCAGACGATTCGCGAGCAGGAGCGCGTGGCTGCCCGCGACGGCATGATCGCCGACGTGGACGAGGCATGGCGGCCGGTGTACGCGGTGAACGCCGCGCGCCTCAACGAGGCAGCGGCCGACACGGTGAAACAGCAGACGGGCGAGGATCCCGAGCGCACAATGGAGCAGGAAATAGAGAAGCGCATGAAGGAGATGCGCCTGCCCGAGGTGTCCTTCAAGCCTCCGGCCACCATCATCGACGCGGTGGAGTTCTTCCGCAGCGCCTCCAAGGACTACGACCGCCCGGACATCCCGATCGAGAAGCGCGGCTTCAACTTCGTGCTCCGCACGCCGCAGGGCGCCATCAAGACCCAGCAGGCCGAGGCGGAGTCCGACGACTTCTCGTCCTCGGGCGACGAGGACTCCGCCTCGCCGGCCAACGGTCTCGAGCCGATACAGACCCTCACCGCGAGCGACATAAGCTTCCACGAGGCGCTGAAGCTCGTCTGCGACTCCGTGAACTACAAGTTCATCATTCGCGGTCCCGTCGTGATGGTAATGCCCAAGGACATGTCGACGGCAGAGATACTCTCCCGCAAGTACAACGTCCCCGAGTCGTTCATGGAGCGCGTCAGCACGGCGACCGACGAGATGAAGCAGATGGGCGGCGGATTCGGCAACAGCCAGAAGAAGTCCGGCGGCGGCGAAGAGGAGGAGGGCCAGGAACGCGACTGGAAGGCGTTCTTCGAGGAAATGGGCGTGAAGTGGCCTGAGGGGTCTTCAATCAAGCACATCAAGTCCCTCGGCAAGCTGTATGTCCGCAACACGCGCGAGAACCTCGCGGAGTTTGAGAAGGTCCTGGAGGAGCTTGGCGGGCAGCCCCAGCTGATCGAGATCGAGACCCGCTTCGTGGAAGTCTCGCAGGAAGATCTGAACTCCTTGGGCTTTGAGTGGATCCTCAACAGCGACTACTCGCTCAACCTCGGGCATTCGCTCGGCAAGGCGCTTGGCGTCAAGGGCGGAACATGGGGCAGCGAGTCGGGCTCGGCCTCGTATACCGGCGCCGGCTCCCGCAGCAGCGGCAGTTCCTCCGATAGCAGCACGTCGTCGCAGTCCATTAACATGCAGCAGAACTGCGCGCAGGTGCCCGGCTATCCGAGCAGCACCACGACTACAAGCGGGTCGTCGTCGCAGAACTCCGCGTCCTCTCGCGAATCCATGGGGTCTTACTCCTACAATCGCCGTGTCGACCTGAACTCCCAGGGCGGGGATTGGATCCGCAACAGGGGAGGCAAGCGCAACCTCGGCATCAACGCGTTCGGCGGCACTTCCGACCAGCAGAACGGCAACCGCTACCTCTCGACTGAGAGCAACCACATTTCGGGCGAGGCGAAATCGACCAACGACCAGTTCATGCGCGTCAATGCGTTCCTCGGCCAGGCGGACCTCTCGATGATCCTGCACATGCTCTCGCAGCGCAGCGACACGGACCTCCTCTCCGCGCCGAAGGTCGTAACAAAGTCGGGCGAGAACGCCGTCATCAAGGTCGTCACCGAGTACATCTACCCGCAGGACTACGACGTACAGCTGCAGTCCTCCGGCGGCAGCTCTTCGTCCTCGTCGTCGGGTGGCGGCTCCTCCGCGATTCTCGCGGTCGTGGAGCCACAGAACTTCACGATGCGCGAGGTGGGCGTCATCCTCGACGTCACGCCTACGTACTCCGAGGCGAACGGCGGCACGATCGACCTCGAGCTCAAGCCGCAGGTCGTCGACGAACCTATCTGGCACAACTACGGCATGAAGATTCCGTTCTCAGGCAACAGCTCGGTGCAGAACTTCATGGGCCTGGCGGAGATCCCCATAGCTGCTGTCAACGCGATCAAGGAGCTCGGCGGAACACTCTCCGACGACCAGATACAGACCTACTCCGATGCAATCATGGCCTCTTCGACCGCCGCCATGGCGTCGTCGAGCGGCCAGGGCAACATGACATGGTACGACGCGCCGATGGAGCAGCCGTTCTTCCATGTGCGCTCGATCGATTCAAAGGTCTCTATCACCCCCGGAGCCACCGTCGTCATGGGCGGCCTCATTACCGAGTCCCGCAAGGCGATGGACGACAAGATTCCGTTCTTGGGCGACCTGCCCTACGTCGGGCGGCTCTTCCGCAGCCACGCGGAGCAGACGATCAAGCGCAACCTGCTCATATTCGTGACGGGTCGCCTGATCACGCCTTCCGGCCGCGAGCTCCACATGAACGAGGAGGCGCAGGTGAATGCGGAGGTCAAGGCCGCGCCAGAGAAAGAGTAAGGAGTAAGGAACAAAGGTGGCAAGGGTCTGCCTCACGGGAGGGATTGCCTGCGGCAAGTCCCTCCTTTCATGTTATCTAAACGAACTCGGCGTGGAGACTATCGACGCCGACGACGTGGCGCACGGGCTCATTCCCGATCCGGCGGAACGCCGTCGAATCGCCGCCGAGGTCTTCGCCGACTCCGCGAAGCGGAGGGAGCTTGAGGCGAGAATCCATCCGCTGGTAAAGGCAAGGATCGAGGCCTTCCTTGACCGGCGGGACGGGCATGACCGGCGGGACGGGCATGACCGGCGGGACGGGCATGACGATTGCCACTCGTCTCGCCAGCCCCTCCAGCCCCGCCAGTCCCTTTCTCTTCGCCTTGCGATAATTCCCTTGCTTTTCGAGGTGCACTGGGAATCAGAATATGATATAATATGCTGCGTCGCATCCACGAGGGAGAATCAGATCTCTCGGATGATGGTGACGCGCGGCTACACGCGCGAAGAGGCCGAATCCCGGTTGGCGGCGCAACTGCCGATCGATGAAAAGGCCGCTAAATCTCACTACGTGATAGACAACAATGGAACTGTCGAGGAACTGAAAGCTAACGCAAAACGGTTGGTCAAATGGCTAGAGGCCAAGGTCTAGAATCCTAGAGATCTAGAATTCTAGAAATCTAGAACCCTAGGCCATCTAGAAGCCGAGAAAGGAAAGAGTGGTCAATGGCTGAAGAGTTCGATGTTTTCGCAGGTGCGATGAAGCACGGGGGCGGCACGGCGCCCGCGCCGGGCGGCGGGAAGAAGAAGTTCTTCCGCAAGTCCTTTGGCAGGGCCGCCGGCAAGGCCAACAACTCGCCCATCCGCGGCGCGAACGGCGAGGAGTCGGTGAATCCGCTCCTTAACGCCCCGTTGCCCACGGAGCAGAAGGTCGCCGAGCCTGAGGCCCCGGCAAACCCCCGCCGCAACCCCGACCTGCCGGAGTTCTACCTCAGCGACATCCAGACGTGGCCGGCGCAGCAGATCGTCGACCGCATGATGCCGGGCGCCGACCCGGAGGAGCTCGGCAGCTACCGCAAGCACGAGCTCATCTTCGCCGCGATACGGAAGTACCTCTCGTCCGGCGGCGCCGTCATCGCCACCGGCTGCCTTGAGATCGTCCGCGAGGGCCACGGCTTCCTGCGCTCGGCGAAGAACAACTTCCTCGCCTGCCCCGAGGACGTGTTCGTCACGCAGCAGCAGATACGCCGCCACGCTCTCAGGACGGGCGACATCGTCGAGGGTCCGATCCGCGACCCGCGCGACAGGGACAGGTTCTTCTGCCTCGGCAACGTGATGCGCGTGAACGGCAAGGAGCCGTCCGCCGCCGCCCGGGTCGTCCACTTCGAGAGCCTTACGGCGACGTTCCCCACGCGGCGCATCATCCTCGAGACCGAGTCCACGGAGTATTCCACGCGCGTCATCGACCTGTTCGCGCCAATAGGCTTCGGCCAGCGCGGGCTCATAATCGCGCCGCCGCGCGTCGGCAAGACCGTCCTTCTCCAGAAGATGGCCAACGCCATCTCGAAGAACTACCCCGAGGCGATCCTCATCATCCTGCTCATCGACGAGCGCCCCGAGGAAGTGACGGACATGCAGCGCAACACAAAGGCGATGGTGCTCTCTTCGACGTTCGACGAGGAGCCGCAGCACCACGTGAACGTGACGGAAATGGTGCTCGAGATGTCGAAGCGCCAGGTCGAGAACGGCAAGGACGTCATCATACTGATGGACTCGATAACCCGCATGGCGCGCGCATACAACACGGTGCAGCCGCATTCGGGCAAGATCCTCACGGGCGGCGTCGACGCGCTCGCCATGCACCGTCCGAAGCGCTTCTTCGGCGCGGCCCGCAACATAGAGGGCGGCGGCTCTCTCACCATCATCGCCACCGGCCTCATCGACACCGGCAGCCGCATGGACGAGGTGATATTCGAGGAGTTCAAGGGCACGGGCAACATGGAGATAGTGCTCGACCGCGGCCTCGCCGACAAGCGCATCTTCCCTGCGATCGACATCGACAAGTCGGGGACGCGAAAGGAAGACCTCCTCCTCGACCCGCTCGAGCTGGAGAAGACGTGGGGGATCCGGCGCATCCTCTCCGCGGCAGGCACCGAGTCGGCCATGAAGTCGGTCCTGAACTCCCTCAAGAAGACGAAGTCCAACCCGGAGTTCCTCCTCGCATTCGACCTCAGCAAGGTGAGGGAGCTGTAGGGGGTTTGAGAGGTTTGAGGGGTTTGAGAAGTTTGAGGGGTTTGAGAGGTTTGAGAGGTTGAGTGTTGTATGTCGGCTGTTGAAGTTGGTAGGGCGCGGACTCCGGCCGCGCCGCAAGTCGGTAGGGCGGGCGCCCCGCGCCCGCCGAGAAACAAAGGAGGTGCAACATGAAGAAGGTCTTTCTACTGGCACTCGCCGCCATCGCGGCGGGCGGCGTGGATGCTGCCGTCACGCAGCAGGAAGTGCACTGGGGGTACATTCTCGGAGATTCGTCGCACGTGAGCTGGGGTGCGGGTTACGTTGCGCCAAAGTCCCAGATACTCTACACACCTGGCGGCGGCGGTGACGTCATCTGGCCGTTTTCACTGACCAACTCGCCCTCCGGATGGCGACGCACGGCGTGGCTCAGCCATGCAGGCAAAGCTCTGAGTTCTGAAGCGTCTTGGTACACCGAAAGCGACGATCTGCATAGGGAGCTTGATTCACAAAATTACATATGGCATACGTCAACTGACAAAAACGCCTATCGAGGCATCGCTGCCCGTTTCGACCCGATAAACGTTACATTCAGATTCGACACTGCGGGCGGATCGGCGAAGACTGCTTTTACAAAGATATCTACGAATAAATTCAGTCTCGGGACATACAATGGTACCCGCGAGGGATATGGCTTCAAGTGCTGGACAAATGCTTTCGGCGCCGTAGTACAGGAGGGAAGGGACGGCCTGGTGCTAAACAAGTTTGACGGCCAACGAGAAACAAACCTGCTTACCCGGTGCTTTACCTCAATGAGCGGCTCCGTCATCCACATGCCCGGCAACCTTCCCTTCGGCGTCATCGGCAACGCGGACACGAACATCTGGCTCTACGCCTCGTGGACCGGCAACGTCTACACGGTCACGTTTAATGCCAATGGAGGCACGGTCGCCACCTCCTCCGGGCCTAAACCGACGCGCACTCGAAAAGTTACGTTCGGAAATACATACGGCGCCCCCCCGTCCGCGACATACGCGGGCAAGACGCTCAAGGGTTGGTACACTGCAGCGGAAGGCGGCACGCTCGTGACGGGCGACACCATCGTCAGCACGGCCTCCGACCACACCATCTATGCGCAATGGTCGGACAAGCCCGTCGTCACTTTCAAATACCGCGACGCCAGCGGAAAGCTTGTCTCCGAAGAGCAGTACGTCGACTACGGAGGTTCGGCCACCGCGCCTTCCGATGCGACCGTGAACCAGTGGCCGGGCCATGTGTTCACGACCTGGGACAGGTCGTTTGCAAACGTCACGGAGTCCATTGTGGTGAACGCACAGTACTCCGCCAATGTCTACACCGTCGTCTTCGACGCGAATGGAAGCGCAGTCTCCGGCACTATGGCGGACCAGCAGTTCACCTGCGGCGCCTCGCAGGCGCTCCGCTCGAACAAGTACGTACGCGAAGGCTACTCCTACGGCGGATGGAACACTGCGGCGGACGGGGCCGGCACGCCCTACTCGGACGCGGAGTCGGTCTCCGACCTTACGTACGAGGACGGCGGCACCGTGACCCTGTATGCCCAGTGGTCGCCGATATCATACACCCTCGCATTCAGCGGCGGCAGTGGTGCAGAAGGAGAAATGGCGGCTATTCCCGCCGTGTACGACCAGGCGGTCGTGCTGCCGGCGAACGCTTTCACCAAGACGGGATGCGCGTTCCTGCAGTGGGCGTTCGGCACGACCAACTTCCTGGACGGCGCGACCGTCTCCAACCTTACGACGACAGCTGGCGCGACGGTCACGCTGACCGCAGTCTGGGACGCGCCCTACTACATCGCGTTCGACGCGAACGGCGGCGAGGGCGCGATGGACGTGCAGCGCTTCGAGCGCGGCGAGACAAAGGCGCTCTCGTCCAACGAATTCAGCCGCACGGGCTATGTATTCTCCGGATGGGCCACGAACGCGGCGGAGGCCGCCGCGCTCAACGTGAAATACGCCGACGGCCAGGTCGTCGTCGACATCGCCGAAGTCGCCGAGACGAACACGCTCTACGCCGTCTGGGCGACGAACACGTACTGGGTTGCGTTCGACGCGAACGGCGGCGAGGGCGACGCGATGGCCCCGCAGCGCTTCGTCTACGACCAGCCGCAGAACTTGACCTCGAACACCTACTCCAAGGGCGAGCTCTGGCGCTTCGACGGATGGAGCAACACTGTGGATGGCGTAGTCTACGGAGACGCCGCGTCCGTCAGCAACCTCTGCACCGAGGCCGACGCCACCAATACGCTTCTCGCCGTCTGGACCAGCAACCTCAGCGACCTCTCCCAAGCCATGCATTGCACGAACCTTCAGTGGTATGGCGTTGTGATGCGTCCACTTGATAAAGTAGAGAATGGCAACCCATGGACGCCTGGCGAAGTTGGTTACGAAGGCAGTGGCTCTTGCGCAGAACAGACAAGCCAAGCTGGGAATGCTCTCGTCGCGTCTGTTACGACAAATGGGACGATTACGTTCTGGTGCCGCAACACGGCGGCAATTGAAGCAGTGCTTCAGATAAAGCTCAACAGATCTCTAGACGAACTTTCTCAAGCGGATGAGAAATCCGTGTTGGTGACACTCCCAGCGAATGGTGATTGGCAACAGGTGATTGTAGACGTTAATCAGAGTGAGATTCCGGGCACGGGTGAGCTATATATAAAGTTCACCGTTAGGGGGTCTGTGGGCACCGTCCAGATCGACCAGATGACGTGGACGCCGGAGGGCGGCGGCAATCCGGAGCCGACCGATGCCGACCGTGTGGAGCCGTCGGCCGTGTCGGTCTCGGATGGTGCGATGACGATCTCGTTCACCGGCGATTCGACTTTCGCCTACCATCTGCTGGCGACGGATTCGCTTTCGCCGACGAACTGGTACGACTACGGCGGCACGAACGTCGGGGCTGACGCGCTGCAGTCGTTCGAGATCCCGATCGACGCCGGGCATCCGCAGCGCTTCTTCAAGATCGAAGTCATCAAAAAGCCTCTGCAATGAGCCTGAAAACGAATGTGAAGGCGGATAAGTTTCGTTGAAAAGAAAACAACCACGACAACTGTTAAAAACAACTTCTGTTTCTTGCGCGCACAACCGTGCGCGGCCATATAAACGCCGCGCGGTTGCGCGGCGAGAAGGAGAATGTTGTTTTCACAAGTTGTTCCAGTTGTTTCCAGGTGAACTTATAGGCAGTAATCAATGAGCGACATTGAGATAAAGGGTGCGAGAATGCACAATCTCCGGGGGATCGACGTGACGATACCTCGGAATTCGCTAACGGTCGTGACGGGCCTTTCGGGGAGCGGCAAGTCTTCGCTCGCCTTCGACACGCTCTACGCGGAGGGCCAGCGCCGGTACGTCGAGTCGCTCTCGGCCTACGCGCGGCAGTTCCTTGACCGCCTGCAGAAGCCGGACGTGGAGAAGATAGAGGGACTGTCCCCGGCCATATCCATCGAGCAGCACACCACTAGCGGCAACCCGCGCTCGATCGTGGCGACCGTAACCGAGATACACGACTACCTCCGCATCCTCTACGGCTCCATCGCCGTGCCGCACTGCCCCGAGTGCGGACGCGCCGTGACGCGCCAGTCCGCCGAGCAGATAGTGGACTCCATACTGGCCGTCGGCCGTCGGCCGTCGAATGTCAAGGTAGTCATCCTCGCGCCGGTGGTGAAGGGCAAGAAGGGCCGCCACGAAGACGTCTTCGCGGCGCTGCGGCGCAACGGCTTTGCCCGCGTGCGCGTCGACGGCGAGATGCGCCTCCTCGACGAGGTTCCGGAGCTCGACAAGAAGAAGGCGCATTCGATTGACGTGGTTGTTGACCGCCTGGTGGTTCCCTGCGACCGCACGCGCCTCACTGACTCCGTCGAGCTGGCGCTCAAGACCGGCAAGGGCGTGATATCGGTAGAGTTCCTTCAAACCTCTCAAACTTCTCAAACCTCTCAAACCTTCTCCGAGCTCAACGCCTGCGTCCACTGCGGCATCTCCTTCGACGAGCTCAAGCCACGCTCGTTCTCGTTCAATTCGCCGTTCGGCGCGTGTCCTACATGCGGGGGGCTGGGGCAGCTTTACTACTTCGACGAAGACCTCGTCGTGCCCGACAAGACGCTGCCTCTCCGCGAGTGCATACACCCGTGGCGCCGCGCCGGACACAACGCCATCATGTACTACAACGCTCTCCTCGAGCAGATCGCCAGGCAGTACAAGGTAAAGCTCTCCACTCCATACGAGAAGCTGCCCGCGAAGTTCCGCCACTGCCTCATGCACGGATTCAAGGACGACCTCGTGCTGCCGTGGCGCAGCGTGGACCGTCCGTTCGAGGGCGTGCTGGCCACTCTGCAGAAGCGCATCGAGGAGGCTGAGGACGACGAGACGCGCGCCAAGTGGGAGGCATACCAGAGCTTCCGCACGTGCCCGGACTGCCGCGGTGCGAGGCTGCGGCCCGAGTCTCGCGCGGCAACCGTCGCGGGCAAGACGATCGTCGAGGTCATGGCGATGCCCGTCGGCGAGGCGCTGAAGTTTTTTGAGGGGCTTAGGGCGATGACTGGCGAGACGGGTGTGGCTGGCGCGACTGGCGCTGGTCGCGCTGGCCCCGCAAGTCTCGCCGGTCTTTCGTCCGCGAAGCTCGCCGGGCTCAAGGACATTCTTTCCGAGATCACGCGGCGGCTCCAGTTCCTGCTCGACGTGGGGCTCGACTACCTTACGCTCGACAGGGCGAGCGCGACGCTCTCCGGCGGGGAGATGCAGCGCATCCGCCTGGCGACGCAGATAGGCAGCGGGCTAACCGGAGTCCTCTACGTGCTGGACGAGCCGACGATCGGCCTCCATCCGCGCGACAACGAGCGCCTCATATCGACGCTCAAGGAGCTGCGTGACCGCGGCAACACCGTCGTCGTGGTGGAGCACGACGGCGAGATGATGAAAGCCGCCGACTGGATCGTGGACCTCGGCCCCGGGGCGGGGCGCGAGGGCGGGCAGCTCATGTACCAGGGCGCGTACGGGGGGCTGCTCGAGGCGAAGAGCCTGACGGCCGACTACCTGACGGGAAGAAAGAAAGTGGAAAGTGAAAAGTGCAGAGTGGAACGTGGAAAGTGGAAAGTGGAAAGTGGAAAAACTTTACACTCTTCATTTTCCATTTTCCATTCGCATTTCCTTACCATCTCCGGATGCTGCGAGCACAACCTGCGGAACATCACCGCCCGTTTCCCGATAGGCGCGTTCACCGTCGTCACCGGCGTGAGCGGCAGCGGCAAGTCGACGCTTGTGGACGAGACGCTCAAGCGCGCACTGATGAAGCACTTCTACCGCGCGAAGGCCGTGCCCGGCAAGTACAGGAAGATCTCCGGGATGGACCTCCTGGACAAGGTCGTGGAGATCGACCAGTCGCCGATCGGGCGCACCCCGCGCTCGAACCCGGCGACATACGTCGGGTTCTTCTCGGAGATACGCGAGCTCTTCGCGAAGACCGAGGCCGCGAGGGCGCGCGGGTACACGGCCGGACGCTTCTCGTTCAACGTGAAGGGCGGGCGCTGCGAGGTCTGCGGCGGAGACGGCCTGTGCAAGCTCGAGATGAGCTTCCTCCCCGACGTGTACGTCACGTGCGAGCAGTGCGGCGGGCGGCGCTTCAACGCCGAGACGCTGGAGGTGACGTACGGCGGCAGGAACATAGCGGAGGTCCTCGAGATGACCGTGGCCGAGGCGTACGAGTTCTTCGCCAAGGTGCCGTCGCTCGCGCGCAAGCTGAAGATGCTCGTCGACGTGGGGCTCGGGTACGTCGCGCTCGGACAGAGCGCCACGACGCTCTCCGGCGGCGAGGCCCAGCGCATCAAGCTCGCGACGGAGCTTTCGCGCCGCTCCACGGGGCGCACGCTCTATCTTCTCGACGAGCCGACCACCGGCCTGCACTTCGACGACGTCGCCAAGCTGATGAAGATCCTGCTCGAGCTGCGCGACCAGGGCAACACCGTGATAGTGATCGAGCACAACGTCGACGTGATGCGCTGCGCCGACTGGATCGTGGACCTCGGGCCTGGCGGCGGAGACCAGGGCGGAGCCTTGGTGTGCGAGGGCCCGCCGGCGGTGGTGCGCGCCTGCAGGGCGTCGGAGACCGCCAGGTTCCTGTAGGCTCCTCTCTTGTCTTCGCGACTGCTTTTTGGTATACTTATGGCGGAATCTGAAAGGGCATCAGAACAATGAAGAGTAAAGCCATTCTCGTGGCGTTGCTCGCGCTTGCTTTTCAGGCGCAGGCAGCGTCGGTCTCGCGGTCTGACGCCGAGTCAGCGGTGCGTGCGTGGGCGGCTGGCGGTCGGCGCCACCTTGGCGTCAGCTTCGGCAGCGGTGCCGTCGAGAAGTCCGCGTCGCACTCGACGACGAACGGAGCGGTGTTCTATTCCGTCAAGCTTCGCGGCGGCGGCACGGTCTTCACCTCGGCCGACACGTCCGTCACTCCCATCATAGCCTTCACGGCGGCCACGAACGACTTCACGTCGATAGACCGTCGCAGCCCGCTGTGGGCCCTGCTCAACAGCGACCTGTCCAGCCGCCGCGTGACGTCTCGCGGCGGCGGGCTCGCGTACGCCTCGTCCCCGTCGAGCGCGGCGGGCTCCAATGCCGCCGCCTGGCGCAGCCTCGTCGCCGCCGGCGCCCGTCCGGACTACGCCGGCGCGGACCTCGATCCGTCGCGCACGAGCGTCTCCGACGTCCGCGTCGACGTGCTGGTCAAGTCGAAGTGGAGCCAGGGCGAGAGGATATGGAACTACTACACCCCGCCCGGGAATCCTGGCGACAAAAAGAACTACGTCTGCGGATGCGTGGCCACGGCGGCCTCGCAGATCATGCGCTACTTCCACGGCCCGGTGGACGACGGCGGCCTCGGGATCCCCATACCAAACGCGGACGTCGCGGCCAAGACGTTCACCTGCCAGGTGGATGGCAGCGACGTGCAGCTGACGATGCAGGGCGGCCAGTATGCGTGGGACGACATGCCCCTCACGCCCCTCACGTCGGGGGGCATAACCGAAGACCAGCGCAAGAACATCGGCAAGATCACGAGCGACTTCGGCATCACCGTCAGCATGATGTACGCCGCCGATGGCAGCGGCTCGTTCACGTACGACGTGCCCGGTAGCCTCGTCGACAACTTCGGCTACGCGCAGGCCGTCTGGGTCCAGATTAACGGCGAGATCACGCCCGAGGGGGGCAAGGTACTGCAGAACACGCTCTTCGCGAACTTCGACGCGGGGCGCCCGTGCGCGATGAGCATACCAGGCCACGCGATCGTCGCCGACGGCTACGGCTACGAAGGCGACGTTCCGTACGTCCACCTGAACATGGGCTGGGCCGGCAGCTGCGACTTCTGGTACAACCTGCCCGACATCACCGAGGCCAGCGAGGCGTTCGACGCCGTAAACGGCATCGGGTACAACATCTTCCCCGAGATCGGCGGGATAGTCGGCGAGA
Source organism: Kiritimatiellia bacterium (assembly GCA_017405115.1). Next base: position 28,991 of record JAFRBA010000259.1, read on the forward strand.
TGACGACGCACGCGATTGTGTCCGGCCGCGTGCTTGACGAAGACGGCAATCCGGTCAGCGGCTGCGCGGTCACGGTCTACGAGCCCGGGACGTACACCGCCGTGACGAGCGTCACGTCGGGCGCGAACGGCATCTGGGCCGCCATTCTGCCGGCTGGCACCTACGACTTCATGGCGAAGACCGACGACGACGAGTGGATCGGCGTGGCGGAGTCCGTCCTGCTGACCGTCCCCACGACCCACAAGGACCGTTCGTCGCTGGTTGCGTCGGCGACGGCCGTCGGGAACTCCTGGGGCAACGACCTCGTGCTCGAGCATCCGTCTGTCCGCGTCGGCGGCGTCGTGTTCTCGTCCATAGACCGCGGCATCGCCGCCGCGCGCGAGCTCGCGGCCTCCACCGGCGAAGCCTCTCTCGTGGAGGTGCTCGACACCACCCGCCTCAAGGCGACGGCAACCATCGACTTCGACTGCGTCCTCATGGCCACCAACGCGACGCCCGCCGCGTCGGCCGTCACCCGCCTCGCCGGCGCGCAGTTCATCGTTGCCCCGGAAGCATCTTTCGTCGTCTCGAACATCGTCTTCGCCGCAGGTGACAACACCGTGGTGGAAGTCGAGGACGGCGGTTCGCTGTCGCTGCTTGGAAAGGTCGACTTCGGCGTCAGCGACTACGTATCCGCAGTCCACACCGTCGCTGCGACGGGCTTCACGCTCCTCGGCGCGGTCTCGCCCGGGTTCACGCTCTCTTGCGACGCCGCCACCGGGGAGGGCGCGGTATTCGGCAGTGCCGTCGCAACCGACACTGCCACGTTCAACGGCATATGCGCGTGCGCGCCGCGCATCGCCAACGCGGCCGACGAATGGGGCGAGATGCGCGGCTACGTGAAAGGGTCGTCGCCTACCTATTCCCTCGTCTGGCAGACGCAGCCCGTGCCCCTGACCGACGCCGTGGGCTACTACCTGGACGCCGGCGGGAACAAGAAGACAGCCGCGCGCATCGACAGGCTGTTCGACAAGTACGCCGCGGCCCTGGCCGCCGGCGAGCTCGGCGACACGCGCAAGATCGTCATCCTGAAGAACGGTTCGATGTCCCGCTCCGTGCCCGTCGCCGACGGGCTGACGCTCACCGGCAAGACGGGCGGCGTCGAGGTTGACCTTGCAAAAGCGTCCAACACAGTATTCTCCGTCACGGGCGGCCTCCTGTCCGTCTCCGGGGTCACCTTCAGGAACTACGTCGGAAACGCGGTGTTCCTCGTCAACGGCAGCGGCGCGTCGCTGCGCCTCGGCGCGGGCGTGCAGCTCGTGGACATAGTGGGCACCAACTCCTGGTCCGGCGCGGTCTGCGTGCGGAACGGCCTCGCCACCCTCACCGGCGGAGCCGTGCTGGACAACTGCCGCGCCACCGGCCAGTACTCGCCCTCCAGGGTGAAGAACGCGTACGGCGGCGCGGTCTACGTGGCTTCGGGCAAGCGGCTCAAGCTCTCGGGCTGCACGATCCGGAACTGCTACGCGCGAAACTACGGCGGTGCGGTCTTCGCGGAGGCGAAGTCCACCGTGGAGTTCTCGGGCGAACTCAACATCGTTGGGAACACGTCCGGTTCGAACTCGAAGCTCGTCGGCGACGACGTCTACCTGAAGAACGGCAACAACCGTGCCACTGCGACGATCACCGACGCGGTGACCGGCAAGGTCGGAATCATGTGGTCCTCCTCGACCGGCAGTTTCGGCAATACCAACGGGCTCGCCCTCGCCGAGGCCGCCTCCGCGACGGTCGCGCACTCCTCCGCGGCCGCGTTCTTCAGCGACGCCACGGCTTCGCTCGTCGCCGAGCCTTACGACGCCCTTCCGGGCCTGCGCTGGAATGCCGCGCCTACCGGGCCGCAGCCCTGGACCGGGCCCGTCAGCGCGGCGAGCGCGCTGGTGAAGGGCTCCGACGGCTCCCAGGCGTACTACCTGCTCGTCTCCGAGGCGCTCAAGGCGGTCAACAGCGACGCGACGATATGGGTGACCGGCTGGACGGGCAACACCATCGACGAGGACATCACGATCACCAACTCCGTCACGCTTCGCTCCGACACCAACAAGGGCTTCTTCTGGATTGACCGCTCGGCGGACTGCTCGCTCATCATCGGCAAGGGCGGCAAGATAATAATGAAGGACATCGTCGTCTATGGCTCCGACGTGATTAACGACACCACGATGGAGTTCTCGGAAGAGCCCCGCACGGTGCCGCTCTTCGACGTCCAGGGCGGCGAGCTCCGCATGGTCACGCCCAGCGACTCGGCGCAGTACCAGACGGCCATCGTCGGCGTCCGCGGAGCCGGCCGCGACGCCGGCGCGGTCAGCGTGTGGAAAGGCGGCATCTTCCGCATGTATCCCGGAACCGAGATCAGCGACTGCATCAACGAATACGACAACGCGGCTGACGGCTCCGGGCGCGGCGCGGCGGTGCTAGTCGACGACGGCACGGCGGTCTTCACCGGCGGCACGGTCACCGGGTGCAAGACGTACACCGGCGGCGGCGTGTTCATAGGCAACAAGGGCAAGATCCGCGTGTCCGGCGACGTTAACATCACCGGCAACACCGACCTCAAGGGCAAGGCTAACAACCTTGTCGTCTACGACCAGGGCTCGCTGCGCCTCGATGCGAAGCTCACGGGCTCGATCGGATACATCGAAGGCGTCTCCGGCGACACCGAGGTCTTCGGCTACGCGGCCGACGACGTGACCCCCGCCGATGCGCTTTCGAGCGCGCACAACTTCACCCACGATGTCACCGGCGACGTCGGCCTCGCCGTGACCGGTAGCGCCGGCACACTCCTCGTCTGGGGCTCTGCGCCCGACTCCAGCGGCAAGTACACGGACGAGGAGGGCAACGAATACACGCTGGTCTCCGGCGGCGACAAGGTCAAGGTCGACGCCCCGACTGCCGTCTCCGGCCTCGTCTACAACGGGAAGGCCCAGACGGGCGTCCCGGCGGGTACCGGCTACACGCTCACGGACTACAAGAAGACCAACGCCGGTAGCTACACCGCCGTCGCCACTCCGCGGCCCGGCTTCTCGTGGAGCAACGGCTCGACTTCCGCGAAGTCGATAAGCTGGAAGATTGCCAAGGCGACTTACGACATGAGCGCCGTCGTCTTCGCGGACGCCACCTACACCTACAGCGGCGAATACTATGCGTTGGAGATAACCGGCGAACTGCCCGACGGCGTGACGGTCTCCTACGAGAACAACCGCCAGCGCGACGTCGGCGCGTACACCGCCACCGCGTCGTTCGCGGGCGACTCCGCGAACTACATGGCGATCCCCGACAAGACCGCAAAGCTCACGATAGTCGCAGCGGAGGAGCCGGTGCCGCCGCCGGACGACCCTCCGGGCCCGGAACCGGCGCAGCCTGTGCCAGTGGCGTTCGCCGCCATCGCCGGCGCTGACGGCACGACATGGACCCTGACCGTGACGGATGCCGTAGAGAAGTGCTGGTACTCGCTCTACGAGACAAACTCGCTTACGGGAGGCTTCGCCATCGACGGGCTCGAGCCCGTCGAGCGCCGCCAGGCGGCGTCCGGGGACGTGCCCTCGATCATATTCGAGCGCACGACAGACGGCTCGCAGGTCTTCTGGAAGGTTGTCGCGGAGCCTGAAGACGCGCATTGAAAGTAAGAAGTAAGAAGTAAAGCGAAGCAGGGCGAGAGGGTATGGCCAAGGCAGAATCCAACACCGGGAACACCGCGCTTGACGCGGTGATGAACCAGATACGCAAGGAATTCGGCGAGATGTCGATCATGCGCCTCGGCGACCGCGAGGCGGAGGACATACCCGTGATCTCCACCGGCGCTCTCTCCCTCGACCTCGCCCTGGGCGTCGGCGGACTTCCGCGAGGCCGCATCGTGGAGTGCTACGGGCAGGAGTCTTCTGGCAAGACGACTCTCGCCCTGCATGTCGTGGCCAATGCCCAGAAGGCCGGAGGCGTCGCGGCGTTCATCGACGCCGAGCACGCCCTGGATCCCACATACGCCAAGAAGATTGGCGTCGACCTCGACAACCTGATCGTTGCCCAGCCCAACAGCGGCGAGGAAGCCCTCACAATCTGCGAGCAGCTGGTGAAGTCCGGCGCACTCGACGTCGTGGTGGTCGACTCCGTCGCGGCTCTCACGCCGCAGGCGGAGATCGACGGCAACATGGGAGATAGCCACATGGGCCTCCAGGCCCGTCTCATGTCGCAGGCAATGCGCAAGCTCACCGGCGTCATAGCTCAGACGAAGACTCTGCTCATCTTCACAAACCAGGTCCGCGAGAAGATCGGCGTGATGTTCGGGAACCCCGAGACCACGCCCGGCGGCAAGGCCCTCAAGTTCTACGCATCGTGCCGCCTGCAGGTGCAGCGAATCGGGGCGATCAAGAACACGACCGGACAGGTCATAGGCAACCGCACTCGCGTAAAGGTGGTAAAGAACAAGGTCGCGCCGCCGTTCACCGAGGCGGAGTTCGACATCCTCTACACCTGCGGCATATCCTACGAGGGCTCGGTGCTGGACGCGGCGCTCGCGCGCGGAGTCGTCGAGAAGCGCGGCAGCTGGATTTCCTTCGGCGACCAGCAGCTCGCCCAGGGCTCCCTCGCCACGATCGACTATCTGCGCTCCAACCCGGAGATCACCGCCAAGATCGTGGAACTCGTAAAGACCACCCCTGTGAATCCCGCGCTTGCGAAGCGCAAGTGACAGTCCTGGCGGTCCGCGCCTGAACGTCCTTTTCGAGGACGATTCGATAATTGTGGTCGACAAGCCTTCGGGCCGTGTCGTCCACCCAGCGCCGGGTCACGAGGAAGGCTCGCTTACCGAAGAGCTGGTGAAATGCCGTCCGGGGATGGCTTGCGTCGGCTCGCGCGAAAGGCCCGGCGTCGTCCACCGTCTTGACATCGAGACGAGCGGGGTGATGGTGTTTGCCAAGACCCAGGCGGCGTATCGTGCGCTGCGCAGGCAGTTCGAGTCGCATCAGGGCGTGGTGAAGCGCTATCTCGCAGTCGTGCACGGAGCTCCCGGGGCTCGCACGGGCAGCCGGGAGGGCCCCGTGGGCCGCGAACGTCTGCACGCGGTGACGCATTGGGAGGTGCTTGCGCGGAAGGGGCCGGTCTCGCTCGTCGAGTTCACGATCGAGACGGGCCGGATGCATCAGATACGCATACACGCCGCGGAGCTCGGCTGCCCGGTTGTCGGGGACAGGCTCTACGGAGACGCCGTGCGCGACCGCCGTCTGGCGAACCGTCCGAAGCGCCTTCTGCTCCACGCCGTGGAGCTTTCCTTCACGCACCCTTCCACCGGCCGCCGCATAACCTTCGCCGCCCCACCGCCGCCCGACATCGTGTACGCCCGGTGAGCCGCGCGCGATTTCGCGCGCCCCCCCCTTGTCAATCTGCGTCTGCTTTGGTATAATACACAAGTTTTCGTCTCGAAAGAGGCCACTTTAGCTCAGTAGGTAGAGCACATCCTTGGTAAGGATGAGGTCGGCGGTTCGATTCCGCTAGGTGGCTCCATTTTCCTGACGGGAGCTAAAGAAGACAACAACAACTCACAGGAGTAAAAGAATGGCGAAGGAAACATTCGACCGCGGCGGAAAGCCGCACGTGAACGTCGGCACGATCGGCCATGTCGACCACGGCAAGACCACACTCACGGCCGCAATCACCCATGTGCAGGCGCTCAAGGGCCTCTGCTCCGAGATCAAGTACGACGAGGTCGCCAAGGCTTCCGAGTCCGCCGGCCGCCGCGATGCGACGAAGATCCTCACGATCGCGTCTTCGCACGTCGAGTACGCCACGGCGAACCGCC
>JAFRBA010000260.1 GCA_017405115.1 Kiritimatiellia bacterium
CGGGAGCCTTGCGGCCCCCTTTGACGCTCCGGCGATGCCGCCAGGCGCCTCATCCGGTATTAGCCGTCGTTTCCAACGGTTTTCCCCGTCCCAAGGGCAGGTTGCCCACGTGTTCCTCCCCAATCCGCCACTCTCACGGCCAATTATTGCTAACCGGCCGATCCCGTTCGACTTGCATGCCTAATCCACGCTACCAGCGTTCGTTCTGAGCCAGAATCAAACTCTCAGAAAAAAACTTCGAGTTGCTTTGGAGCCCCTCGCGGGACTCCGACCCTCTCACAAACATCTACTGTTTTCTCAAACACCGATTGTCAAAGATCAACGCCCGCCCCTTTCGCGGCGAACGGGGAATAGTATATCATAAAATCCGCATGGTGCGCAAGGGGGTATTTTAAAAAAATTTTGGCGGCGAAAAATCGCCGCCAAACCCCTGAAAAATAAGGGTTTTTCGCTCATCGCTGGACTCGGCCGGTACCGTTGCCGGACGCAAGAGTCTCCACTTCCGCGACACTCACGTGGTTGAAGTCGAGTTCGATCGAGTGCTTCAGCGCGGATGCCGCGACCGCGAAGTCAATCGCCGCCTGCGGAGCCTTGCCGCCCGCCGACAGCGCGTAGATGAGCCCGCCACCAAAGGAATCGCCGCCGCCCACGCGGTCCACGATGTGCAGCTTGTATTCCGTCGAGAAGTACGCCTTCTTCGCCTTAGAGTCGTAGAGCATGCCGGCCCAGAGGTTGTCGGACGCCGAGAGGGAGGTGCGAAGCGTAATCGCGACCTTCCTGCATCCGAAGCGCCTTACCAACTGCTCGGCGACCGACACGTAGCCCGCCTTGTCGAGCTTGCCGCTCTCCACGTCGGACCCCTTGCCGACGATGCCGAAGACGTCGGCGGCGTCCGCCTCGTTCGCGATGAGCACGTCGACGTACGGCACCAGCTTCGCCATGCACCTGCCGGCCTCGGCCTTCGTCCAGAGCTTGCCGCGGTAGTTGAGGTCGCAGCTGACGGTGATGCGGTGCGCCTTGCAGTACTTGAGCGCGTCGAGGCAGATCGCCGGGCACTCCCCCCCGAGCGCCGGCGTGATGCCGGTGAAGTGGAACCACTTCGCGCCCCTGAGTATCTTCGCCCAGTCGAAGTCGCCGCGTTTCGCAAGCGCGATCGACGAGCCGGCGCGGTCGTACACGACCTTAGACGCGCGCTGCGACGCCCCCTTCTCGGCGAAGTAAATGCCTAGCCTCGGACCGCCCCAGACGATGCAGGAGGTGTCCACCCCAAACCGCCTGACCTCGTTGCGCGCCGCGATCCCGAGTGGGTTTTCCGGAAGCTTCGTGACGAACGCGGCGTCAACGCCGTAGTTCGCGAGCGACACTGCGACGTTCGCTTCGCCTCCTGCGTACGAGACCTCGAACTTCTCCGCCTGTACGAACCTGCGGTATCCCTCCGGGTTGAGCCGCATCATGATTTCACCGAATGTCACTACCTTCATTTGAGTCTCCTTTCGTCTGTGGATCAGTCCGCCGCAGGACTATCAGTGATATCTCGGGCGGGTCGAAGAATCGGAACGGCAGCCCGGCCCACTGGCCGACCCCCGGGGAGACGTACAGGAATCCGCCGGGCATCCTGTAGGTCCCCCGCACGCGCCCTCCGTTTTTCAGCGAGACCAGAAAGCTCAGCCCCGGCGCGATGCCGCCGTGGGTGTGGCCGGAGAGCTGAAGCCTCGTTCCATGCAGCATGAAGTTCTCGAGGGCGCGATTGGGCTGATGCTCCAGCAGCACGCGGAACTCCCCGTTCGTCGCCGCGGCAAACGCCTTGGCGACGTTGGGGAACACGTCGCCGTAGACGACGCACCCCGGGTCGTTCACGCCGCCGAGCGCCAGCGACCTGCGGGGGAACACGCACTCGTTCACAAGAAACCTGAAGCCGTTCGCGTCGAACCATGCCCGCCACGCGGCGTAGTCCAGGAAGTATTCGTGGTTGCCGCGGACGGCGTACACGCCGTCGCGCGCGCGGAGGTCTCGCAACGGGGCCAGGTCGTCCGCCAGCTGCGCCACGTAGCCGTCCACGTAGTCCCCGGTAAGGCATATGAGGTCGGGGTCGCATGCGTTCACCCTCTCGACGATGCCGCGCGTGCGCCAGCCCCGCATCGACGCGCAGCAATGGAGGTCCGAAAGCTGCGCGATCCGGTATCCGTCGAGCTCCTCCGGAAGATCGGGATAGGCGAGCTCCACCTCGCGGACCGCCGGGAGCATGAGTCCGTTCGCCAAGCCCAGCGCAGCCAGCCCCCATGCAAGGACCGGCAGCACTACGAGGCGGCCGCGGCGAACCCACCACACCAGGCTCAGCAGGAAAAGGAGGTAGAGCCCGGAGCACGCCCAGTCCCAGAACCAGAGCAGCCACTGCGGAAGGTCCGGGGCCCGGGCCGAGCCGCTGCCGAACGACGCATAGACGATGCCTCTTGAAGCGCATGCAAGAAGCACCATCGCCCATATCGCCTTGGCTCGCACGCCCACCCTCGACGGAAGGACGAATGTGAGCATCGTCAGCGCCGCGACGACGAGCGGGAAGAACTTCACGATGCTCTCGGTGCTGATCGTCACTTCCGCCTCCTGTGCGTCGACTCGCCCTTCGCCTGCACCAGCTCCGCCTCGCCCACCTGTCCGATCTCGCGGATCCCGGGGGTGTCCAGGACCATCGCGCCCGACGGCAGCATGACGAGCTCGCGCACCGTCGTCGTGTGCCGTCCGCGTCCGCTCCACTCCTGTATCTCCTGCGTCGCCTGGATTTCCTCGCCGGCGAGCCGGTTCACGAGCGTGGACTTGCCGACGCCCGAGGAGCCGACGAGCGCCAGCGTCCGCCCCGGGCGCGCATAGCCCTCGACCTGGTCCATGCCGGTGCCGTCCACGGACGAGACGAGCAGCACGCGCGCGGCGTCGCCGACCTCGCGGCGAAGCTCGTCCAGCCGCGCCGCGTCCCCGTCGCGCAGAAGGTCGGCCTTGCTGACCACCACCACCGGCTCCGCCTCGCCTATGTCCGCGGCGAGGTCGAGGTATCGGCGGACGCGGGCCAGCGAGAAGTCCTCGTTCGGCGACATCATCACGAACAGCGCGTCGAAGTTCACGGCAAGGGTCTGCGACTGCCGCCGGGCCGTGGGGTCCCTCCTGCCGAAGTGGGAGAACCGCGGCAAGACGTCCGTGATGAGCGACTCGCCGTGGTCGTTGTGGCGGAAGCGGACGAAGTCGCCGGTGATGGGCGTCAGGCTCTCGGCGTTGTGCGTGTCGGGACGGCAGTTCCTGTCGGCGAGCTTGCGGAACTTGAACACCGACTTCTTCTTGCGGGCCAGTATGACACCGTCTGCCTCGTTGCAGACGAGGCGGTAGTAGTCGCCGTGCGCACTTACGACGCGACCGATGCCGGGCTCGACAGGATGCCGCCAGCCATATCGCTCAATTCGTGTCATTGGCTGGTATTATACCATAGACTCGCCGACTGCATCACATCGACCGTATCACAAGGGACTGCCATTCTCTGCCCAATCTTATCTGCTTTCCCGCCATGCCGATGTTTGCACAAACCGAGACGAAAGAAGAGCTTCGGCCGCCGCGCCTGTCGCAAAGTACGGGGGCGGCGCGTCCCGGAACGGACGAAACTCGTCGTACCTCGTCTCGCAAGGCCGTCCAGGGGCAAGATAGATCGCGGTATCCGCCGGGTTCTCCGCGAATCGGCAGATCACGGACTCAAGGGTCTTGAGCCTGCATACCGGCCACGCCACTCCGGGAACTTCTTCGGGATGCACCGACACGCGGCCCTGCCCAACGGCATGCGAGCTGAAGCCTCGCTTCAAGTCGTCGACCGTCACAAGATGCGCCGGCCTAACCGACCACGGCAGCTCCCTCTCGTTGACGGCAACTCCAGCCGCTTCGCGGTAGAACTCCACGATCCTGTGCCTCTGAGACGGGTCGTGCTTCGTGCGCACGCCCTGGTACGCGGCGGCGAAGTCAAACGATTCGCGTCTGCCCGCGATGCCCTCCGAGACGACGTCCCCAGGCAATATCCGCCCCACCGGAAGTATGTTCGGGAACGCCATCACGCCATGCTCGTTGAGCAGCACGTCCCCCGTGGCCTTGCCGGACCTCGCCTTGTCGGAATAGACTGCCTGCCAGTAGAGGACCGGCGACTTGCCGCCGCCAAGTCCGCCGGCCCTTCCCGGCTCCTCAAGCGCAGGCGCGGAGTCGGTCGCCGGGAGAATCGCGTATTTCATGGGGCCGAATCCGTCGTTGTTGTGGCCGACGATCACACGCCCGGTCGCGCTAGCCTTCCGTCCGACGACGAACGCAGTGCAGCCGTCCGCACCGTCCGCCGGCACGGCGCTTGACGGACTCATGCCCTTCGCCGTCGTCCGCACGACCCCGTCGAGCTGCGGAACGCCGCGCTTCGCCTCCGTGACGCGCCATTTTCCGGACTCATCCTTCGCGTAGACGCCGGGATACGCCGCGATTGGCATATCGAGCTTCTTCTTTTTCCATCCAGCCTGAAGAGCGCTTGGCGCGATGCCTTTCTCGCGCCAGGCGATCAGAAGCCTGCGCGCCGATCCGCCGCTGGGCGTGCCAGTCATGATGCGCCCCTTCCCGCCGCCATGCGCACAGCCAGGTATGCAAAAGAGGCGAAACCAGCCCTTGACGGCATCTATTCCACCATATCGCTCGCAGACTCGCTCGTAGTAGTCTATGATCGGATTTGGCGGAACGGTCTGGTCCTCCCATCCGAGGGACATGATTATCTTCCCGCCTCGCGCCTTGAATGCGTCAAGATTCGGCGAACACGCATTGAGCTCCGGCGCACGTTCACGCAGGTACATGTCGATCTCGCTCCAGCCCACATTGGTCCACTTCGCGGCCGGGACGCCTTTCTCCATCATGTACTGGCGCAGAGAGACCAGTCCGTACCATTCCATGTTCCTGCCGAGGTACGAACCAGGGGCGTAGCCGTTGAAGTAGCATTTTCCGTCATGCACAAGCGGCACATAAAGGGACCTTAGCCGCCGAAGCTTGTCGCCCTCGGCGAGCGAAGGCAGCTTCTTCGCCGCAAGTTCCAGAAAACCGTCCACCTCCTTTTCGTCAAAACGGGCGTCGGCGAGAACCTTGCCCGCGTAAGGTTTAGAATCGCATTTCGCCCTGTATTCCACTGCCGCGTCAGCCAGCACGCGCATCTCATTCGTCGTGAACAGCAATCTGCCTTCGGCATCATGCGTCTGCCGCCGGAGATGCCATGCGGCGATTTCGTTCGCCGCGGCGTTGTTGTCGGGAAGGCTTATCAGGAGCCCGTCGTAGTCTTCTGGATATCGAATCGCCTCGCTCATCGCCTGACGTCCGCCGGTGGAACCGCCGGCGAAATAAGCCTTGTCCGGCGGACGACCGTAGAACGCCTCGACTATGCGCTTGCCGTAAACCGTCATCAGGTGCGTGGCGCGCCAGTGGAAGTCGCGCAGGACGGCGGGAGGCCACGTTATGTCGCCAATTTGGACGCCACTGCCAGCAACGGAACTTGTTCCCAGGTCGGTCGTCACGGCGGCCGTGCCTGCAGCCACGTATCCGACCAGCGCACGAATCGTTCCGGCCCTTCCGCTGTTGCCCTGCCCCCACATGCGACCGTCCCATCTCTCCGGCAACGGCAGCTCGGCCCGGCATCTGACGTCGCTGCCCTTCTCGGGCGACAGGGAGAAGTCAACGCGAACGAACGCGTCCTTGAGCTTGACGTTTTCCTTGGTCTCCGCCCGCCACATTTCGAGAGGATCGGATCCCTCGTCGTCCGCCTTGGCATGGAATGTGACCTTTATCGACGTCATCACGTCGTCCTTGACGTTCCTTACGCGCAAGAACCGTTGCTCAAGATCGTCAGACGCAAACGCGACAACTGAGCAGAAGACGGCTATCGCCGACAAAAGAAAGTTAAGCTTCACCTCGGCTCCCCTCGAAAGATTCGAAACCAGCACGTTTCACCAGCCGACATCTCAAGCGCCATCACGCCGTCTCGCACGGCCTCATCACGTCCGTTCTTCACATTCACGACCCTTGCCCGGAATGGCAAGCGGAAAACGTGCCGCCCCGGCACTATGCAGTGTACGGACGCGAAGTCGCCGTTCATGTCCACCTGCGCGACACCTGGACGCATCGCCGCATACCCGCCGGCCCCGACGGCGAAGTCGTGAAACTCCTGCGGCGAGTATCCACTTTCCGGCACAACAAACGTCTTTGCGCCAAACGAGGCAAGCGCATCCATAAAAGCCGTCTGCCTGGAATCGGGGTTCAGGAACGCGCAGAGAGCGACGGCCTTGTAGCCCCTCAGCACATCAGGCTCGCCGTAAACGTCCTCGGCGAGGTAGAAATCGTACGGAACGCCCGATGCGGCGATATGCGGCCACGCTTTCATGACCAGGTTTGGCGCGTGTGCGGGATCCTTCAGCGCAAAGGCCGCCATCATCCGTTCATCTGCGACAAGTGCAACATCGGGGTGCCATGGATCAGGCTTCAAAGCGAGCATCTCGCGGCAGAACGACAGCACTTCTCCACAGTCTGCGGCAATCTCCTCTGGATAGAACCACCCGCCCGCCATGTCGTAGAGCCACCAGCCCATGCGCTGCGCCAGCATGATGCCAGCGTGCTTGCGGAACATGGTCTGCCACATCGGAAAATCCTCCGCCGTGCCAAGCCCCTTTGCGGACATGGCGCTATTCGCCCACCTCTCCAATGCACCGTACGTGCGCAAGTCGAACTCGTACCACATCATCTTGCCATGACGATGCAGCGTCTGGCAAGGAAGTCTCACGCCCTGTGCAAGCGCAGGGAGACGCAGCCCATATGTCGGCTGTGGAACGATGACGTCCACGGCATCGGAATGGATAAACGCGTCTATGTCGTAGGCGGAGTCCTTGTGCCCGCCAAGCGGCCTCATGCTCCAGCGGACCGCGACAATCGGCTTGCCGGCAAGCCGCTTCGCCTCACGCGAAAAATCCTCCAGCGCATAAAAGCCAAGCTGCTTGGCGAAGTGCGCATAGTCCGCACAGGAGTCGCCGGACTTGAGTCCGCGCTCGGCAAGATAACGTGCATACTCCGCCTTTGCGCACGGCGAATGGTCGATGACGGGCATTGCGAACTGTCCGTCGTGGTAGCCGCAGTAATGGACGCCAACAATGCGCTTGAAAAGTCCTTCGCGCTTCAGCTCGGCGAACAACTTCGCCGTGATTTCCTTTACCGCGCCACGCCATGCCGGAGATGCGTACGACACCCAAGGCCAGCGGCGGTCGCATTTGTCGAGCTTTCCGCCGTCGTTGTATTCGTCGGGTATTGCGCTGCCGGAGTTGCCGCGAACGACCGAACCATCCTCCCTGCGCCATGTCTCGTCCGGATGTTCAGCCTCTGTGAACGCCGGGTACGCCGAGCAGCCTAGCGAGAGGATGAAGCACGATTCGTCGCCTATCATCATCCCATCGCGTATCTTGTCGACGGCAAGACGGACATCGAATCCATGTTCATTCCACGGGGCAGGTTGTCCTGGAAGCTCGCCTAGCCAGAGGAGAATGCAGCCTATCTTTACGCCATGCTGCTGCAGCGGCCTGCCCGAATACTGGGTGCCGTCACGGCCCGACGGCCCCTTGTAGACGAACGACGGAACGTCACGTCCGTCCACGACAAGTCTGCTAAACCCATTGCGCACCTCTATCTTCGCCGTGTGGTCGATGTCGGCGGCAAGAGACGCGTCGAACGCGGCACGGTCCGCGCGGTCGCCTGACCTGTCCGGCGCGGCAAGCTCCGAATAGTGAGCGGACCATTTGCCCCTGGCGGACGCAAGATCCTCCGCAGACCAGCCTCGCCAAGTGCTTTCCGAAGGTGTTCCCTCGACTACTATTGCAGCCGTCACAGGTCCGCCAGCAGGCTCGAAGTGCGCATACTTGCGGTACGTCATCCCAGGCGCGGAGTTGACGAGCCCGCGCATGTACTGACGCGAACCCACCGAAAACACCTTTGCGCTGACCGGGTCGGGAAACGCCAGCACGCGCTTCTTCTCGTATGCGCACAGAAAGCCAACAGCCGCGCCAGGCGAATCCGTGTGCGCCGACACGTCAGCAAAGAATCGCAGGGACTTGCCCTTCTCCAGACGGAACGGCGGAGACGCTACGACGATGCGCCCCAGGCAATTCGCCTTCCTGATCTTTATTGCACCGTCTTCAAGCGAAACTTCGCCTTCTGCGCCACCCTCGCGGACTACGGAGAATCCGTTCGTAGCCGTCCACACGACTTCTGCGGCAGGAAACTCCGCCCTGCCGGAACAGACGTTCTCCCATCCAGCCGTCGTCGCAAGAACCACGGCCACTCCCAGAAGAATCGACATGGCCTACATCGCGGCGTCAAGCTGGTCTATGGCAGCCGAAACCGTCTTGAGGAAATCCGGGTTGTCGTAGTCCTTCGGCCACGGCGCCATGAGGTAGCCCTTGATGCGTTCGGGCGCAAGGTGCTCGCGGCAGAACTTCACAGTCCGCGCCATGCACTCGTCGTTGCTCGCGTTTGCGGCCTTGCGGTGCTTCGAAAGCCAGTTCGACGAACACGGCAGCTGGTCGAAACCGGCCTTGTCGAGCTTCAGGAAGAGCTCCAGGATCGGGCGTCCCTTCGCATCTGCCTTCATCGTCTTCAGGTCGAATCCTTCCAGCCATTCGTCGTAGTACCAGTTGCTCTGGAGAACAGACTTGGGGCACTTGTCGACGAAGTCGTCGTGCGACCAGCCGTAGTCGCTCCACATCCACGGGCGCATACCCGCGTCCTCCACCGTCTTCACGAACCACAGGAAGTCGTGCCACCATACCTCGTTCTCGCGGACGACCTGAAAGCCATGCTGGAAGCGCACTTTCTCTTCGTCGTAGCCTATGTGCATGAAACGCGGCTTGTCGAACATCTCAGCCGAATCGCGTATCACGTCGGCGCACACGCGGTAGTACGTCCTAGTGGTGACCATGCGCCCGTACTCTCCGAGCCACGCATCGTGCGCAGTGGAGAAGTTGAGCTTCGGAATAGCCTCTATGCCAAGCGACTTGAGGCGGCGCACCTCGCTGCGCACCCAGTCTGGCGAGCGCGAACCCTTCACCGCAAGCTCTGGATGGCTCGGATACACCGGGAACTCGCCAAGGTCGATCACGACCATGTTCATCTTGCGCAGGACAAGCCGGTCCACTACATTGCGCCAGATCGTCTCGTCGAACTTCAAGTGGTCGTTGCAGAGACGCCCCTTGGAAAGCGTCTTGACGCCCTCCGGCAGCGACTCGCCCCACATGTTGTGCCCCCACGGAACATACACGGCGCGAATTTGGTCCGGCTTCAGCGAAGTGCGGGAGCCAGCCGCGAACGCCGCTTCCGAAGTCATCGCCGCAGCGCCCATGGCAACCGCGCCAGACACAAAATCTCTTCTCGTAACGTCTGTCATTCTACAGCTTCCTTTCTAGCTTTTTCGCCGCCGGGCGCAGCACGACCACCTTGGAACGATTTTTCAGGCAGTGGACGCTTCTGCCGTGCAGAAGAGAATCAAAGATCCTCCTTGATATCGCTCCGCTGGCGCACGCCAACCCGGAGCCTGCGTCTGCACCAGTCCCGGCGACGTGCAGGTACAGCGGATGCCCGTCGCCGCGCACGTCGCCGACGTACACGAACGCGGTCTCAAGCCCCGGACGTCCCTTCTTGTCGGGATGGTCTGTCATCATCGCCACGATGTCGCCAGGCTCGATTATCGACCACAGCCACGACGTCTTCTCGTCGTAGCGCCACAGCTGCTTGTCGTCCGCGATATCGTACTCGAACACCAACATCCCCTTGGGCGGAGCAACGACGATGTTCGACACAGTCGTAGTCTGGACATCGTCGCAGAGCGACACGCCAAGCGCCTTTCTGCACACGCCGTCCACGAACGAAAGCGGCGTGACGTACTCTACGCCCTCCGGCGAAACAGCCCCCGCCATCGCGCCGGTAGGCGAATGCTGAACTGCGGCACCCCTCGCGAAATACGAAAACGCCGTCGACACGACGGATCTCTGACGTGCCTCGAAGCGCTCGACATCCGCAAGCCGCGCCGGACGCAGCGCGGCGAAGAACGGCTTTGCAAGAAGCGCGACAACCTCGGCGTCCGAAACGCGGCGGATTCCGCTCTGCGTCGCCTCTTCAAGTCCGCCGCGCCCCTTCACCCAGAGTCTGAAGCTCTCCGGCTTTCCGAGGTCGGGGCACACAACGACTACGTCGCCTTCCATAAGCTGGCTCGCGCGCGGGTCGCACACGCGCACTCCGCGCGGCGGCTCCTGCGACCTTCGTCCGCCGGCCCATCCCTCGACGCGGCAGTCGGGAAGGTTCGTGGCGTTCACTATCGTCGCCTCGGCCCACGCCCTGGCAACAGCCGCCGACACGCGGCGCGGCACCACTTCCGTCACGAGCGTATTGGACGGAATGCCCGCCACGGTTCCGCCGGACGCAACGATGCGGCTCCCGGCCGGAGCAACAACCCTCACGCGCCAGCGGAGCGTCCGCTCTTCGCCAGGCGCCAACGGCACGTTCCAGTCGAGTTGGCAGTCGGCAGCCGACAGCCGACAGTCGGTAGGGCGGCGAGACCCTTCGCCGCCGTTGACTGTTGTCAGCACATCGCATGAAACAAGTTCACAGCCTTCTGGCACTTTCTCCCGAACCGGCACGGTGTACGCCGTCTTCGAGTAATTCTTCAGCCAGATGCTGTATTCGAGCTCTCCGCCGGTCACGACGCTTCCGTACGGGCCTACGTCAACCATGCGGTCGATCCTGAGACGCGGGTGAAGATAACGCGCCTTGGCAGATTCCGTGAGAGGGTAACGCTCCGCCGGAAGGTCAAGCGGACGGAACACCATGATCTTCGTGTTGCCGCTGATGCCCACGCCATGGAAGAAGTACGTATCCATCTCGTCAAGACGAATCGTGCCGCCCTTCTCCACCTGATCAACGCCGGTTGCGAAATCGTACTTCGCGCCGCCAGAGTGCATGACGAGCGGATGTCCGTCGCCAGCTTCATCGCCAACGTACAGAAGAGCGTGTCCACCGCCAAGCGTCTCGCCCGTCTTCTTGCTTGTGCCCTTGATCTTGGAATAGACGATTATGTCG
Organism: Kiritimatiellia bacterium; assembly: GCA_017405115.1. The sequence continues at coordinate 11,152 of JAFRBA010000260.1, forward strand.
CCAGGCTGCAAGAGAGCGCGCATCCGCATCATTTCCGGTTCATACTTCGAGCCGTCTGGGTCGAGACGTCTGTCGTAGTCGAAGACGACCGCCTCCTGCGGACGTGTCGTGAGCAATATCGTCAGGGAAGTGTCGGCAGAGCCTGAATGACGATAGCCGATGGCGTTAAAATACGTTTCGTACGTGAACGATGAGCAGACGGTATAGTATGTGCTGTCGGGCGTAGCGTCTTCAGGTCTGCCCTCCTTGGTGCGGCGGCTGAATTCCATGCCGGTATGCGTGACAAGCGGCATGGAGCCATACTGTACGCATCCGCCCTTGAGGTAATAGGCATAGGCGGTTTCGAGCACCGCCTTCTGCCGCACTGCTCTGTCAGTCCAGTCGACATCCACGGCGGAGACGCCGCCCGCGAAGACGATAGACGCAGCAAAAACAAACAACTTCATCGCTTGCATCTCCGCGAATCACCGGACGATTACGCTCATGCCAGACGGAACGTGCGAGAACTTTATGTTGTCCACCTTGAGGCGGCTGTCCCTTCCACCCTGCAGAAGATGGCTCCATGCCGTCGGGTTCTTCACGCCCATCGCCGACACTCCGACGCACGAGACGCGCGAGGCGGAAGACCGGAAAGGCAGTCCGCTGAACGTCGCAACAGGCGTCGCAGGCGTAGCCGTCTCCAACGTTGGCTGCTCGGTTCCCATGTCGTAGACCGACACATCGCTCGCCTTGTTCTCCGAAGCGGCGACGAACCTGTACCAGTGTCCCGGCGCAGCCGTTCCCGAAGTCTCCCACGCGCCTCCGCCTGCACGGTCGCCACGAAACGCGGCAAACGTAGTATTGGTTATGCCAAAGCCGAAAGCCGCCATCTTCTCGTAGTTGTACGCGCCGCCGTTGAGGTTGCCTTCATGGTACTGGTCGCCGCCGAACCAGACATTTGCGCAGCCGCCCGCGCTCTGCCAGGCCGTCGGGGCGCAGATGTCGGCCTGCGCCAGCATTGCGCCGTTCTTGTAAAGTCCGCCAAGATCGTGAACAGCCGTGGCATACGTCTCGTCGCCACTGCCGAACACAAGCGCGGCATTCCCGTCGCTCGCAAGACGCACCGCGTTCTCCGAAGCCCCAAGCCGCGTCCACCCGTCCATGCCTGTCGGCTCCGACTTGAGCGTTCCGACCATGGACTCTTCATGACGATATATCCTCCTGAGGGAAAAGCTGTTGCTGTACACAAGTTCCTCTTGCTCCGACCCGCTCGGCGTGTACCAAATCTTGATATTGTCGTAGTAGACGTCGGTTGCGCCATACGTGGCTATGCCGAAGCAACTTATGGAGGAGATGTTGTTCATTCCCGTAAGGTTGTCGGCAGATGCAACAAGCGTTCCGTCCGCAGCATCAATGCCAGTGCCCGAGCCCTGATAATAGACGGCGCAGCCAAACGTTTTCGTATCAAGATCCACCGTGATTACGATTCGATACCATTTGCTCAACTCTAACTCACCAAACATCGCATTATCCTTCCCGCTGCTGTCTCGATAAAAGACTCCGCCCTCATTGAGACCTACACGCGCATATTGCCCGTCGGCAGAAGCAGACGAATAGCCAGCGGTGTACATTTCATCCGCGCCAAGAGTGTAATACGCAAATTTCGAAGACCACCAGCTTGTGCCTGAAGGCGAACGCATGTCACCGCGAAAAGTGAGTTTGCCGCTCATCGCATTCATCCCTATCGGATGCGCTGCAACCGCATAATCATACGTATTTTTTATAAGGTTGAACTTCAGATACTTGTTGCTCGTGTTCTCAAGCACTGCCGCAGCCTTTGCATTGGAGTGACGCCGTTTCCATCCGTCAAAGCCGGGCGTTGTCATATCCGTCGTGCCTGCAGTGCCATAAAGGAGATTGTTCGTAGCTGGATAGGAAAGAGAATCGAAAACAGACCTCTCCGCCGCATATTCTGCCGTCGCGGACGACACCGCGAGGCTGCGCGACCTGCGCGTGTTGAAGTCGTTCACGTAGCACTCGACGCCGTTGTGGGCCACTCGGACGTTGTCGAATCTGGCCGCCGAGTCGCCGGCGCGCACCGCATAGCCGCCAAAGGCAAGAGTAGAGACAACCTTTTCCTTGTCCGTGGAGCGGAATGTGAGATCACTCGCGGAATAGACGGCTTTCGCCGGAGTGTCCGCTTCAAGCGCAGGAGCGGCACCCCCCATGTCATAGCAGCTAAAGCCCCACTTTGACTCATCAAGGTCAACCGTCACAACATAGCGAAGCCAATGACCTTTGACGAACGTCTCGTCGGCACGACGTTCGCCATCTCCGTCGTTGACATACACATACCGCCCCCACGATATATCCTTCTTCCAGAAATATGACGCACCAACGGTAAACAACAGGTTTGTGGCGTAGGCGGTTGCATTCGCCGGAGCATACAAGTCCTCGTTGCCAAGCCCCAGGATGCAAATCCTGTTTTTTGTCCTGCCGGATGTTGAACCATCGAGCGACGTAGGCGACTGCCCGGTGTAGCACCACCATTCCGTCGGCGGCAGCATATCGAACGTCACGGTCACGGTGCCGTTCGAGAACGTGTTGCCGATTCGTTGCAGTATTACGACATGTCCGCCCTCTGCATTGGTGATGGAGCCAGAGCTGTCGTACTGCACGAGATCGGTTTCGAAATCCGCGCCAAGCCTGGCGACGTAGTTTCCGTTCAGATCGTCCACATACGCATCGTTGCTGCTCGTGTTCGGAGCCTTGAGCCAGTTGTCCTGAAGATCGTCGTCCACAAACTGCGATGCAGCAGCGTAGTCTGCATTTACGAGACGCTGCCCTGCCACGTAGTTCACGGCTCTCCAGCCGCCGTACGGAACTGCGCCGCCGCTCGTGCGCGAGGCGAAGTCGTTTTCATAGGCGGTTGCTGCGACGGCGGCGGCTGACGACATGGCGGCGAAGATCGCAGCAATGACGACGGTGGATGTTCTGTTGACCATGTGCTTGGCCTTTCCTTTGTTTCGCATTAGACCTTGATGAAGATTTTCTTGCGGTAGAGCCAGTACATCGCAAGCCAGGCCACGGCCACGGCGCCGAGGGATATCACCGCGTCGTGCCACTGCGGCGGAACCATGTCTGAAAGCCCCCACATGAAACGTTTCGACGTATATCGCAGATCGAAGAGCCTGTGGAACATGTACACCGTTATGGAGTTCATGCCGATCACCTGAAACGGGAAGCACCACATCGTGAACCCCTTCACGTCAATCACCCAGTGGAACAAGGCGAGCGCGGCGGCGGAGATGCCGCCGGACACAAGAATGTATGTCGGGTTCCAGCTCGGCTTCACGCACGGGCAGCCGAGAAGGAGCGACACGCCGCCCGCCGCGAGAAGCGCGGCGGCGAACACGGCGAGCATCGCGCTCTTCTTCGCAGAGGTCCAGGACGGGCTTTTCAGCATCATGCCGCAGAACATCCCCAGAAACGCCGTAGGTATGCAGCCGACGGCCGAAAAGAAACCCTCAAACCCGTTGGCCTTGCCGTTGGCGAGCACCTTGCCCACCGTACGCCCGGGCGTTATCCACTGGTCGATCAGGTACGGCGCGGCGGCCTGGCGCGGCGCCCACGGGTTTGCCGAGCCCGCGAGCACAGGAACCAGCCAGCTTATGAGCGCGTACGCGGCAAATATGCCGACCGCCCAGAGGACGACTGACCGCAGGCGGCGGCAGAACAGCAGCGTCGCCGCGGCGACCGCCCAGCCGAAGCCTACGCGACCAAGTACGGAATTAAGCCGCAGGTGCGCAAAGTCGAACTTGAAGAAGTTGCCGTAGACGAGCCCAAGCGCGAAGAGAATCAGGAAGCGCTTCAGTATGCGCAGCGCGATGTGCCCGTCCGACGCGCCCTTCCTGCGCTGGCCGTCGAGCGAGAAAGGCCAGCTCGCGCCGGACAGAAACACGAAAAGCGGAAAGATCATGTCGAAGAAGTTCAGACCTTCCCAGAAGGCATGGTCCATCTGCTCGGCAAGGGCCAGGCCGAACGGAGTGCCCATCGCCTTCCCCGCGTGCATGACGAACGTGCCCAGGCCGACTATCCACAGCATGTCGAACCCGCGCAGCGCGTCTATCGAAAGAATCCTTCGCCGCTTTTCCTCCACGACAACTCTCCTCCCATCCTATTTGTGCATATGATAGCACAGTCACATGGTCAAAAACGGCTAAAAAACTACATTGTGTTTTTTGACCATTTTTCTCCGCCACTGGCGCGGCGTCATCCCCATCTCGCGGCGGAAGCTGGCGGCGAAGTGCTGCGACGAGGCGAAGCCCAGCGACAGCGCGATGTCCGTCACCTTCCGGTGCGTGTGCGACAGCAGGTCCACCGCCTTGCGGATGCGGCAGGCCATGAGATACTGGTGGGGCGTCTTGCCCGTCTCGCGCCGAAACTGGTTCAGGATGGTCGTCGGGGAGAGCCTGGTCTCGGAGACGAGCGCGTCCATGGGGTACGCCCGCTCCGGCGCACGGACCATCCGCGCGGCGATCGGCCGCATGACATCATCGCCCGAATCTGCGCAGCGCTTTGCGTCCACGGCCGCAATGAACAGGTCGAGCATCATCGAACGCAGGCGAAGGGCCTTCTCCGGCCGCCTGCACGATGCGTCGCCGAGCACGTCAAACATCCTGCCGAGCAGCCTCGTCGCAGTCTCGGGCATGCTGTACACGCCGGCGGCGAGCCGCCGTATCCTTCTGTCCAGCCATGCGGACTCGCCCGGCGAAAGACCGCCCAGAACCCCTTCGCCGCCGGGCGACCTCGGCAGAAACAGCCAATAGCGCATCACGCCGCGTGTATTCGACCTCAGCTTGTGCAGCACCCCGGGCGGCATGACGAGCATGCGTCCAGGCAGAAGCGTCCACGTCTCGTTTTTCGCGCCCGTGAAAGTCATCATCCCGCGGGTGCAGATCGTCAGCTGGTAGCAGTCGTGCGCGTGCAAGCCATACGCCGTTCCTCGCGTGGTGCGTACCTGGCACCGCCCGAACTGCAGAATTCCGCTTATTCCGTATTCCGCCGGATCCACCGTCTGCGAATCGGGGTTGTTGCGCCTTGACGGCAAATCTGCCCACTTCTGCCTTGCCACGTTTCCTCATTTGGATCCTTGGACGTCAAGGCGGGCGAAGTTGTCGCCCGTGAGACGCGACTGGATGAGGCGCGGCTCGTAGAACTCGGCCCGCTTCGGCCATATCCACTTGGTGCCGCCGTTGTTGAAGTCCTCCCCGCGGCGGACGACTATCCACGCCGGGCGAAGGCGTTCGTCGTCCACCCGGGGCAACACGGCGCGGAAACGCCCCTCGGCGTCCGGCACCACGGAGACGACCGTCGCCGCGCATGTGCCGCACAGGTCGTAGACCCGAACCTCGACTTCGCCGGGGCCATCTGGCGCAACGCCGCTTATCGCCACCGTTCCGTCCTCCGCCCAGTTCGCCCTCCAGACCTCCCCTTCCGTCTCGCGCGGCGACTTCGGCCACTGCCGCCCCGCGGCAAGCTCCGCCTCGATCTCACCGAGCCTCGCCCGGGAGGCGGCGAGCAGCCCGATTCGGCGCTCAAGCGTCTCCGGCGTGAACTGCCGCCTCTCCGCCTCGGGGTGGTAGCCGATCCGCTCGTCGCCGCGGCAAATGCCGATCATCTCCTTCGTAAGCGCCTCCGCGCGGTCTATGACGGCGCGCATCTTCGCCGTCTCCCTGAGCGCCCGCGCGTTGTCGCGGCCGAGACGACTGGCGAACAGCCCCTCGCGGCGCGCCAGGTAGAACGCGAGCGCGTCACGACCGCCGACGAAGAGGTTGCGCATCGCCTTCATGATGCCGATGTCGCGCAGACGCCCGGGAGACCCCGCGTACCGCTCAGACAGCAAGGCAAGCGCCGCGTCCACCTCCGGACGTTCAAGAGGTTCGCACATCCGCTCGGCCTGTGCGCAGATGTCCTCGAGCGAGAATTCTTCCAGGGCCTCGCCGACGAGGTCGCCGCTCGGCTCCTTGTCGGGACGCCACGTGCGGGCCATGGAGCGCATCGACACGTCGGGAAGGAGGTTCCAGCTGCAGGACGCGTGGAACGGTCCGTAGTACTGCACGGGATTGGAAAGCGGATACTCCGCGTACGCGTCGGAAAACGCCCTCCAAAGCCCCATGACGGCGGGCGCGTCGTCTCCCCAGTCGCGGCGCGCGAGACGAAGGAGGAACTCGTCCTCGCTCTCGGAGAAGTCGCACTTCGAAAGCTCCCCCGCAGCACGGTTCATCAGGCCAGGCGTGCCGCCGAAGAACCAGCACTGCAGGACGCTCGACACGCCCTCGTCGTGCATCGCCCTGTACTTGCGGTAGAGAAGCCCAGGCACGGGAACGTAAGGCAGCGTCGCGACTTCGTGCGAGCAGGAGACCTGGATCTTCGCGCCGACTGGACGGCCGGCGGCCCGCCCCGCCGCCGCTACGGTCCTGAACGGCGCCGCCGGGCCGGGGACGGAAAGCCAGTAGTCACCTCCGCGGCGGACGCTGCCGCACTGGATCCTTTCGCTGCCAGACTCGAAGTTGTACACAAGCGTCGCCCCGTCGGGAATCATCCGCGCGCACTCCCCAACCCACGGAGCCCTTGTCGGGGAGTTCTGCGGATGGTAGAACCACGCCAGGAGCTTCGCGTCGGGAGAGACGGAGCGCATCCCGTCCACGAACGCCTTCGCGATGGAGGCGTGGAGCTCGCCGGGAGAACGCCTGGAGCATCGTTCGCAGGGGGCCGGGTCCCCTCGGCACGGGTTAAGCTGGCTGAAGCAGGTCGTCGCGCGCTCTCCGCTCGTTATGCAGATGAGCCCGCCGAGGCCGGGAACGCGCGCGAAGACGCTCCGCGTGGCGAGCACGATGTAGTTTGTCGTCACTGGCGACGAAAGGCACGACACGCGGTTTCCGTCCCAGACGCGACGGCCCACGGCGTCAGGGTGCTCGACCGCGAGCCTGTCGCCGTCGGGCATCGACCGGGGCTCGATCAAGAGCGGCCATATCTTAATGCCGAAGCGCGCGCACTGCGAGACTATCCTGCGCAGCCTGGCGGCGCGCCGTTCCGCACACGGGTCCTCGGGATAGTACGGCGTCTGCGCAATCTCGCGCAAGCGCACCGGAATCCACAGTCCGTTCACGCCCTCGTCCGCGATCTGCGAAAGGAACGCGTCGGTGTAGTGCTCGATCGGCTCCAGAAGCTCGTCGCGGTTGTCCGGCGGACGCTTTATCGGCGCTGTCGGGCACCGCGATATGCGGTCCGTCGCCCAAAAGCCGCCTGCGGCGATTGCGGGCGACAGCGCAAGGAAAAACGCCGCGGCAAGCGCGAAAAGAAAAAGCGGACCGTATCGTTTCATGTCGTGGATTATACCATGGAGGCGCCCCTGCATGCAATCACCGCGACCGTCGCGTCGGCTCACTTGAACGCGTCGCGCATGGGGCGACCGGTCCAGGCCTGCGGGAAGCGCAGGCCCAGCAGCGCGGCGAGCGTCGCGCCGGTGTCGCAGACGTCCGACGCGCCGCGGATCCGCCAGCCCCTCTTCACGCCAGGCCCGAAGATAACCACCGGACGGGCCATCTCCGCAAGCGTCGCGCCGCCATGCCGGCGGTCGCGCCCGCCATGGTCGGATGAGATGACGACAACCGTCTCATCCGCCATCCCGGCATCCCGGATCGCCGCCAACACCCTGCCGATCGCCTCGTCGAGCCTCCGGCAGCAGTCGACGTACTCCGCGCTGTCCCAGCCGTGCCCGTGCCCCGCGTGGTCGGGATTGTCGTACGCCACGGCCAGGAAATCCGGCCTGGACGATCTGATGCGCTCGACGGCGATGTCCGTCGTCCCCGAAATCTGCTCGTCGCCCTTTACCGCATGCACGAAGTCGCAGGCGTTCGTCGCCGCCACAAACGCCATCCCGGACCACTCGTAGATGTATTCGATCCGCGCGCCAGGGCGCTGGCGGCGAAGTTCCGAGAAGATGTCGGGGTAGCGTCCATCCGCGTCGAGCGCCGCAGGCTCGAACTCCGGTTCGCGCGTGTTCCATTTCGTGAACCCGTGGTTCTCGACCGGCGAGCAGGTGAAGAGGCTGCGCCAGTTGCAGGCGCTCGCGGACGGCAGGATTGAACGCGACGCGAGCGTCCACGCGCCCTCGGCCATCAGGCGGGACAGATTCGGCATCGGGACGCCATGCGCAAGGCGGCTTCCGGAAAGCCCGTCGAAGCCGAGGAACACGACATGTCTGGGGACAGGCCCCGGAGGCGGCGCGTCCGCGGCTGTCGCGCCCTCGTCCGCGGCCCCCTCGCCGTACCGGATGCCGTACATATTCTCGCCGACCCACCTGACGGCGGCGATCGTCTCCGGATACGGCGTGTCGCAGACGTCCACCCAGCCGATCTGGAAGTTCTCTCCGTCGAAGCGACCCGTCGGCACGTCGTCGCAGTACTGGTGCCAGTGCGCGCCGACGATGCGCGGGTCGCGCAGCGCGCTTTCGAGGTATCGGCAGTAGACGGCGCGCCGCTCCTCCTGGCTCTCCAGCCAGACGAGCCCAGTGTTGATCGGGCCTCGGTCGAGCGCCCCGAAATGGAACTCGCCGATGATCACCGGCTTGTCGATCCCCGCCGGCAGCGGCGAGAACGCCAGCACGTCCCGGTCGTAATAGTTGAAGCTCATGACGTCGCAGTACTTCGCCGAGATGCGCTTGACGGACTCGTCCAGGCCCCCCGAGAACCTGCACCCCATGTAGAGCTTCTGCGGCGCGATCTTCTTGAACTCGTCGCGCACGGAGCGGAAATACTCCTCGATGACGGCCAGGGAGAACTCCTTCAGGTCCTCCTTGGGGGGATTCTCCGGGACGCGGCCGTACTTCGCCGCAAGGCGGCGCGCGAACTCGATCCGGGCCGGCTGCTCCGCCGGGCTCTCCCACACCCAGCGCGCCATGTCGCCTTCAGCCCCCCATCCGAGCTCGTTGTCGACAAAGAACCCGAAGCACCACGGATCGTCGAGCTGCGCCTTGTGCTCCAGCAGCTGCCGCCGCAGCCCTTCCCTGAACGACGGGTCGAACGGATCGCGGAACGGCCACCAGGTCCCGTGCGACACCGTCGCCTCGATCGGCCGGGACTTGAGCTCGATCCTGTCGCAGTACGGCGTGCGCGAGAGCGCCATGACCCCGGCGTCGCTCGAATTCGCGATCGTGTTCGCGCCCCAGCTCCTCAGCCGGCGGTGTACGCGCTCCGCCCAGACGCGCCGCCAGTCGTCGCCATACTTGCGGTACAGGTTGGATGCCGTGAAGTCGTATGTGTTCGTGACGCCGCGCTTCACGTAGTACGGCCAGAGGAGCGCGTCGCGCGTCTGGTAGAACGCGGCGAACGGCGAGTCGGCATCTGGCAGGAACTCGAAATGCCCCTCGCGGCCCTTGTACGGCGTCATGCCGCAGCTCGCAGAGACGCGCACCGGGCCGTGGCTCCACCAGAGGCGTCCGTCGGGGTCGACAAACCACCACTTGCCCCGCACCTTGCGGACATGGAAGTGCCCCGTCGCCTCGAACTTCGGGCCGTCTTCCCATCCGCCCCACCGGTCGCGGCCGGCCGGTCCCGGATGCGCCGCGAGGTCGGCGTCCTCGGCCGCCTTCGCGGCGGCGAGGTCCTCGTCGCTTCCGATCTTGCCCGGCCAGTCCTTCCACCTGAACTGCCCGTACCGGTCGACGAACGGGAAGAACCCGTCCGCCGGAATCTTCGCGAACGCCGGCTCGTGCGCCGCCCTGTTCGCCGGACCCGTCGCAACGATGCGCCTCACGCGCGGCGGCGTCTTGCCGCCAAGGTTGGCGACGCTCACCCTGACGACGGCGTTCGACGGATCGAGCGACCACGCCTTGATCGTGTTGCCCCAGCCGGCCTCCTTGTAGGTCCAGTACCGGCTCGGCCACACCTGGGCGAACAGCCCCGCGGCCGCCACGCGGTCCATCCGCGAGACGGCCGCCTGGAGCGCCGGCATCGGCGGCGGGATCGGACGCTTCGCGATGCTTTCCTGCTTTTCGAGGAACACGTTCATCGTGAACAGCCCGGCGGAACCGGAGCCGTTGGCGTCCGGCTTCCGCGTGACGGCGTTCTCCATCGTCACTGAAAAGTACGTCCACGGCGTCCCCGCCGGCGGCGGCTCAAACGAGATCTCGAACTGCCCGCAGCCGGACAGATCCCACGCCCCGGAAACGGCAAAGACGTTCCCGGTCGAAACGGCCGCCGTCTGATGCTCGGCCGCATCGTAGATGACGACCCGCGAATCCCCGGCGTGCAGATGCGTCGCGGCCAGCGCGGCCAGGGCCAGTACGCAGACCGGTGCCCTGCGGACCAGATATTCCTTCGCTCCGCTCATCGCCCCGCCCTCCTAGCGAAACAATATGACGAGCCCGCTCGGCACTGGCGACATCCGCAGGAACTCGGAAGGCGACAGTACGCAGCGCGAAAGCCTTACTTCGTCGACCTCGCCCGCGAAGGGATGGCCCGAAAGCGTCTTGCCGGCCCCGACATAGTACGCCGCCTGCTCCTGCTGGATCCCGAGGGCAAGCGGGTAGTCGAACACTGTTGACGTCAGCACCTCGCCATCTTCGTATGCCGTCATCGTGTACGTCGCGCTGTCGTAGGTGACGGCATAGTGATGCCATCTGCCGTCGGTTGCTACGGCAACCTCCGTGTCCTCATGCGACACCGGCACATTCGTGTTGCCGTTTCGGAGAACTGCGGACAGCAACGGACGGTAGACGCCGCCCCTGAGATTCAATCCGAGCGACCATGTAGCCGGATAGCCATCAGAGACAAACTTCTGTCCAAAAAATATCACACGCTTTCGCGACTCCGCCACGCCGTCTATGACACGGTCTGCAACTTTGCTTTCCCATTCATCCTTGTCGAATTTCATGAACGCCTCCATCGTGAAGTCGCCGAGTATCCTTTCGACGCTCCCGGCAGGCAGGCAAAGCCCCTGGCCACATGCGAACAAATCCGAAGACGACGTCTTTGGCACTATCGACAGCGCGACGGCAACAGCGCTTGTGCGCGCCGGGACGGTATCGGCCCCAATGAACACCAGACGCCCTTTGCGATCGACAAAGCGAGGAGCTCCGAGGCCGGCGTCGCCGCTGTCGTCATACGCGACGGGATCTGGCACGACAGTGCCTACCGTCCCCTCAAGAGGCCACTCAAACGCCGTCCTGTCGACTTGGGTCGGATGGTCGGATGCATGGAGGAATTCCGTCGGCGCAAGCGCCCGGCGCATGACGCGCAGTCCGCAGAACGCACCACGCGCAGAAAGGTTACAGATGTTCAGCGGCGCGTTCTGCACGGCTTCGGCCTTTGTATACGCAAGCGTCACCTTCTTGGTGTAGTCAAAATAGACTCCAAGGCTGCCGTTGTCGTAGACAAGCGCGATGTGCATCCACCTGTCGTAGTAGGACGTCGAAGCATTGAATATGCCGGGGTAGGTGTTGCTGGACGTCTGAATACGCCATTGCCAAGTATCCTTTACAGAGGGCATAAGATTGATCGGCGTCGGCGTTCCATTGTAGGCATATCCGGGGTCAAGCGAAAGAACGTTCACATACCCTAGGTACTGGTTGTCAGGGAGGAAATAGAAGAACTCAACCGTCCAATGATCTTCGTCATGGAGCGCCGAGGCAAGAGAGTCGAACGACACCCTCGCCGACCAGGTGCCTCCAAACGCCGATCCGTCGGCGTTGTTCCTTCCGCCTATGAACACGGAGCCGAAGTCGGAGGCATACGGCGCGGCATGATAGCCCTCGCCGTCGAAGAGGTAGCGTCCGGGGACGGCGTTCGTGAAGAACACGCCGCCCGTCCATCCCACTGCGTTGGACACAACGCCGCCATAGAGACTTCCGCTGACGGCGTTGGTTATCACGAAGTCATTGGCGGCCTTGACGCCGTTCGCCCTGTCGGCGAACGGATAGAATGCCAGTTCGCCGCCGTCGGCCCATGCCGCCGACGCGACAGCCATGCTTGCTGCAACCAGAAATGCTTTCATCATTTTGCCTCCTTCTTTTCTGGACCGAGCAGACCCTCAATGCCGGTAATGTCGCCGTAGTACTGTTCCTGCCATGTGTAGAGCGGATAGCCGTGCGCGCGGCGGTATGCGACGAGCGCCTCGGTGTTCGCCTTCGACTTGTGCGCCACGGCCTCGAAGTAGACCTTCGCGTGGTCGTGCGCGACGCGCAGCCGCCTCACTAGCTCCCTCTGCGGCGCGGCGAGGTTGCGCGACTCCGCCGCGACGACGAAGCGCTCCGCCGCCGCGAAGTCCTCCGCCCTGTACCAGTCGCCGAGGTGCTGCAGAAGCCCGCGCCCGAAGTTGAAGCAGAGGCCGACCCTCACAATGTCGTTCATGTTCGGCTCGAGGCGCTTCTCCCACACTTCCTCGCGCCAGTAGCGGTAGTATGCCTTCACATCGTCCGCCGACGCACCGTAGGCGGAGCAGAAGTGGTCCTCCCAATGTTCGAAAGGCTTCGACGGGTCCTGCATCGCGTGGTGCAGTATGTAGTTCTCGAGCCACTCGAAGCCCCCTTTCCGCGGACCGGGCCCGTCGTAGTCGAAGCCAATGCACCCCTGTCCCACGAGATACTGCAGGATGCCGAAGAAGTGCCGCTCGCCCCCATAGGGCAGATAGGGGATATTGTAGTAGCAGTGGCGGTTCGGGCGGTAGAAGAAGTGCTTCGCCCCAGCCTTCTTCCACGAGCCGACGTATCGGCTGATGTAGCCGTTGTCAAAGTACGTGGGCACGAGCCCGACGCAGACAGCCGGATCGGGGCGTTCGCGGCGCGGCGCGTCCTGCGTGGCGTTGTAGGCATAGAAGCACGCCTTCACGTCGGGACGGTACCGGCGCGCCTCGGCCAGCACTGTGTTGGCGAGGTGCACGTAGCGGTCGGCGTAGTGCGTCTCCCATTTCGGATCCACCTTCTCCGGCACGACGTCGAGCGCCTTGCAGGCGGGGCACTGGCAGGAATACTGGCCGGGCACGTCGTTCTCGCAGAGGTTGATGTACTCCTTCTTGCCGGCCGCGACCCAGTCGGCGACGACCTGCGCGACGAAGCCGGTGGATGTCACGCACATGCCTACGGACTCGCCGTCCTTCGCGAGGTACACGGCGACGTCTGCCGAAAGCTCCTCCGGCTTGGACTTGTACGGGCCCCTTATGCCGTCGCGGCGCATTGCGAAGAACTCGCGGTGGTCGCGTCCGAACCGCTGCCAGTACTTCGTGAAGGCGTGCCCGTAGCTCGGCGCGTCGTGCCGCCCTGCGCGCATGCGGCGGGCGTACTGCGAGTAGACCGGCCCCGCGCTGAAGCCGCGCATGCACCTTATCTTGATCCCCGGAGCCCACTCTCCGCGCGTCTTGCGCACGACGACCGGGTTCTGCACAGTGTAGGAAATCGCATCGCCGTTTGCCCAGCGCACGCCGAGCGCGTTCTCGAGAAAGTCGACGACGGCGAAGTAGGCGTTGCCGCGCATGACCGTTCCCGTCGGCGACACCTCCCACGAACAAGCTTCGTCATTGCCGCCGATGACGGCAGTGTCAAACCGGAACGTGTATGAGCCCGGCGTCGCCTTCGCGGCAACCGGCACGTCGGTGCCGCCGATCAAGTCAAGATGGAGCTTCAGTTCCTCCGCAGCGCCCTTGGTGTCCCTGCCAACGGACAAGATGACCGCCTTTGCCGGATTTATCGTCAGCGCCCCGCACGGCGGCGCGGCGTATCCCACTAAGCAGAGAAGCGAAAGCGCGACCGCACCGCTAATCACACCCCAGTTGCTTTTGCCCTGTTCAGCGATTTTCATGGCATCACCCCACTCCGGTAGTTTTCATTTGCGGCAATTTTATCACAACGGCAGCGAAGTGCGCAACCAGTATATGGTACTGGAATGCAACCGGTTAGTTTTGCGCGTCTGCATTTCTTGGCATAGCGGCTTCGGTCGGCAGGTGGTGCCCGAACCGTCCTACGCGGAGTCGTAGCGGCCGCCGCGCGTAAGTCAACATGGCGTGAGGAGCCCGACCCCTCTGCGGA
>JAFRBA010000261.1 GCA_017405115.1 Kiritimatiellia bacterium
AGCGCAGCGGCAGGTCCATACCCGCCGGCATAGCGTTCATCCGCAGCACGTTCAACAACACGCAGGTCTCGATCGCCGACGCGCGCGGCGGCGTGATCAGCTGGAGCTCGGCCGGCAAGGCCGGCTTCAAGGGTAGCCGCAAGTCGACGGCCTACGCGGCGACGATGGTCGCGCAGGACGCGGCCCGCGTCGCGGTGGCGAAGGGCATGCACGAGTGCGAGGTCCGCATGCAGGGCGCCGGCGCAGGTCGCGAGAGCGCGGTTCGCGCGATCCAGGCCGCCGGCATCAAGGTAACGCAGATAACCGACACCACGCCGGTTCCGCACAACGGTTGCCGCGCTCGCAAGCGCAGGAGGGTTTGATCATGGGTCGCTACACTGGTCCGAGAACAAAGATTTCGCGTCGCTTCGGGGAGCCGGTCTTCGGTCCCGACAAGGTGCTCGACAGGCGGCAGAACCCGCCCGGGCAGCATGGTGCGAACAAGCGCCGCAAGAAGGTCTCCGAATACGGCGTGCAGCTCCGCGAGAAGCAGAAGGCGAAGGCGATCTACGGCATGCGCGAGAAGCAGTTCCGCCTGTTCTTCGAGCGCGCCAAGGCGAAGGAAGGCGTCACCGGCGACATCATGCTCGCGCTGTGCGAGTGCAGGCTCGACAACATCGTCTACAGGCTCGGCCTCTCGCCGACGCGCGCGGGCGCGCGGCAGCTCGTCAACCACCGCCACGTCACCGTGAACGGCAAGGTCTGCGGCATCCCGAGCGCGATAGTGCGTCCGAACGATGTCGTGTCCGTGCGCGAGAAGGACCGCGGCATGCTGGCAGTCGTCGACTCTCTCAAGAGCCACAAGTCGCCGGTCGTAAGCTGGCTGGCGTGGGACGACGCGACGATGCAGGGCACTCTCCTGAGCGTGCCGGAGCGCGCCGAGATACCCGAGAACGTGGAGATGCAGCTCATCGTCGAGTTCTTCTCCAGGTAGTCCGCCTGGCACAAAGTCAAACTTTCAATGGGAGGTAAAACATGCCTATCCGTCTGAGTCGATTCGAGATGCCGCACAAGGTCCAGCTGGACGAGGCGACGAAGACCGCGACTTACACGCGCTTCACCGCCGAGCCGTTCGAGATCGGCTATGCGAGGACGATCGGCAACTCGCTTCGCAGGGTTCTGCTCTCCTCTATAGAGGGGGCGGCGATCTCGTCCGTGAAGATCCAGGGCGTGAGCCACGAGTTCTCCACGATCCGCGGCTGCGCGGAGGACGTGACCGACATCATCCTCAACCTGAAGCGCGTGCTGCTCAAGACTTACTCGCGCGACGCCCAGGTGATAACGCTGAAGGCCAAGGGGCCGTGCACCGTCACTGCGGGCGATTTCGCGAAGGACAACACCGTGACGGTGCTGAACCCGAAGCAGGAGATCTGCACGCTGGACGTCGACGGCGAGATCGAGATGGAGTGCGACGTGCGCACCGGCCGTGGCTTCTGCCTTGCCGACGGCAACAAGAAGCCCGACCAGGAGATCGGGAGGATCGCGATAGACTCGATCTTCTCGCCCGTGACCCGCGTCAACTTCCTCGTGGAGAACACGCGCGTCGGCCAGCGCACCGACTACGAGAAGCTCATCCTCGACGTGTGGACCGACGGCCGCATCGACCCCGAGGAGGCGCTGAAGACCGCAGGCGCGGTGCTGCGCCGCCACCTCGACGTGTTCGTCGACTACGCCGGCGCCGAGACGCTGGAGTTCGAGGACAACGACAAGAAGGACGCCGACGAGCGCGAACGCCTCCGCAAGCTCCTCAACATGTCCGTCAACGAGATCGAGCTGAGCGTTCGCGCGGCGAACTGCCTCAACAACGCCAACATCTCGACGGTCGGCGAGCTCGCCTCGAAGACCGAGGCCGACATGCTCAAGTACCGCAACTTCGGCAAGAAGTCGCTCACCGAGATCAAGGCCAAGCTCGTGCAGATGGGCCTGTCGCTCGGCTACAAGTTCGATGCGGACCTGCTCGAATCGAAGAAATAAGGAAACCTGTCATGCGTCATCAGAGAGTAATGAAGAAGTTCGGGCGGTCGACCGCCCATCGCAAGATGCTCATGAAGGGCCTCGTCACGAACCTCATCCTCGCGGAGTCGATCAAGACGAGCCTGCCGAAGGCGAAGGAGGCGCGCAAGGACGCCGACCGCATCGTCACGGTCGCCAAGAAGGGCCTCGCGGAGGGCGGCTGCGAGCTCGCGGCACGCCGTCTCGCGGCCAGCCGCCTGCTCGAGCCCAAGGCCGTGCAGAAGCTCTTCGAGAAGATCGCCCCGGCCATGAAGGACCGCAAGGGCGGCTACACCCGGATCGTCAAGCTCGGCACCCGCAGGGGTGACGCGGCGGAGATGTGCATCCTGCAGTGGGTCACCGCGGCCGAGGCCGCGGCTCCCGCCGCCGAAGAGCCTGCGAAGGAGGTGAAATAATGGCTATCGTTCTCAAGCTCAAGAAGGGCGAGTCCGTAGAGCGCGGCCTCAAGCGCCTGAAGAAGGTGCTCGACAAGGAGGGCCTCATCAAGAAGCTGCGCGACAACCGCTACTTCGAGAAGCCCTGCGTGAAGGCGCGCAAGAAGTCGCAGCGCGCCAGGATCCGCAACCGCTCGCGTCGCGGGCGCATGGAGCTGAACTAAGCCTGGCGGCACAAGCCGGCGCCAGTCGGGCCTGCGGCAGCAGCCGCGGGCCCGCTTTTCGCAATGGGCCTCTTCGAGTTTTTGATGCTGTTCTGCTTCGGCTTCTCGTGGCCGTTCTCCATCGCGAAGTCGATACGGACCAGGTCCACGAAGGGCAAGAGCCTCATGTTCATGCTGCTGATCCTCGCGGGCTACGTCTTCGGCATAATACACAAGGTGCTCTACGACTTCAACTGGGTCATCTGGGCGTACGTGGCTCTCATGTTCCTTGTGATGGTCGACCTGGCGCTCTACTGGCGCAACTGGCGCCGCGAGCGCATCGCGGCTTCCCGACCGTCATCATCGATGTGAAGGCCGCAAGGAGCTGCTCGGCCTTGACGAGATCGTCTCGGACGCCACCGTGCGCCCACTGGGACGACGGGCGTCCCGCCCGTTGCAAAGAAACGCCCCCCTCCACTCATCCTCGGCTGGGGCAGAAGATGCAGGGATGAAGGGCTGGCGCGGATGCGCGGCGGGGCGAAGCTTGCTTTCCCCAGCAGGTTTATATCCCGCCGAAACGCGCAAAGACCCGCTTTACATGGCTTTCGCGGCCTGACCCCACAGGCGTCCATAGCGCAGACCCTTCCGATTTCTGAGGAGACACAAAGCACCGCGAGATTCTGGTATATACCAGATGGTTGCAAGTGTCGGATTTGCGGTATAATATACCCATCATGAGGGCAACAGACAATGCATGCGGGAAAAGGTACCTCGAGATCGCAGAGTGTCTCTACGCGGATATCCGCGACGGGAGATATGCAGCTGGGCGATCCTTCCCTAGCCTTACAAGGATCATGAGGCGCTTCGGAGTGACCCGTGTGACGGCCATGCGCAGTGTTGACGAACTTAAGCGCCGTGGCGTTGTTGCGGCGTTGCCACGCTCTGGAATCAAAGTGAAGCGGGCGAGTCGCACAATCGGGCTGATTCTCCCCGGCCTGGCCTATTCCGAGTTCTTTTCCCTGATCATGAGCGAGATTTCGCGTCGATGCCAGCAGGAGCGCTGCGGTCTGTTGTTCAAAGACGTCTATTCGCCACAGAACAAGCTTACTGAACAACATGCCAGGGAATTGGTAACGGATTTCGTCCTGAAGCAGATAGATGGTGTTCTTTTCCTGCCATTTGAGTTTATGCCAACGACGAGGTCTGTAAACAAGGAAATCGTGTCAACACTGCGTGATGCCGGAATTCCGGTTGTGCTTATTGACTATGACATTGTTCTTCCTCCAGAGCGCAGTTCGCTTGATGTCATTGGGATAAACAACTTTGATGCTGGGCGGCGCGTCGCCGAGCACCTGCTGTCAGCTGGTGCGAAAAACATTCACTTCTTTCTGAATGGAGTTGGCGCAATCAGCGTGGCTACCAGGATCGCCGGCGCCAAAGCCTCGATTTGTGTAAATGGCGGGGAATGCAGAAGCCAGAACGTCCTTCGCGCCGAAAACAAAGACTCTGACGCGGAGAAGGTGCGTGCCTACTTGAAGAAGCATCGCCCAGATGCGTTCATCTGCGGAAATGATACCGATGCGGCGTATTTGAAGCACATTCTTGACTGTCTGGGACGGCGCATACCCGAAGACATCATGCTCGCCGGATTCGATGACATCCGGTATGCGTCGGTCATGACTCCGCAGCTGACGACCCTCCATCAGCCTTGCGGCGACATTGCGGACACGGCGTTTCGCACGCTGATGGAACGTATTGCGGATCCAACGTTGCCGCCGCGCGAGATACTGCTTTCGGCGCCGCTGGTCGTGCGCCAGTCCACATGCCGTAGCTGCGGAATTCAAGGGAGAAAGTTAAAGGAGGCACTAAAGTGCAGAAAGTGAAGTGTGCATTTTCCGGACTTCTGGTTTTCATGGTCGCTGCAGTCCCAGCAGTCGCCGGAGAGCTGACGGACCTCGTTGATCCGTTCTGGGGGAACGGACGTGCCGAGTCGCCGGAGTCGCAGGGCTGGGCGCGCGGATGGAACTGGCTCAAGGCCCAGATGGGGAACACCATCCCTGGCGCGCTCACTCCATTCGGATGGGTGAGTGTATGCGCCTACACTGGAAACTATCCCTGCGGATATGGTCTTCTCAGATGCTGCTGCGAAGGCGTGCCCGGATATGCAGACAAGGAGATGGTGGCGGATGGCTTCACGCATTTCCACCACAACGGCACCGGATTCGCGGGGCGCTTCTACAACTACTTCCTGTTTTCGCCTGGCGCGGAAGGCTCGGACTTCTCCAGATTCTCGCGCCTCACCGGCGAAAAGGCGACGCCCGGATACTACGCGGCTACGCTTGCGGACAGGAACTGCTCGTTCGAGGTCACGGCGCGTCCGAAGGCCGCCTGCCACCGGTATTCGTTCCCGTCTGGGCGCGGGCGAATAAGGATAGACCTGAAACGCGCTGGACTTATGCCGAAGGCCGGGTGCGGGAACAAGTACGCGGAGAAGTGCGAGGGATGCAAGGTGCGCAAGATGGATCAGAGCCGCTATGTCGGAACGTCAAGGTTCCATCAGCTTGACATTCACTTCGCGATTAAGGCAAAGGCTGCCGCTCTGTTGTCATCGGAAAAGGACGGCGTGATAACGATTGAAGTCGGCGGAGCCGATGCCGAAACCTTCATCGCTTTTTCCCTGACGGACCAGAAGACGGCCGAGGGACGGCTCGACGAAGCGATGCGCATCGGCTTCTACGGAAGCCGCCGCGAGGCGGCGGATCGCTGGGAGAGGGCACTTTCGCGCGTTCGCGTTCGCTTTTCGGACGATGCGCTTCGCCGGCGTTTCTATTCGACGCTGTATTTCTCGTTCGTCAAGCCGATCGACACGGAGATAGGCTTTCTCGACTACTTCACGCTCTGGGACGTATACCGCACGCAGCTGCCGCTGGTGCTTTCCGTCTTCCCGAAGACCGCGCGGCGAATGATGGACGACATGATGTCCGTCTCCGAGAAGCATGGCTTCTATCCCATCGCACGCTACATGACGGGGCATCGATTGGGGCGCGACAACGGACAGGCCGCCGACCTTTCGGTGTACGTGCTTGCGGATGCGTTTTTCCGGGGTGTTCTGACAACGGCGGACTATCCGAGACTGAAGGGTGTCTTTGCTAAACAGCTTCGCGGCTCCGACATCAAGGGGAAGTCGCCGACGTATGCCCTTGATCACGCCGGAGCCTGCCGGGCCGCTCAGTATGTGGCGGAACTATGTGGTGACGGTGAATATGCAGATGCGCTGAAGCGCGAGTCGGAGGTGTGGCGAAAGGTATACAACCCTGGAACCGGCTATCTCGTCAACACCGGCAAGGTGTTCTATTACGAGGGCAACTTCCGCAACTATTCGTTCCGTGCGCATACGGGAATGGCCGAGCGCATCGCGCTGGCCGGCGGCAGGGAACGTTTCCTTGCGATGCTCGACGACTTCTTCTGCGTTGACTATGTTCCGTGGCGATGGGACAAGAAGTGGGACAGGAGCAAGAGGGACGGGTATTTCGAGGGCCTGAACAACCAGTCCGACATGGAATCGCCATTTACCTACATCTGGTGCGGGCGGCCCGACCGCACGGCGGCAGTCGTAGACCATGTCCGCCGCTACAGGTTTACCGACGGCCCCGGCGGATGTCCCGGCAACAACGACTCCGGGGCGACGGGTTCGTGGTATGTCTGGGGCTGCCTCGGAATCTATCCGTTGACAGGTGCGCCGTACTACCTGATTGGCTCTCCGTCTGTGGACGAGGCGGAGGTCGACTTCGCGCGCGGCACGTTGAAGATCAAGGCTGAGCGCGAGAGCAAGTCTTCAATCTATCCAATCGGCTACGAATTCAACGGAAGGTGTTTCCGTGAGCCGTGGATGACGGTCAAGGAACTTGAAGGCGGCGGAACGCTTGTCATCCGCCTCGCAGACAAACCATCTGAAACCGCCGCGCCGGTTCCGGCGTGGTTAGACTGACTTAAACAACAAAAAAGGAGAGGACAATGAAGATGAAAACCATGATGGCGTCGCTGCTTTCGGCAATGACGTCCATCGCATGTCTGAGTTCGCATGGCGCCGATCTCGTGGTGGCATCAGGCGCGGCGGAGACTATCTCCGGCACCCAGACGTACGGGCATATCATCGTCAACGGAACGCTCAACATCTCTGCTGGCGCAAACATCACCGCGACGCGCCTCATGTGCGGAACGAACGGTACCGGCACGGCGGTCTTCAACATGGGCGCAAACGCCAAGCTGAAAATCACGGGGACAAACGGAAATGGACTTGATTGTTGCTTCAGTTACAACACGCCGTGCGAGGCGTCGCTTTCCTCCGGGGCGTCCATCAGCACTGGGAATGCGGTGTTGTCATACAAGGGCACCGGCACGTCGCTTCTCACACTCTCGAATTCCAGCATGACGGCAAGCGGGACGTTCTTCTTGTGTCGTGACTCTGGGTCTTCCAGCGTCGACAGTACGCAGTGGACGGCGCAGGTGCGTCTGACTGGCGAGGATGCGTTTCTTTCTGTGTCTAGAATGGTTCGCAATCAGTATGGGTCCGGCCGAGTCCTTTTCAACGGCGGCTGCATCAAGACGTACAACCGTCAAGCATACTCGTGGATCGCTTCGAATCAGAACTACACCAACACGAAGATCATGCTTGAAGGCGAGAACGGGAACCCCGTGGTCATCGAGGTGAACCATGACATTGCCTACTGTTTCGGACCGAGTGGAGAAACAACAAAGTGTGGTGTGCAGGGAGACTGCGATCTCGTCTTTCGCGGGACAAAGGTAGCTTCCATCTATTCTTCCACGTCGGCATATCCAGGCGGCGTGTCGCTTACGCACACAGGGAAGACCATAGTCCAAGGCGGCGGCATCAAGCTCGGCAAACCCAATACGCTCCCGGCGACGACCGATGTTGAGGTCATGCTTGGCGCGACGTTCGACCTGGCCGGATTCAGCCAGACTGTTTCCTCTGTTTCCGGCGGCGGGAGCGTCACCGACTCCGTCGGCACCGCCGTCCTTACGGTCGCCGGAAATACAACGCCATCTGAGCTCAGCAGGGACAGCTCTGGCATTTCCGTCGTCAAGAGCGGCTCTGCGGACATGACCGTCTATGCGGGAAGTGATCTTGCCGACCTCAGGGTCTATGCTGGAACGGCGACTGTTCGCTGCCTTCGCAGAACAGGCTATCGCTTCTACCGCTTCGTTCCGACGGCCAGATATGGCGCAAATGGCACTGGTACGCAGTACAACGAACTGTATCTCTTCGACCCTTCCGGGGCGGACGTGACACGGACCTACACGACATATTCCCATGGTGCACGGGCTGGAGATGTTCCGAATCCGTCGCAGCCGTTGTATGCCATAGACGGAGACCCTACGACAAAATATTACGTGGGGAACCCCATCGACAACGCATGGCTGGTGCTTGAGTTCGCATCGCCTCAGCCGGTCTTTCAATACACATTCGCGAATGGCGACGATTACGGCCCAATTCACAAGTTTGCCGGGCGCACTGACAGGACGGAGCCGCCTGATTACAATCCGGCGCAGTGCCGCGACGTGAGCGGCTTCAGATTCGATGGTTCGAACGACGGCGTGAACTGGTGGACGATTGATTCGGTTTCATCGTTCGTTCCGGAAGACACGCGAAACTACGTATATCCGCGCAGGGACTGGCCGCGTAGAGCTACCGTCGGCAATGCGTATGTCGATAACGGCGCCACGCTGGTTCTGGACGACGTCGATGCAGCCTTTGGCTCGCTCCTCTGCCGCGGGACGCTTTCACGTGTCAACGGAGCGGACATCTCCGTCGGCGGGGATGGCGACGGCGTTGTCGCGCATCCGGAGCTTTCCGGCATGCTGAATCTCGTTAAGACTGGTGGTGGCACGACAACCGTTCTGGGCGAGAACTCCTTCTCCGGTGTAGTTGACGTCCAGGGCGGCACGCTCCGATTTGCTGATGTGGGTGCGGCGGGGCCGTTCTTCCGGTTCGTCGTCACGGCAAACCGCGACAACGCAAACGGCAACGCCATTCAGTTCTCAGAACTTGCGCTTTACGATGCGAACGGAGTGCGGGTGAACGAGAATCTAACTTTTATCGACAAGGACAAGGCGCCTGGCAGTCTTGCCGACGGCGAGATTACCGCCATATACAAGGCTGGAAGCAGCGAATGTCCCGATAAGATGACTGACGGTAGCACGAATACGAAATGCGGGCTTTACACGACCAATAAGCCGAACCCCGTCACGATGAAGCTTGCCGCCGCCTATGCGTCGTCGAGGGTTGTATCGTATGCCCTTGCCACCGCGAACGACCACAAGGAGCGAGACCCCGCCGGATGGTATCTAGAGTCGTCCGCCGACGGCAGCACTTGGACGCGCCTCGACACGCGCGACCTGGTGGAGGTCGGGACAAACCGCTATTCGTGGGCGTCCTACAACGACGGACTTCCGTACTATGCCACGAACATGATACCAATGGGAGCGGCATTCTCCTCGTCGGCGGTCGTGTCGGTTGTGGACGGCGCCGTTCTCGACCTGACGAGTTCGACGACGGCAATCGGAGCGCTTCGCGTGGAGGCGGTCTCCGCCGGAGAGATCAGGGGTGGTTCCATCGCGGCGAACGGCAGTATCAACATCACGGGTGAGCTTGCGCGGCAGCAGTGTGTTGTGCTACCGCTGACGTTCACGGACGTGTCGGAATGCTCGAACTTCGCCACTTGGCGAGTGTCAATCAACGGGGTGCATAAGTCGGCATACAGTCTCTCGTATGCGGCGGGGCGGCTTACCGTGCACAGACCAGGCATGACGGTTGTCATACACTGAATTCGTCGACGGGGTCATGAGGACGGCGGTATTTTCGCTGACATTCGTTGCTATGCTGTCGGCAAAGGCAGGCGGCATCGCATACGAAAACCCCGTATGGCGGCAGGACAGTCCGGATCCGACGGTATGGCAGGCTGGCGGAGTCTACTATGAGACGTCCACAAGCCAGCGGATATTGGAGAGCCGCGACCTTGTGCGTTGGACTGACACCGGGCACCGCCTGCTTGAGCAGTCTGAATACGACTGGATTGCGCAGGTCTGGCCGCACGTATGGGCTCCTGACGTTATAAAGATCGGCGAGTGGTATAACCTCTACTTGACGGTTCACAATGGCGGTGCGCATACGGCGATAATAGCGTATCGCTCGAAGTGTCCGACGGGTCCTTTCAAGGACAGGCAGATTATCCTTCGGAGCGAAGATGACGGGCGGTTCGAGGTGATTGACGCTGAGGTTGTCAAGGACCCACAATCCGGCAGGGTGTGGCTGTTCTTCGGACATGGCGATCTTCGTCGCCTTGAACTTGCGGTGGACGGGAGAGGTCGTAGGCTAGGCGCAAAGGTTGAGCATGTCGCGGGATTGGCGTTGGGAAACCCAGCCTGGGGCAAGGACGACGAACGCCACGGGGCGGAGGCGACGGAGGGTGCGTATCTTCATTTTCGGGAAGGATGGTGGTATCTCTTCGTCAGTATCGGCAACTGGCAGAACCATACCTATCGTCTGGCCGTAGGGAGGTCGAGGACGTTAGACGGGAAATTCTTCGACAGGCGGGGGCGTTCGATGGCTGATGGATATGCGACGGTGATATTGAGCAGCGAAAAGGGCGATGAGTTCTTTGGCCCTGGCCACAATGGAGAGATATTCACGACCAAATCGGGAAAGACCTATATCTTCTACCACTGCCACTGGAAGGGAGGTCCTGCCGACGAACATTCTGCTACTGTATGGAGTGGGGCAGACTACGTGCCGCGTCCTTTGTTCTTGCAGGAGATATTCTGGGGCGACGATGGGTGGCCGTATTTCGGGAATGGCGGGAAGCCCCAGAAGAACTGCGTTTTTGTGAATTGAGAAAAAGCGGACGTGAAATATGGTATAATGGCAAGGCCATGATTGATTTGCATAGCGTTGCTCGTTTTCGTCGTTTGTGGATGCTGGCGGGTTTTGCCGCCGCGTTTCTGATAGGCGACATGTTCCTCGCAGTGCGCGGGGCGGCGACGACTTCCGTGGAGTTCCTCTACGGCGTGGCGGGGTTCTCACTGGCACAGGTGTTCTGGACGCTCGGGCAGCTGCGCGAGGCGCGGCCGGACATCCGCGTGTTCTTCGCGGCGGCGGTTCCGCTCTCTCTGTTCGTCATCTGCCGCCTGCATCCGCCCGTTCTGCCCGCCGCGGCGAACGCAGCCGTGTGTGTCTACTCCGTCCTGACCGCGCTCTCGTTCGCCACCGCGCTCGCGACGCGCCGCGCATTCTACGTCTGCGGCATCGGGCTCTTGCTCTTTTCCGACTTGATGATCGGCGGGGGGCTGGTTAGAATGCCTGGGTGCAATGCTCTCATCGGCCCGGCATACATTGCGGCGATCCTCGTCGCCCGGTTCCGGAAGGGGGTTGATCTCGCCTGGACGGTCTGGTTCGTCGTGCTTGTCATCGTCTTTGCTCTCTGCCTCGACCTGAAGGCGATCCCGTTCAGCCCGTATGTCACCACGACGCAGAAGCTACTGATCGTGTCCTTCGCCGTCTGGGCGGGCTCTCTCGCCTGGCGGACGGGCGGCAAAGCCGCTTCGTGAACAGACTGGGACAACGGTCGTCCCGCCCGTTGCAGGGAATCCCACTGGGACAACGGGCGTCCCGCCCGTTGCAAAGAAACGCCCCCCTCCACTCATCCTCGGCTGGGGCAGAAGATGCAGGGATGAAGGACTGGCGCGGATGCGCGTCGGGGCGAAGCTTGCTTTCCCCAGCAGGTTTATATCCCGCCGAAACGCGCAAAGACCCGCTTTACATGGCTTTCGCGGCCTGACCCCACAGGCGTCCTCATGCTCCTTGTCATGGTCGACCTGGCGCTCTACTGGCGCAAC
>JAFRBA010000262.1 GCA_017405115.1 Kiritimatiellia bacterium
CGTGAGCGGGATAGGGCCGAGCGCGACGGCGCTGATGAGGCGGCTGGACGCGCTGACGGACCCCGAGCGGGTGGAGGACGCGAACATGCTGGCCGCGTGGAGGGAAAAGTACGCAAATAAGATTACGGTGCGGACGAAAAAAAGATGGTGGAGACGTCTTGCCAAGGAGGCACGGGCAAAGGCGAGGGAGCTTGTGAAGGGTAGAGGGAAGGGGGATGTGCGGGGAGACAAGGCTCGGAAGAGGGCGGCGTGACGTGGGCTGCGGAGGGCTCTTGAGGTTGCTTGTGATTTGACGAGGACGAGACTGATGCGCAAAAGGCGCTTGTGGATTTTCGGTTTTCGATTGACGCGGACGGGTGCATGGCGGGGCGGAATATGGTATAATTCACGCATAACCTTTTTCGGAAGGAGCACATGTTTCGGAAGGAGCACATGCAAAAGAACTGTAGCCTTAAGACCTGCGTCCTGATGGCTGTCGCGATCCCGGCCGCCGCGGTGCATGCCGACGGAATCGACTACGACCTCGGAGCAGACCTGCGCATACGCCAGGAGCTGATTAACAACGTGCCTGGCTGCCCCGGCGGCGGGCTGGTGAACCCCAGTCCGCGGTCGGACTTCGCCAACCACATGCGCTTCCGTCCGCGCGTCTGGGGCGAGGTGTCCGGAGTGACCGAGAGCGAGGCGACGTGGCGGCTCTACACGAGGCTGGCTGACGAGTTCCGCTGGTGCCCGGAGCCGCACAAGCACGCGCAGACGTTCCCCGGCGAGCTCATCATCGACAACCTCTTCGTCGAGGGCAAGGGGCTCTTCGACGGGCTGCTCGACCTGCGCGTCGGCCGCCAGGACCTCTACGGCTACTGCGGGCTGGACCACATATTCTTCGACGGCACTCCGGGCGACGGCTCGCGAACTGTCTACTCCGACATGGCCACGTTCAAGTTCCATGTGGACGAGGTGTCGACCGTCGACCTCTTCGGCCTCTACAACTTCGACGAGACGGACGTCCGCTGGGGCACCAAGCGCAGCAAGCACACGCCGCTCACCGGCATGGGCGGCGGGGCCGAGCCCGACATGGACGACTGGGGCGTCGGCGCGATATGGGGGTCTGAGTTCGCGGAGTGGCTGCCGTACCAGGTTTTCGTGCTGCAGAAGACCACGCACGAGTTCAAGCGCGGCGGCGTGGAGCATCCGTGGAAGCAGCGCGAGGTCGTCGGGACGAAGCTCATGCCGCAGATCGACGAGGAGTGGTCTCTGCAGCTGGAGGCCATGGGCCAGGTCGGCAACGACGAAGACCACCACACGCTCGCCGGCTGGAGCACCTACTCAGGCGTAAACTGGAAGAGCGCGACCGAGTCGTCCATCAAGCCGTTCGCGAGCCTCGGCTACCACTTCATGTCCGGCGACAAGAACACGGCGGACGAGGACGGCGGCGACTCCGCCTGGGATCCGCTCTGGTACCGCGGCATCAACGACTCCGAGATGTTCCTGTACGGCTCGCTCTACGGCGTCGCCTGGTGGAGCAACATGCACATGCCGAAGCTCACGGCAGGCGCGAACCTCGGCCGCGCCCACAGGATTGCGGCGTACGCGGGGCCGATGTTCGCGGCGGCGCGCGACGGCGTGGGCGGCGGCGACGGCTACTTCAAGGGGTTCATCACGCAGGCGAGGTACGACTTCCCGATATGGCTCGCCGACAAGGAGAAGGGAGAGCGCTTCGAGGTCGTTGGCCATGTGCTCGCCGAGTTCTTCAACCCCGGCGACTACTACGAGACCGACAAGCCCGCGTTCTTCTTCCGCTGGCAGGTGGATTTTCGCTTCTGACGTCGGCCGGGTTGTGGTATAATGCATCTTGATGAATCTTGACGCAGTCTGCATCGAGGAAGTCCTCGACGAAGTCCTGCCTCGCGAAGGGGCCCGGCCCGGAGCGCTCGCGGCGGCGATGCGCTACGCCGTCGGCTCTGGCGGCAAGCGGGTGCGCCCGCTAGTATGCCTCGCAGCGGCGGTCGCCGCAGGCGGGCGTGCCGAGGACGCGAAGTACCCGGCCGCCGCGATCGAGATCCTCCACAACTACACGCTCGTGCACGACGACCTGCCGGCGATGGACGGC
>JAFRBA010000263.1 GCA_017405115.1 Kiritimatiellia bacterium
CTCATCGAACACCTCGTCCCCCGACGAATAGTAGTTGTACACCGTCCCTGCGTTGCCGAGCGCGGCGGAGAAGTAGTCGGGCCAGCCCATTTTGCCGCGCGAGTCGAAAGAATCGTCCTGGAACCACCGGAACCAGTTCGCCGCCCAGCAGGCGTTCGTGTAGCCGTCCCAGTCGGACGGCACGTACTTCATGTATCCGTCGTCGGACTCGGACGCGGCCATGTTGCCGAGGGAGCGGCAAACTAACGAGACTACACAACCGGGCATCGTCATTGCTTCAAGAACCCATACTCATAGACCATAGGCGCGATCTTATCGTCTCGTCCTTTGCCACGTTTGTTCTTTTTTTTCTGTGCATCGCCAAAGTCATTGTTTTCTTCGATTCCGCTCTGGAGGCTGTGGAGGCTCGCACTGGCGGATGAAGTGACGCGAGCGCTCGGCAGTATCGATGTCCTCAAGGTTCGTGTCGTTGGGGGTTGGGTTGAAGGTGTATGAAATACTTAATGTTGCAAGGCCTCGGCTATCTGGACTAATTCGAAAATCATTTATCCGTCCATAGTTCGCACTTTTAAGATTCCCGTTCTCATCAAGAAGACAACGAGTACGAATTACGAGCGACGAATTCAGGCGAAAAGGGATCCTTGTAGCCGACAGATTTGGCGGCGTTCCATTCCGATTGACTATGTGAACTTTGTCTTCCTGGTATTCGGAATGCCTTTCTGCGGCATATGGATATGGGAAGTCACTATCAGACACATTCCCAACATAATACCCACCACAAAAAACACCCCTCAGTAGCAAATCACCTTGGCAATAGCAGCTTTCCCAAGGTGGTAATCCGTCCCATTCAGCGTATATCTCAATATCGGAAACATCACCTGCACCAAACGGCTTGACAAATGATTTTTTCTCCATGTCAAATCCTATCCAGGAATTTGTCGAGGGAATACTGAAAAACGCACCGCATGTCACCAGTTTCTGAGGATTGTGCATTTTCCGTAATTCAATGCTCTCCACCGCACCGTATGGCTGCCACTTGCCGTCTCTCACATCATGTTCAGTCGCCATGGGAACATACGATATTTCCTTGCGAGAACCATAATATCCGTCTTTGCCTACAAGAAAAACAACCTTGTTTCCATTCGTTTTCCCCTTGACGACACATACGCCATTCGCATCGGTCTTTCCGTAAGCAGAATGCGGTCTTGGCAACATATCAAATCCAGCGCACACACTTGCATTTGACACTGGTGCGCCTGTATCGTCGCAGACCTTCAGGCAAATCTTCGCCTCTGCGCCATACGCCATGGCGTGTTCAACTTCGGGCGCAAGTTTTCGCGCCAACACGACGCACGGCAACGCCAGAAGGCACATCACTGTCAACGTTTTTATTTTCATTTTCATTTCAGGTTTCCTTTCTCGATTGCTTTTTCATAGAACTTGAAGTTGAAGAAATACGCGACATCCTTCAAATCAGAATGGCACCATTGCCCTTGGTAGCCGGAGCGTTCTGGCCAACCATTTGGACGAATTATGCCATTTTGATATTGCGCATCATCCAAATCGACATTCATACCTTCATTCAGCACATTCGGCAAAGCACCTCTTCCCGTGGCTGGCGTAAGTGCAGGGATTCCCTGCGCGAGGTGTGCGCCCCTCACGAGAAGATTGATGTTCGTGGAATTCATGCTTGGCGGATAACGATAGAAAACCGTGTTTGTCCTGAAGTCGGCTTCCGTCATTGTCTGAGCTTCCGCAACCGAAATCTTATTGACACCAAGCCAGTTTTCCTCTATGTTCCAGCCCGCCCAGTCTGTGCCGCCAATACCGCCTCTGCCTTTGAACAATTCCTGCTTGTGCCAGCTATAATGTCCCCAGGAATCTGAAATCCCAGTCCAAGTGTGAACGTTATTATTGCCAGCGAGTTCCAGCACCTCGTCGCCTGTCGAATAGAAGTTGACTGCATACTGCGCTACATTCGAGAAGCGACCTGGCCAGCCAAGATGTTTTCTATCGTCATTCGGCTCGTTCCTAAACAGCCAATGCCAACTTGACGCCCAAGAATTCGAGGGGTATTCAACCCATTCGGGATGAACGAGCTGCGGGACTCGAAGGGCCTGATCTGTGTCATACGCCTCGGCGGGAACTGCCGAGTTGCACATGAGGTAGCAGGACGGCACAAGCCCGTGGTCCTGTATCATCGACGAGACGACCATGTTGCCGAGCGAATGCGCCATTACGACCTTCTCGCCGGGGATCGCCGCGATTGTGGATGCAAGCTGGCTTGCGACGACAAAGGCGTTTGAGGCGTTCTGATGATAGTTCGCGTCGCTGCCGATGTCGCTGCGCCAGTCGACGTTGTAGAATTCCATCTTCGCGCCGGAGAGCCACAGGCGCTTGAACACCGAGTCAGCCCACTCCTGCGCCCCTGGCCCTGTCACGTTTGCGCCGTGGAAGAAGATCAGCGACTTGACCGTCTCTCCCTCCCACATTCTATGAACCACGGTACTTCGATAGTCTGTCTCGCCCGACAGGTGCCGTGCGCCTATCCAGCTGTACATGTCACGCACAGAGCGCACCGACAGCGGCAGGCTGTAGCTGAAAAGCACGTCGTCGCCGTCCATGACGAGCAGCATAAGCGCGTCGGGGCGCATGACTTCGCCCGCCGCCTCGAACGCGAGGACGCCTGGCGAGTTGCCGGTGCCAAGGTAGTTTGACGGGTTCAGCTCGACGCCTTCGCCGCCGACGGGAATAAGGTCTGCCGAATGGACGGGATCGCCGCCCGTCGTGTACACGTCGTTCGTCTGGAACGCCCATGCCCCGGACGGCTGCGAGTCAAGCCCGCAGAAGCGGAGGCTGCTGCCTTGCGGCGACCAGAGCATGAACCTGACGCCGTTCCCCCATGCGTCGACGAGCGGCTTGAGATCGAGCTTCACGGGGAAGAGGTTCACGAGGTCCAGCCGCCCGTTCACGACGAGGTCCGACGCATTGGGAGCGATGTCCGGAGACTGACCCACGTAGTCGCCCTTGTGGACGTCTTCGTTCGTCCAGAACCGGAACACGCGCCCCGAGAGATGGCCGGCGACGTCGCCGTCGCCAAGCGACCGGTCGCC
>JAFRBA010000264.1 GCA_017405115.1 Kiritimatiellia bacterium
CCGAGCCTGCCGCCGAGGCGGCGCCCGCCGAAGCATCTGCCGCGGCAACTCCCGCCGAGGCGGCGCCTGCGGCCGACTCCTCCGCCCCCGCGACCACGACCTATGTCGTGCAGGAGGGCGACGACATGACCGGCGTGTCGATACGCTGGGGTGTCTCCGCGGCCGACATCCGCGAGCTCAACAATCTCGGTGACAAGGATCAGCTCGTTCCCGGGCAGATCATAAAGCTGCCTGCTGAAGCGCAGCAGTAATCCAAGGTGCGCAAGTCCGCACTTCTCGCGTTTGGCCTGGTAGTCACGACTCTCGTGCTGCTGGGCCTTGTCGTTCTCTCAAGCGCAAGCGAGGCGAACGCCATGCGCTACCACCACGGCGACGCATACTTCTTCATGCGCCGCCAGTTCGAGTACCTTGCCGTCGGGGTCCTGGTGGTCGTTGCGGTGGCAAGGTTCGACTACCACAAATGGCGCGACCACGAGTTCCTGTCGTGGGCCTTCTTCGCAATCGTCTTCGCGCTTCTGATAGCGGTATTGTTCTCGCGCGCGATCAACGGTTCGCATCGCTGGCTCAGCGTCGGTCCGGTGCGTCTGCAGCCAAGCGAGCTGGCGAAGCTGGCGGTGGTCATCGTCGTGGCCGTCTGGCAGGACAAGTCGGGCTACAGGGTCGAGTTGTTCAAGCGCGGCGCGCTCTGCCCCGCCGTCATCATAGGAGTTCTTGCGACTCCCATAATGATGGAGCCGGACTTCGGCTCGGTGATGGTCGTGGGCCTCGTGGGGTTCCTCGTCATGTTCGTCTCCGGCGCCCGTCTGCTGCACATGTTCCCGTTTGCGATTCTGGGCGGCCTCTGCGTGGCATACAAGGTGCTCACCAACGCAAACCGCGTCGCGCGCCTCTTCGACGAACGAGCCCTCTACCAGGTGAAGATGGCGCTTGCCGCAATCGGCAACGGAGGGCTCTGGGGCGTCGGGCTTGGGGAGTCGATGCAGAAGCAGCTGTACCTTCCAGAGGCGCACACGGACTTTGTCTTCGCCGTGGGCGCCGAAGAGCTCGGCATTGTCTTCTCCGTCGGCGTCGTCCTGCTCTTCCTCGCGTTCTTCGGCCTGGCGGTCTACATTGCCCGCAAGTCGACCGACAGGTTCGGGCGCTTCCTGGTGATAGGCATGACCTTCATCATATTCTTCCAGGCGATGTTCAACATAGGCGTCGTCTGCAAGGCGCTGCCGACGAAGGGAATGGCCCTGCCGTTCTTCAGCTACGGAGGGACGAACCTGCTGAGCGCGTTTTTCGCAGTCGGCACGATCTTCTCCGTCGGCATACACTCCTATCGCGACAAGAAGCACATGCTCGGGCGCAAGGTGCTAATGCGTGCCTGACATGGCGGAGAGGCCACATCCCAAGCCCTATACGGTCTCCGGCCTCACGGAACAGCTGAAGACCGCGCTGGAGTCCCGCTTCAGCCGCATCTACGTCGAGGCGGAGATCAGCGGATGGCGGCTGTATCCGTCGGGCCACGCCTATTTCACGCTCAAGGACTCCGGGGCGCAGATATCCGCCGTGATGTTTGCGAACGCGCTTGCGCGCTGCAAGGCCGCCGCTGACCTCAAGGACGGCGCCAAGGTCGTCGTCTACGGCAACGTCTCGGTCTACGCGCCGCGCGGCAACTACCAGCTGATAGTCCTCGCAGCCAAGCTCGCGGGCGTCGGGGAGCTCATGCAGAGGTATCTCGAGCTGAAGGCGAAGCTCGATGCGGAGGGGCTATTCGACAAGTCGAAGAAGCGCCCGCTTCCGTTTCTGCCGCGCCGCGTCGGCCTCGTGACAAGCGAGGCGGGCGCGGTCGTGCACGACATGTGCACTGTGCTCTCGCGCCGGTTTCCCGCGCTGGAGATAAGACTCTTCCCGTGCCAGGTGCAGGGCGCCGCCGCCGCCGCTTCGGTAGTGCGCGGCCTAGAGTACTTCAACGGACGCGCGGCAGACGGCTGGCGCGCCGACATCCTGATCGTCGCCCGCGGGGGCGGTAGCTTCGAGGATCTCTTCTGCTTCAACGACGAGACGCTCGTGCGTGCCGTCGCCGCCTCGGGCATTCCGGTGGTCTCGGCCGTTGGGCACGAGACGGACTTCACGCTCTGCGACTTCGCAGCGGACGTCCGCGCCGGAACGCCGTCGATGGCCGCCGAGCTTGCGGTGCCCGTGCTGTCGGAGCTACAGCAGCGAATATCGGTCTGCGACCGTCAGCTTGTCGCGTCGCTGCGCAGCCGCTGGGAGTTCTTCGTGCAGCGCATCGACCATCTCGCGGACGCGGCGGCCGCCGAGCTCACGGCCGCGCTGTCCGACGCCAGGCACCGCATCGAGCGGGCGGTGCCCGCGCTCGCGTCCGCGCTTTCGCTCGCCCTCGCGAACGCGGAGCGCCGCATGGACCGCGCGTCGCCTGCGCTTGCCGCCTCGCTGAAGCTGCGTCTCCAGTCCGAGTCGTCCCGCGTCGAGACGCTGTCCGAGCGCTTGCGCCTCCTTTCGCCGTACGGCGTCCTGGAGCGAGGGTATTCGCTTACGACGGCGTCCGACGGGTCTGTCGTGCGTGACGCGGCGTCGCTCAGGAAGGGGGACCGCCTCGTCACCCGTCTGGCCAAGGGCTCCGTCGAGTCGGAGGTAGTGGCTTCGCAAACCTGACGTGACCCTGAATGGGCGTCAGTCGTACTGCTTCATCTCCTCCTGGACGCGGCGCTTCGTCGCCTCGTCGGGCGCGACGACTATGCCGCGCAGCCGGTATGGCGCCCAGCCGTTCGTCCAGGCAGTGTTGCGGAAGGGCTCTTCGAAGGCGTCCTGGTCGGGCAGCACGTCGTCCGTCGTTCCGGCCCGGCCATCGGGGCCCTTCGAGTAGAGGATCGGATGCCCACCCTCGGGGCGCGTCTCGTACACGTAGGCGTTGCCCCACGGGTCGTTCACGACGTGGTTGATGTACGGGCCGTCCCAGCCCATCCTGCGCCACGCCTTGGCGGCGAGCGCGTTCAGTCCCTCCTCCGTCGTCGGGTACTCGCCGACGTGGAACTTGTAGCGCCCCAGCGCGACGGCGAGCGCGTCCATCGACTTGCGGGCCTGCAGGGGCTTGCGCTCGATCCTCGCCTTTGCGAAACCGACGCCGTTGCGAGCCGCCGATATCACCAGCGTGCCCACGACGGCGAGCAGTAGCACGATGAGGCCGTAGAACAGCGGCCCCTTGCGCAGTTGCGGCGCGCCGCCAGTCAGCGCCGCGCGCTTCATCTCGTATTCCCGTGCAATCGCCTTGACGGCGGCCTTGCTGGAGGGCCTTGCCTTCTCCGGGTTCTTCGGGCGGAACTTCCGCCTCAGCTCGTTGTAGTCGACCATGTGCGGATTATACCATATTCTGCGGGTCTTACAAAGCGCGGTGTAATATGGCACGGATTGCAAATGGCCCGCCCGGCGCGGCGAAGCCGCGGCGCGGGGGTCATTTGCAATCCGTGGCGACTTAAGCACCCACTTGACAGCCGAAGGAGTCGTTTTGTAAAATGGCGACATGAATTTGCCGTGTCATGATGTCGTGCTTCTCCGATGTCTCGTCGGTTTGGGAATTGTGGCGGTGGCGTTCATGCTGGGGGCGTGGGCTGCCGGCTCAGCGCCCTGGCTTTTCCGCCCTCACCGCGACATCGCGGACTGCGCGGTCCGGCATCCGCTCGCTGCCATCGTTACGGCGATCCTTTTGGTTCTGGGCCCTGTCCACGACGCGGTGACGAAGGTCACGAACGGCCTTCGAGGAGTGTCCGCGCCCGCGCCGCTCTTCTGCTGCGCGAGCGTCTCCACGAACGAATTGCATGACTTCTCAGCCCCGGCAGGGGCGGCGGTCGCGACGAACTGGATGCGTCGCGGCGCGGCGAACGACCGGACGTGGCTCTATCCGCCCGGCTGGGCGTTCGCATTTGGCGACATGTCGGTCACAAACCTCAAGGTGTTCTCCCGCGGCAAGGTTCGCCTCCCCAACGGAACCGAGGTTTCGCCCTTTCCCGCGACGCTAGGGATCGTCCCGGAGGCGAACTGGGGGCTTTTAGGGTTGTACGCACCCAGCCTCTTCTGGCATGCGGTGGGCACCGACGGCTCGCTGCTGGTCACCTGGCAGAACGTACTCTTGCATCGTGCTACAACCAATCCTGTCTCTGTGCAGGCGGAGCTTCGCCCGTCGGGCGGAGTGACGTTCCGCTACGACCTCTCGCGCCTCGCCTCGGACGACCCGCTCTCCGGCGTCGTCCCGTCCGCCGGCGGCGTCTCGCCGGACGCTCCGCTCTCGCGCAACGTCACAAGCGTCTCCTTCAAGTCCCGCGACGAGGCCATCTGCGACGGATTCCGCGCGGCGTTCGAGGATTCGCTTGGCGGGCTCGACCCGTTCTCTTTTCCCGAAGGCTCGACCAACACCGTCCTCGAGCACCTGTTCTACTCCGGCACGACCAACGGCGCGTTCGCCTTCCCCCAGGCGACGGAGCAGTCGGTCGTCCTTCGCGTCTCGGTCTCCGGCACTGGCTCCGGCGACCTGCTCGTCGGCGGCTCGTACGTGCCGCTCGTGGGTGAGGTTCAACGCAGAGGCGGTGAGGCGCAGAGCAACTGCCTTATGCTTCCCGTGCCCAAGGGGGGGACTGTCCCCGTCTCCCTCAGGGGCGACGGCACGCTCTCGGTGTGGGTCGACTCCGGCGAGTGGGCGGGCGG
>JAFRBA010000265.1 GCA_017405115.1 Kiritimatiellia bacterium
CCGCAGGTCTCCCAAGTTCCCGATGCAGCTTTCCAGACGCGCCGCCCCTCTATGCCCCGCCGTGCTTTTCGCGCCGCTAATCGACTCCGACGCTTCTTTTCGGCTTCACGCAGAATGACACGCTGGCCGCATGGGGTTTTAACTATAACGAGGCTTAACGGCAAGGGCTCGCTTGCGCTGCGGCTCACCTGTTTGTAGGACAGGGCTTCGGCACTCGGGTCGCCCCTCATGCCGCCTGTCTTCCTAACTGTCTGTCGATTTCTTGTCAGTGCGAACTCCTTTCTGTTCGCAAGTTGCTATCGCGCTTTACTTGGCGCACCATAGTATTGTCTCCTTTTTGTTTGTTCTGACATTTGGTATAAGCACCATCATCTGCTATTTTCCAGCCATCCTTGGAACTAGAAACGGCCCATAATCTCGCCTCTATCGCAGGATTCCGTCCCAATGAATGGGACCGTGACGTTCGTAGGGGACAACCCTGCCGTTGCCGAACGTCGCGACGCGCACCACAATATCGAGGAAGCGCAACCAGGCGTCCCTGATCGGATGGAACGGCGGAACTATGCATTTTGCGCCGCTTTTCATCTGCCGCATCTGCTCTTCGGTCAGTCTTTGCATGGACAATCCCTCCCTCGACTTGCTCAATCACCGAAGATATTGTCGAACACCCACGATGCAGCAGTCGAGGCGATCACCCCCGCGGCAATCATAGGCACAATCGGCAACGCAAGCGGTCCCGCTACAACGGGTGCAAGAACCGGGATGGCTACTCTTGCAGCGACAGCCCTCATAGCCCCTGCGCCAGCGACGCTCGAAACCGTGTTTTTTACAATCTTCTTTGTCGTGTTGTTCATTGAATGTTCCTTTGTTCGTTTGTTGTCACACCATGTATAAGCATCGTCATCCCTGCTTTTCCATTCGGGTTTGAAAATAGAATCAAAAACCGCTCGTCAACTACCGCTGTGGATATACTGCACACAAACGCCCCCCCCGAAACTTGCACGTCAAGCCGGCCAAAATCCCTTGAAAACTGCAAATTTACAGGTTTATCCCCCGCTTGCATCTGCCTTGATTCTTGCACGGGAACGTCGGCAAATCAGGCAAGAAGATAGTGTTTCCGCACTACATGACGATGTTCATGTAGAATGGTCAAATGAAAATCGTCATCATCAACCGCGCAGTCCCTGGATCGGGTAAGACATTCCCGACTCCACGCGCCACTTCAACTACCGCTGGGACGAGCACCTCCAGGACGTCGTCCGCGTTCCAACTCCCGTCAAGCCCTTCGACTACGACATCCTCATCCAAATCACCCCCGAAACCTACCACGAGCTGAAGGACAAAATCGGCATGCAGATACTATGCTTGTTAACTGCAGACAGGGTCGCAGAAAGAACATGAAATGAATCAGGGTGCCGGACGGCCGAGATTATACGTCCGTCCTTCACGCGGCCAGAGAACCAACGTCATCCGTCATTCAGCACCTTCTTCACGAAATCGGCAAACACGGACAACGGCTTGAGCGCCGTTGTGCCTAAGACAGCCAGTTCGATGTGCGCCGTCTGAGAACATCCAAGCGAAAACGGATTGAAATTGGCGCTCGTCATCAATACCTGCTTTCCGTCGACAACGACGCCCTTGGCATGAAGGTGATCGCACTGAATCAATTTAACGCCAGCCTTACAGAGCTTCTTTGTCGACGGATCCGGCCACTGTTCCGCCTTGAAGTTCATCTCAGCTCCTGGGCGAACGCCCACCCTTATTTTCACCCTCCGTTTAAGGGCATTATTCATCGCATCGAAGAGTTTCGGCAAATCCTCGAGGTCGTAAAAGGACATGGTGAGAAGGTCGATCCGTTTGACCGCGGAGGCAATCATGGCGCAGAGCTTTCGCACCAGCAGCTGGTTTTCTGGAGTGGAAAGAAGGAAGGTATACCCACGAACAGACTGCAAACAGGCATCAAGGCGGATTTCACGCGCCCGCGGGACAGATGTAATCGTTATTCGATCATCCGTGCGGATCTGACGATAACACGCATTACTCCAAACCTCCCAAAACAACGCCTCTCCAGCCCTGGCAACAATCCCGTCGCGATATTCCAATGCCGTCTCCAGTGCATTCACCTTGCCGACCCCCAGGCTGTTGGCGTTGAGATTCGCCGTAGTGAAGAACGTCCAGTACGAGTCAACGACAAGCATCTTGGCATGGACAGTGTGACTGCAATCACGCACAGAGACTCCGAGCGCCGCCAGCTTTCGCCTCGGAAGCTCGTAGTCAGAAAACTGCGGATCCGTCTTGAATATGTTGTTCCGATGCTCGGTAAGTTGCGTGATGACATACACGTCCCTTACGCCGCGCGCTTTCGCCCGCTCAAGTGCATCAAAAATCCCCTCTTCATCCAAAACCGGCGACATGATCATGATTGAGCTCTTCGCCGTATCGATTGCAGCGACAACGGCCTCCCAGAATGTCCGACCCCGTGAACGCAGGAACTGAACGGAAAACCGTGCTGTATTCTTGACAACTGGAATTCTTTGAACAAACCGACGCGCCACCTCGGCGACGTTTCCATCCTGCGATTCTGCTGCTTGAGCCAGCACTTCGGCGAAGTCTGGCAATTTCTTCAGAGACGGGAACGCGCGCGCGCATTCATCACGGTATTCATCTATTATCCCAGAAATGTCCTGATCGTCCTTGATTTGGGCATACCTGCGGCGAAGCAGGGAACAGCCACGCATGAGCGCCAACCGGCAAGCCGTCTTTGCATTGCCGGGAACCAAACGATGGAATCCGCCGCTCGCATCGCACATCCATCCAGGATACGCCATGCGCCGAAGCAGACGCGCGCTTTCTGCCTTTTCGCCCTCCTGTTGATCGGCACTCATCCATAAGCTCTCGTCCCGCACTGTGAGCAACCGACGATTTCCCTTGTCCGCACAGGCGATTCCCTCGAATCTCTCGTCTGCCGACTTCTCGTCCTTCCGTTTTGCGAGATACTGTTCTGCGAATGGCTGCGGGCAATTGAAATGAAAAGCCGATTCGGAAGCCGAAATGACTTCGACGTTACCGCCAGTGAAGACGAACATGTAGGCCGGCACAAATGCGGCGAACTCGGATTCCGGCAGCTCTCCCTCAAAAGCCAGGAAACCATCCGGAATGCCGTATTCCGCAAAGCGGTGTGCGTGGTCCGCAGAGACGATTTTCCTCATCAAATCGCCCTCTGCAGAGGAGGCAACATGTCGAAGCGCCACCAGATGAAGTTTCTTGAGCTCAGCCGCTCCAAGATGAACTCCCTGCAACGCCTGCGTCTGGACAAGCGGCAGAAAATCTCCCGTCAGGCCATTCGAAACGAATGCGAATCCATGGACTTGCTCAACGAAGAAGTGCTCAATCTGTGCGGTTTCGGGCAATCTCCATGCGAGACCTTCGTGACACAAGGCGATTCCGACGCGCGACAATTCGAGAAGCGCCCTCTCGACCACCATCTCGTCCAAGCCCATCAACTCGCTCAAACCCTTCGCAGCAATGGGTCCGAAACGCTTGACCGCCGTCAAGATATGCCTGTCCACGAGTCCCGTCGTTTTCTCGACCCGCAGGCGGATCTTCCATGTGGATTTATGGACAGGGAACGCGACAGGGATGACGCGTTCGATCGCTTCATCCCCATGGACGGCGACCATCGCCTTGATGCAGCGACGCCGCCACTCCTCGATCTGCTTGAACTCAACCATCGCGCCGCCCTCTTTCCCATGCCAGCACTTCAAGTCCCTTTGATCTGACCACGCAATGAAACGCCGCGAACGCCTTGCGCCCATCCTCGTCACCCAATTCCGTGGACAGAGCCTTGATATCACCCACCAAAATCAGCATTCTGCGCGGGCGCGAGAATGCAACGTTCATCCTTTTTAGATCCTGCACAAATGTCAGCTTTGGCGCATACACCTTCGGTTTCGGGCTTCGCACAAAGCTGGCGATGACAACATCGCGTTCTCCGCCTTGGAATTTATCGACGGACGCAATATCATCTTCGGTTATCTGCACGCTCCCGCTCGCGCCGATAAGCGGTTTCACGTACTGGCGGATGAGCGACACCTGCTCGGCATAAGGCGTGATGACGGCAACCGATACGGTCTCCCCCCTCGCTCCATGTTCATTGCAATGCGCGATGAGTGCATCGAGTATCTCCTTCACATATCTGGCTTCGAGCGGATTCTCAAAACTCGGCTTTTTCCAGTTCTCGTAATGATTGGGCTGGTTAGATGTTGAGAGCAGGCAAACCGGCCTGTTAAACGAACTGAACTGGAACGCGCGGTCGGATTCCGACACACCATTCTTAAGTTCCCCATTGTAGAAGGTAGCGCTGACGAAATCAGCGATGTCGGGATGCATGCGAAACTGCGTGTCAAGCATCACCCGCGGCACTTTGCAGCCTTGATCTTCCCAGAGTGTCGAGAACAGGCTCTCAGTCTCGAGATCGGCGTCATCAATCGGCGGCAACTGCTTGTCATCGCCGATCAGGATCGCCCGCCGACCCATGGACAGAGGGATGATCGTCTCGGCACATGTCGCATGTCCGGCCTCATCGACGATGACAAGGTCAAAAAAGCGATCCGGCTTGACGCCATCCACATCTTCAAAGCGTCTGGCATACGTACCATCCATCAGGCTACGCCATCCGCCGACCCCGACGCAGGTCGCAAGGAACACGTTAGACTGCGAGTTGAGAAACCTTCCGACGACTTCTGGCTTTTCGACAAGCGTCTTCTCCCATTCGGACAGGTACGACTGAAGGTCATTGAGATGTTGTCGATCCTGCTCGAGCCGGCGACAGATCCTCGTCCAATCAGAAGCCTGAGAATCAGCCGTCAGCCCGAAGTCATCACCCAGTAGGCGATTGAGCTTCTCGATTTGCCGCAGAGCCGCTTCCCGCACACGCCCCACGGCCTGATCATGCTCCGCCAGGCTACAATTTCGGCGCGTTTCGATCGCTGCGGCGGTTGCGGTACACTTGCTTGCGGCCGCCTGCTCGATCGCCGTCTTCGTTTGCGCATAAGTGTGCTGCCGTGCTGCAATCAAGTCTTGGATGCCAAATGTCTCTTCGGACAAAGCCCGGCATCTGTGAACGGCTTCCTGCCGCTCCGTCTTGGCCGTCTCAAGTTGCTTCCGCACAGCTTCTACATCAAAGTTATCCGAGAAAACCGAAAGCACGGAGAACACCTTGCCCCAAGGTCCCTTGGATAGGCTTTCAACGCGCTTCTGCTTCGCGGCAACGACCTTTGCATGTTCCGAAACCGCGGCTGTTTCCTTCACCAGCGCCTTTTCTTTCGCCGCAAGATCCCGCTGACTCCGACGAATTTCATCCCCGACAGATCCGTCAAGCGCGGCGATCAAGGATGCCAACTCGGCATCGGCTTCTGCCCGTGCCACTTTAAGTTCACGATCAAACAACGCCTGAGCTGCGCGTCTTTCATCTTGTGCGCCCTCGACTCGCCTCGCGCACTCAGCCCCCTCGTCGCACAACCGATTGAGCGATTCCATGACAGAGGGATCGCCAGTCTTGGCAATCCGCTTCCATATCTTCCCTAGGCACTCTGCCACATACGCGCGTATCGCCTTGATCTCCGCCGTCCCCGACCCGTCGCTGTAGCGCTTGGCAAGTTCAGACGCCTTTCCCTCTTGTGCCGTGTAATGGACCATTCGAATGGTCTTGTCCTCGCCGTTTTCAACAAGTCCACTTAGTTTTTCGAGCACATTCTCGACGGCCTGATGGGTCTGGCTGGTCAACAAAACGCGCTGACCTCTATGAATCGCCTGGCGTATGATCTCAACAATGATTGTGGTCTTCCCCGTACCCGGCGGCCCCTTCAGCAGAAAAAGCGGAGCATCGGATACGCCATATTCAACTGCAAGTCTCTGTCGTGGGTATTCCTGAATTTTTTTGTTGAACAATTCGACCCCCTTGATCGGCTCCATCAAGCACCCACAGACCATCGCCCGGTAAATCGGAGAGTCAGAATCGGCCATCCAACGCTGAAGGTACTCGCGCTGCCTCGCTTCGGCAGGACGCATTTCCGCAGATCGGATTTCGAGATCGCGTTTCTGAAGCGACGAGACATCCATCTGCTGAGGAAATGATACGACCAGTTCGCGGCTTGCAGGACGATATCCCTCATAGCAGATTGTCGAATCCGGAGGGACCTCAAACCCGTCTATCTTGAGCAACGTTCCTTTTGGATAAGGTTCGTTATGCGCCTTCTTCCAGGCAGACTCGCCCTTCTCCTTCAGCAGATAGATGACGCGACCGCGTTTGCGGTCAAGCGAAGCCGCGTTCAACACGACGTGCACGGGCGGCACCTGGGTCGTGTCCTTATGAAGGATTTTCTCGTCGAGCCCCCTTTGTATGTTCGCAAAAAGTTGCTTCAGTTCGTCCGCTCTCCTTGATGACACCTCCCGACCGTCGACCGCAGCTTTAACAATCTGTTCGATGACATTCCATGTGCCGGACATCTTTACACGATCTCCATCCCGCTCTCGCCAAAGGAACACGTCGTCAGCATCCACCTGAATACGTTCCTTGTCCTTGCCTGAAATGGAAAGGTCTCCGGTCTTGTAGTCAACCCAAACACGCCGGACACCCGTCCCATGACATACCCAGCACTCCCGCTCTCCACTGCCGCCGCATGCGATGCATTCATAATCAAGGTGGCCAGCACCATGACACATGTTGCACTCACCACCATATTTCCACTGTCCGCTGCCATCACACTTGCGACATATCGGCTGATAGCGTCCCGAACCACCACACTTTGTGCACGCCATTCTCGCCTGTCCGTGGCAGATGCCACATGCGACGGCAAGGACATACCCTGACTTGTCATCCTTGCCAGCTTCCGGATAGACGTCGAATTCGCAATCAACGCTAGGCGGAAGCACGATCCGCTCGAACCCAGCAAGGACACCCGTTGGCAAGATTTCATTCGGAAAGATCCTGGCCAAATTCACGATATCATTTCGCCAGGGGACAGACTCCAGCGCTCCCGTCACTCCGGCAGCCGAATAGTAAGTCTTATAACGGATGTCCAATTTTCGTGTGATCTCCGCTAATTCGTCGG
Organism: Kiritimatiellia bacterium; assembly: GCA_017405115.1. The sequence goes on from JAFRBA010000265.1 coordinate 7,113, forward strand.
CCACCACGCATGACACGCTCTTGTCTTCCACCGACACGACGCGGACTTTGACATCCGGCCCAAACATGACAGAGCCGCGAACAACACACGGAAAATCCATGAGGTGTCCCTTGGCAATGTATGACGCTTCTTTCTGGACACATGGCTTCACCGTCGCCATACAAATGTCACCGACCTTTGGTACAAGGACCTTGCGCCCCCAAAAGCACCCGGCGGGATCTTTTAGCCAGCTCTGAATCCAATGGACAAATTCAAAACGTTTGATTACGTGTCCACGCGCCTCAAGATACTGACGAAGAACGTCCTTGTCATGCTCGAGTAAGCAATGCTTGATGATAAGAGTAGTCATTATAGCAGGACCGTACGTCGCCTATCTGAAATTGAACGGCAGAACTTGGGCCGCAAGCTCAAGCGGCGACAGTTTGGTCGAGGTTGGTTTGACTTGCGCACGCAATGCTTCAATTCGTTCCGCACCGATGCTCGGCAAGAGATTCTCGACCTCGTCAACCTTCTGCAAGTACTCCTCCTTGTCAAATCCGCCGTGGCCGAGGCGGGCTGCGCCAATCACAACGGCAATTGCCTGAAGCGTTGGGCCGCCGCCAAGGCAAAGCTCGTAGCCACGCTTGAGCCAGTCGGCACACGCCGGATCACCGTCGGATAGCAACAATGCGCGGTAGAACGCAATCAACTCCCATGGATGGCCGTCTTCGCTCCACTGCCATTTTGCAGAATCAGCGAGATAAGTCGACCGAATCGGGTTATCGGCGGGAAGCGTCACGAGATAGCGTAACAAGATCGCATGGGCATACTTTGAGTCGGGCTCATCTTCCCCAACGGCGGCGAATTGATGCGCCATGTCGATCATCGTCTCTTCGTTCCACTCGCCACCGTATAGATACAGGGACATCAAGCGTTCAAGGTCAGGGGAATTGGCATCCATCGCCGCGATGACGGCATACGCACACGTCTGGTCGAAATCGCGCTGCCAGTCGGCGCTCAGGAGCCTGAACTCATCCATCGCCTTCAGAAAATACTCAAGCGCCTTCTCGTTGTCGCCAAGAAACGCGGCATGCTGGCCAAGCGAGGAAAGGACCTGGGCGTGGTACCGCAGCCCCGGCACGGCGACACGTTCGCGCTCCCATGGCTTGAGAATGTCTCTCGCGACACCAAACTCGAAGGCGTCCGTCTTCTCAACCGCGAGGTGCAGCGCCGCAAAGCACGTCAGCGGCGCGTCTTCGTCCTTGAGGCGTTCGCAAAGTTCGACAAACTCGCGCTCGTGCAACTCCGCGCCGAACCTCGTCCCGCCAAGATGGTTGGATTCCGCAAGCTGCGCGGTGAGCCACAGCAGCCTCAGACGCGGCGGCAGCTGCGCGGCATCCGGTTCGTATTCCTTGAGCCAGGCTATCTGCGGCTTGAGAACAAACATCCGTATCGCCTTGGAGTCCAGATGCGCCATCACGTAATCGAGATACCGCCTCCACAGTGCGACGTCTTTCCGCGCCTCTTCGCCGAAAGTCCGCAGCAGCGCACCGATCAGCGATCCAACTGCCTGCGCGTCGCGGCTCCGGACCAGGACATTCCAGTCGTCGACCGGAAGCGCCCCTCCCTGATGCACAAGATCAAGGCAACGGCGGAATGTCTGCACGACATCCGCATCGGAAGAAACAAGGCAAGGGCCGTCCCATCCAAATTCACCAAGGACGGCCTTGACATCCTTGGAACACCCGCGCGAAAAGGCGACAAGATCTGCATACCCGTTGTAGGGGTTCTCTGTCTTGGCGATGAACTTTGCACCAAGGCGTATTTCTTTTGTCTTCGCAGGATTGCACAAAGAAAGATGGTACATCGCATCATCGGCTGTCTTGTCGAGCAAGTCGGCACTTCGCGAGTCAGCCGCGCCTCGTTGCTCAACGCACAGGTTAACTTCCGTCTTTCCGTCGACAGGCAGAAAGCGAAGAACGATATCCAGCAACGTCTCGATGCATGAAAACCAAAGTTGCCGGTTTGTTGGATATAGCCCTCCCACTGGAATCCCGATTACGCCGCATCCCGACTTAACAAGATTCTCACCGGCGGAAACGAGCGCCTTAAGCGGTTGGTTCACAGCATGCCAGCCACTCTGCAATTTTGGGAGGCCTGCATAGTCTGGCACAAGCACAAACACGTAATAACCAGCACCCTTCTTGGAATCAAATGCGTCATTGCCAAACAAGCTGCCTGTTTCATCGGACACAATCGTCCAGCGGCGCGCGGGCTTCAAGTTGAGAATCGAGTTTGGATGTATGCCAGACGCCTTGACATCAATGGGAGCCGCAGCCGTCTTGAATTGCGGTGTCTTGGCCGTCTTTGCCGACTTCTGGCCTTGCGTATTTCCCGCAGCGCGCTTGGTGGACATCGTCTTCTTAAACGCCCTGGCCTCCCGCCAACGCATTGTAGCAGCACGCCCACGCTCAAACGACTGGAGAATCTTGTCGCGCTGGCAATCGGGTATCCCAGCCCTGTCCATCTGCTCCGACAGAATTCTCTCTCCGTTCCTCAGGCTACCCGCCTGATACGCATAATCTCGAAATTCATGATAAAGTCTGCCATTGGCTTCGGCCATTCGAACCAACGCCTCGTCTGTTGGATATTTCCTCAGAAAAACTTCTTTGGCGTTGGCAAGCTCTTCTGGCGCAGGAGGATTCCACCCAGCAAACTTCTCAATCTCATTGAGTGCCCATGCCTTTGCCGGCGCGAGCGGTGGATATGGCTCCCACTGCCCATCAATTTCCTTAATTGCATTTTGTCCATGCGGCGTCTGATGCGAAGCCGTCTTCGGTTTCCCGCCTCCGCCCAACGCCGCATCGAATGCCTGCGCCACGCGACAGAACACAGAACCCCTGTCTGGACCCGATAAGACTTCGTCGGCCAATGCAAGTGAACGCTTCTTAAGGTCGTCGAAGGCCAGGCCTCCGCGCTGTACCCCGGAGCGGGCGAGAGATTCCGCCGCGCGGCACAGTTCTTCGCACCGCTCAAACCACTCATCGCCCTCCCGCATTGTCGCGTTTTCGGTCTGGCAAGGCATCTTGCCCTTCCTGTTGCGGACAAGCCACAGGCAATACTCGCGCAACGCAGGCGAATCGGCCTTTGGCTGAGCTGGCGAAAAATATTCGTCAAACGCCTTCAGTATGTCCATTATGGCAAGCTCCCTTGTTGAACAAGAATTACCTGCCCACATCTTTGCGGGCACGAACATATTATACCATAATCATTCCCTCCTCGGCGGTCATTGACATCTGGTAATTCGCGGGCGCCGCCACATCACAGTTCCGAATATGGCATGCCCTTCGCCGTCTATCTTATGATTCCATCCCAGTAAATAGGCGATCCTGAGCGGCGCTCCACCCTCGCCCGCCCCAAGGTCAGGATCCTTACCTGCACATCCAGCAGCAACATCCACAAGTTCACAAGCTCGGAGCTCCAAGAAAACGTACACTTGGCCTCTGAACCAATTCCACGCATTCCCTTAGGCGAAATCTGCATATCAACTCCTTTTCTTTGTATAAATAAAGTGGAACAAGGGAGATCAGCGCCTTGATGCAATTTCCGAAGTTTTCTATGCCACCTTGCGTACGACATAGTCAATACGTCCATTCACTGTAAACACGTCGTTCTCGCCTCGTCCAAAAGCCGCCTGAGCGATCGGCGACTCGGGCGAAATGAGCGTCACCGTACCTTCTGACGTCTCGCATTCAAAGCCACCGCCGCCATGGCAGATAAAGCATCTTACGCGAAACGCGCCGTAAAGGGCTTCGGCCTCGAAATACGCTCCGATCTGGACGAATCCCTTGGTGCCGGCACCAATGGCCCTGAATGCCGCGTGGCTGCGCTCAAGCTCTTCCAGCAGCGCTGCCTGTCCGGTCGCAAGCCACCCGGTCTCCTCCCGGCTGGTGTCATAACGGCTCTCGATCCTTCCCGGAGCGTCACGCGTCATCTCCTGTGTCGTGCGAACACTCTTGCGAATCTCCTCGATGTGCCGTGTGAAAGCGACATCTATTTCCTGCATTATCTGACCCTTATTCATGTTGTCTCCCCCTTCTTTAAGCCGCAATGCGCTTGGCCCTAACCTGCCTTATGATGTCATCCCCCTCTTTCAGAACATCTTCGAGCGAACGTCCCGACATCGCAATCGAAACCGATGAGAAGAAGCAGGGATGATAATGTGTCCCTCCGGTAAAAGAGTCCCCTCGCGTCGCCTCGCAGAGCCCGCAGCCAAGAGCGCATGCGCAGCGAGAAACCTCCAGAACGAGTCCATCCTCCGACCGCCAGTATTCCGTCCGAAGCGTCTTGCCATCCTCGGAGAATCCCGCGACGGTGAAGAGTCCGCCAAGAGCTTCCGCCGGGATCCCCTTCATCGGCCAGCATGAAGAATCCCTGGTCTCGAGAAGCTCAACGAACTTGACGGCGGAGGCGCCTACCTCACGTGCATACCCAAGAATCGCAGGAAGCGCATTCTCGTCCTTGACAAGGCCGTCCGTGATCACGGCATTCAGCTTGAGGCGAACCGATCCTGACGACATCCGTCGAAGCACGAGCTTGAGTTCCTCGGCCGTGCGGGACGTCTGGCCTGTGATTTGCCGGTATGCCACCGTGCGCGGATCGTGAATCGACACGTGCACCTTGGCCGAATGGCAGCGCTCCAATGCCTCTATCACCATTTCGTCCATCAACACGGCATTTGTGATCACCGTCACAACCGGCTGCACGTTCCAAGACGCAATCTCGTTGAGAGCCTTTACAAGGACGCCCTTGTTCAGGAGCGGCTCACCGCCCGTGAACGTGATCTCGCGACGCCCCTGCCTCTTCAAGGCATGCAAAAGGGCCAGCAGGCCGTCCCACTCGGCCGCAGGAGCCTGGCATCCGCCTTCCTCATGGCAGAAAAAGCAGTGATAATTGCACTTTGTCGTGAGGCGGATCCGCGCTTCACGGTTGGCGTATCGGCTACAACTCATGCAGGCGGAATATTCCGTCTGGGGCACCGCAGGGATTTTCGACATGCTGTTTTCCGTGTTCATCATACCGCTGTTTCCTCCTCTGTCTTGTATAAGGAACCGACAGAGCGTTTTTCCGGCATTCTCCCCGCAAATAACAGAATCGACGCCAACTCCTGAAATCATTTTTGTTCTTTTGGGTTTTTCGCGCACATGTCTTGAGATTTTAGCGTTTCAGTCGCCTGCGAATCTCGTTTTCCCTCCGGAAAATCTCCTGTCCGCCGCCGAAATCCGAAGCGGCGGCGTCTAGGCTACTGTCGGCAAGGTCGAGGAGGCGCTGCTTCGAGATTGTCTTGTCCTTGATATCCCTCCTGCCGAATCCCCTGCAGGCGACAACTTCCCGAACGGGAGCCAAAATGTCGCCGTCACCGCTTCGCAGATTCTGCAGATACGCTCGAGCCCACTCCCTGCCATATCCCCACCAGTCGAACTGGCGAAGAATGTAATCGCGCCTGTCCTCGCTCCAGTCCGACATCGCCAGCGCGGCCATCGGCCGGAACACGACGTCGGCGACCAGCTTCCCGATTTCCGACAGACTCCCGTCGAACTCCTTCCTGTATGTCCCGGTGCTGCCGAAGCGATCCGACATCTTCCTGCCAAGGAGATGCGCAGAGCACCCCACCCCGAAAGCAGCTGCCGCCGCTGCGCCGACGGCCCATCCAACCGGGCCGGAGGAGGCATAAACCGTGATTCCCAGTATCTTGATGACAGTTGCGGGGGCTGCGACATGCGCTGCGATCAGCGCCGCGATCGCCGCACACGCTCCGCCCGTCGCCGCCGGCTTCCCGACTTTGTCGAAGAAATCAGATGGCACACCCAGTCGGAGGGAGAACTTCTCCCTGTCCGCCACGACATTTTCAAACGAATTAGATGTCATTACACACCCCCTTTTGCCAGGCCCGCCGTCTTCACCGCTCGGACGCCGTTGAGAAATTGAAATGCCTTGCCGCGGTGGGCCTCACCATCTCGAAGACATCCTTGGCCAGCCCGACGCCGACGAGAACCATCAGCAGGATTGGAGTTAGCACTCCGGCTAGAAGGCCCCCGACGAAGGGAACAAGGGAGATCAGCGCCTTGAGGATGAGCAAGACGAGAATCGCGCAGGCCACGTTCGGGAACCTGCGACAGACCTCGCCCAGGGCCTTTATCGTGAAGTCCAGGGCGATCTTGCCTATGCGGATCACCCTGCCGCCGACGTAGGCCGTCTTCTTCGCGAGCTCGCGCAGCACGCGTTTGACCTTTGCGCTGCAGTCAAGGTTGTCGATGAACTTTTCGTAGGCGCTCGACTCCCGGCACTCGGCATCAAGGGAAACCAAGCGCTCCCTTGCGTCATTCGTCATCATATCCTGTATCGTCTCGTTGATTGTTTTGTTCATGGTCTTGTTCCTTTTTTGCTTTCGCTACAAGGAATAAGCTCCAGCCACAGTCGATTTCCAAAAGAAAGAACAAAATTTTTCACCTTGGATTCCGGAACCCGTCCAGGGCACGGAATTCGGGCCGCCCGGAGGTCGGCCCCTACCGGCGCAATCACCGAACCCGACAACTGGGACAACGGGCATCTTGCCCGTTGGTATTTTTTAACGCAGAGAGACGTGGTAGGGCGGGGCGTCCCGACCCGCTGCGCAGACTGGGACAACGGGCATCTTGCCCGTTGATATTTTTACCGCAGAGA
>JAFRBA010000266.1 GCA_017405115.1 Kiritimatiellia bacterium
GCGCGCGCTGCTGGCCGCGCGCCGCGCGCACTACGAGTCGTTCGGCGTCTCGATAGACACGAGCCCGAACGCCTAGCGCGGCGGTCCTGGTAAAGCGAAGTGTTCAGAAAATTACGGAAAGACCATAAGTCCGGAATTTTCATGCCCCCTTGACAGGCTGTACGCCAATGGCGTATAATATGCGCATGGTTTTCCTTGAAACAAAAGTCTTCACAACGCGCATTGTGGAAGCTATGAGCGATGACGAATTTGGAACTCGAGAACATGACCGAGGAACAGAAGAAGTCAATAAGGCAAGTAGCGGAGGCATACAAACATGAATAAGAAAAACTTTGGCGAGCTGATGGAAAGTCTGCAGGAGGGCGGCGAGGTGCTTCGCGGCACGAAACGTGCATCACGCACTTGGTCGGTCGAGGGCTGCAACCGTGTTCAGATCAAGGATACCGTTCAGACGCTTCGTCAGGAATTCGGCATGAGCCAGAGCATGTTCGCCAGGTTCATGGGTGTTAGCGTCAATACGCTGCAGAACTGGGAACAGGGTCGGCGTCAGCCTTCGGGAGCAGCACGAGTCCTTTTGACTATTGCCTATCGTCAACCAGCCCTGTTCCGCGAGACGCTGGCCGAGAGCTATCCAGATTACATGCACGCTTAAATGTTTATAGATGCTGTGCAGTACCTGGCTGGCGCGCGTGAATTGCGCGGGCGTCGCCGCTGTGCTATAATACGTAGCGATGAATGTAGTCTCTCTCGTCGGCCGTCCGAACACGGGCAAGAGCGCGCTTTTCAACCGCCTTGTGCGCAAGCGCGTGGCCATCGTATTCGACCAGCCCGGCGTTACGCGCGACCGCGTGACCCGCGAGGTGGAGCTCTCCGGCCGCCGCGTGCTGCTCGTGGACACGGGCGGCATCGCCTTCGACCGGCGCGTCACGGGCGACCCGCTTGACGACGAGACGAAGTGCCAGGCAGCGCTCGCCGTGGAGGACTCGGCCGTGTGCGTGGTCGTCGTCGACGCCCGCGCCGGCGTGACGCCGCTCGACGCCGAGGTGATCTCGCGCGTTCGCAAGTCGGGCACTCCGTGCCTCATCGCCGTGAACAAGTGCGACACGCCTGAAGACGACTGGCGCACGTCGGAGTTCGCCGGCTTCGGGCTTCCGACGTTCGCCGTCTCCGCCGAACACGGGCGCGGCGTCGACGCGCTCGTCTCGCAGGTCGTGGCCGGGCTTCCGCCCGCGCCTTCGGAGGAGGAGGCGCCACGCCCGCTGCGCGTCGCGGTCGTGGGGCGCCCGAACGTCGGTAAGTCGTCGTACGTGAACCGTCTGCTGAAGGCGCCGCGCGTAATCGTCTCGGAGGTCGCCGGCACGACGCGCGACGCCGTCGAGGTGCCGTTCACGATCGGCTCGGGGCCGGACGCGCGGCACTACATGCTCGTCGACACGGCGGGCATGAAGCCGCACACGAAGATGTCCAAGACCTCGATCGACAACTTCTCCCTCTTCCGCAGCGAGCAGGCGATCGAGGAGGCGGACGTCGTGCTGCTGCTGATCGACGCGAAAATGGGCCCGACGCTGCAGGACAAGCGCATAGCCGGCAAGATACTCGCGGCGAACAGGGCGTGTGTCGTCCTCTGCCAGAAGTGGGACCTTGCGCAGGCCGACGGCATGACGGAGGCGAAGGCACTGCCCGCGCTGCGGGCGATGATGCCGTTCCTCAACTTCGCGCCCGTCGTGTTCTGCTCCAACACGTCCGGCTACAACATCCGTCGGACGATCGACGCCATTGACCGCGCCGCGGCAAGCGCGTCCGAACGCCTCCCGACGGGGATGCTGAACCGTGTCATCGAGGCAGCGACCAAGAAGACGCTTGCCCCGATGATGCGCGGCCGTCGCCTTAAGGTCTACTACGGGCTGCAGGTCTCCACGACGCCGCAGACGATACGCCTTTTCGTGAACGACCCGAAGCTCGTCACGCCGGCCTATCTCGCGTTCATCGAGCGGAGCATCCGGGCGCGGTTCGGGCTTGAGGGCGCGCCGCTCAGGATATTCCTCAAGGCGCGCCCGCGCGGAGAGGCCGCGAACCGGCGGCAAAACGCCTCATGAGTTAATTGCAAAACCACTGAATGCGCGGAACACACGGAATCATAATCCTCAGCTCCAAACAGACGCCAACCACCATGCATACAGACAGAAGAACGTTCATCGCGACCATGGCGGCCACGTGCGCCGCCACGGCCCTGCCGCGCCGCGTCGCCGCCGCAGACGGCGGCGAAATCCGCGCCATGCTGCTGCACCTCGGCCACAACATGTGGTGCGAGTGGCTGCCCGATGAGTTGATGTCCACGGCGAAGATCGAGCCGCAGTACAGGGCCGACGCCAAGCTTCGCTGCAAGGAGGAGATCTGGCGGCGCATAACCGACCGCATGGCGGCGCGCAAGCTGAACATGGTCGTCATAGACGTCGGCGAGGCACTGGTCTATCCGAGCCATCCCGAGCTCGCCATCGAGGGAAGCTGGTCGCCGGACAAGATGCGCGACGAGGTGGCGCGGCTGCGCGCAATGGGCATCGAGGCGATCCCGAAGCTGAACTTCTCGGCCACCCACGACGGCTGGCTCAAGCACTACCACAGGATGCTGACGACGCCGAAATACTACGAGGTCGCGCGCGACGTCATCCGCGACGTGGCGGAGGTTTTCGGGACGCCGCGGTTCTTCCACCTCGGCTACGACGAGGAGACGACGGGATACGCCGGCGGCCGCAACTACTTCGTGATGCGGGCCGGCGACCTGTGGTGGCACGACTTCCTCTTCACCGTCGGCTGCGTGGAGAAGTGCGGCAGCAGGGCGTGGGTGTGGAGCGACTACGGCTGGACGCATCCCGAATACTTCACGAGATGCCCCAAGAGCGTCGTGCAGAGCAACTGGTTCTACGACGAATGCCATGGCGGGTTCGACCTCGCCGCGAACAAGACCGGCGACCACAAGAGGCTTGTGGAGTTCTGGAAGCTGGAGGAGGCGGGCTTCGACCAGATCCCGTGCGGCACGAACTGGGTCGGATACAAGCGGCGCGAGGAGAAGTGCGGAGCGGACGACGTGATTGGCAAGCTCGTGAAGCTCGGGCGCGAGGTGATTTCCGACAGGCACAGGCTCGGCTTCATGATGGCGCCGTGGGCGGCTTGCGACACGGAGGAGAACGAACAGAAGAACCTGCGCGGCGTGGACCTCTTCGCCGACGCGCTCGAAGGCAGGATAGCGTCATGACCTGGAGCCTTTCGGCCGAGGGCGCCGGCGGTAATCACCTGCTGACGGGGCGCGAGATGCCGAAGATTCCTTTCTCGGGGGCTCTCCTTTTCGTCCTGGCGGCTCTCCCGCCGATCCTCTTCGCGAAGGACGTGCCGAAGAAGTACATCTTCGCGAGCTGGGAGCTTGGCGACGTCACGCCGCAGGAGATCCTGGCCCATGTCGACGCGTTCGACCGCACGGGATGCGACGGCGTCTCCTACCAGCTCAGGGCGGTTCTGCCCGGCGCAACGCCGCAGCGTCCCCGCCGCATAATGGAAAAGCCGCTCTGGACGGACGAGGAGCTGGATTCGCTCGCGCCGGTCTTCCGGAAGCTGGCGGAGCATCCATCCATGCGCCATTCGTTCTTCGGGGTGAACACGTCTCCCAGGGTCGCGCGCTTTCGGTGGGACGATGACGAGGCGTGGGGCGTGTTCGCCGCCAACATGGCGACGCTGGCGCGTTTCGCGCGGAAGGTCGGCGTCCCCGGCTACGGCGCCGTAAAGGCGAAGGAGAAGGAAGACTGGTACAAGCGCACCGGCGCGGGATGGTGCCTCGCGCACGAGATATCGTGGCGGCATGCGAAGGCGCAGGAGAAGCTTCTCGAGGACTGGGGCTGGCGAAGACCCGACACTAAAGTCTGGAACTACTGGGACGAGGACAGCCCGATCCCGCTGCGGGCCAAGGGGCTCTCCGTCGCCACGCTCGCGATGTCGCGCGCCGACGGCGAATGCCTCCTCGTGGTGTCGAACGCAGAAGACTCCGGCGGCAAGGTCGCGCTCACGGTGGACAGGGCGAAGATGGGCCTGAGGAAGGGCTTCGGGGCCGTCAACCTGGAGACGGACGCGAAAGCGGCGGTCTCGGGCGACACGGTCAAACTGGAACTGGATGGAGACGACTATGCGATCATCGCTCTTCGCTAGCATCGCCGCTTGCGCGGCGCTTTCGTCCGCCGCGGCGGAGCCGCCGGCGAACCCGCTTGTAGAGAGGTTCCCGGCGGACGTCCTGCTGTACCTCGGCTGGAACGGCGCAACGGCGCAGCCCGACGTCGGCCGAGCCCGGCAGGACAGGCGCAAGGCGGCGCTGGACCCTGACGGCGTGATAGGCTCGTGCTATGCCGGCGGATACGACATGTTTTCGTACACGCCCCTTGAGAAGGGGACGCGGCTAGTGGACACGACAAAGCCGGGCACGATCGCGGTCTGGGTGAAGTACCTCGAGAAGCGCGGGCCAATCCTGAAGAAGAACGGACGGTGGGAGCCGGGCTTCGGAATCCTCGAGGCGACCAGTGGAAGCGGACAGGCGTTTTTCCTGATGAAGTCGTCGGACTGCCGCTGGGGTGGCGGGACGATCAAGGTGCACCATCAGGGCAAGAACGCCGCGGGCAAGACGATATCGGGCGGCGCCTGTGGCGAGCGCAGCCCGTTTGTCGAGTGGGAGCCCGGAGTCTGGCGCTTCGTCGTCGCCGGATGGAGCGTCGACAAGCTCAGGATATCCATCGACGGCGCGCCGTTCCGCGAGACGCCGCTCAAGACCGCGCTCGGCGACCTGGACGGGCGGCTCTTCCTTAAGGCCGACGCGCGCACGCGGCTCGACGAGCTCGTCGTGCTAGGCCGCGCTCTCTCCGACGACGAGGTGAGGGATGCCTATGAGTCTTTCCGGAAGGACCGCCTCGAGACGGGGCTCTGGCAGGCGCGCATCGACGAGGCCTCGTCCAGGGGAGGCGGAACTGTCGTCATGCCTGCAGGCAGACACCTGACGGGGTCGCTCTTCCTCAAGAGCAACGTGACGCTCCGCCTGGAGCGGGGGTGCGTGCTAGAAGGCTCCACCAACATCGCGGACTACGCAGACATCCATCTAGAGTACGCCGAGATACGCGAGCCCTGGCAGGCGCTCGTCGCCGCGGAGGGGCAGACGAACATAGCGGTCGTGGGCGAGGGGGAGATATTCGGCAACGGCGGGGGATTCCCGTTCGACACGCGCCTCGGGCGGCCGAGGGGGATGCTCTTCCACCTCTGCCGCGGCGTGCGCGTCGAGGGGGTGACCATGCGCGACCTCGCGAGCTGGACGTGCTACTACAAGGAGTGCGACGGCGTCGTGCACCGCCGCGTCCGCGTGGACAGCCACGCCAACGGAAACGCGGACGGGGTGGACATCGAGTCGAGGAACGTGCTTGTGGAGGACTGCGAGTTCGACTGCGGCGACGACGGCATAGTGCTCAAGAGTGACAATCCCGGCTTCATCGTGGAGAACGTCGAGGTGCGCAGGTGTGAGGTGCGGTCCTCCTGCTCGCTCTTCAAGCTCGGGACGGCCTCGCACGGAGGGTTCAGGAACGTGCTGTTCCACGACCTCACCGGCGGCGCCGCGCGGAGGGAGCTGCTCAACCCGAAGACGGGCCATGGATATCTGTCGGAATACCGCGCCGAGACGTGGCCTGGCGCGACGGTGAAGCCGGCGCCGATCAGTGCCATCGCCGTCGAGGGCGTCGACGGCGGGCTTCTCGAGAACATAGTGTTCCGCAACGTAGAGGCCAGGGAGGCGACATGCCCGATATTCATCAGGGGCGGTCTGCGCTATGGGCGCAAGTGGGGCAACAAGGTGGACCTCGGCATCCCGTTCGGCACGGCCAGGACAGTGCGGGGCGTGACGCTCGAGAACATCCGCGCCAAGGCGAAGAGCTTCACGGCGTCGTCCATAACGGGCGTCCCGGGGCTCAGGCTGCGGGACATAACGCTCAGGAACGTCGAGATAGAGGTCCCCGGCGCGGGCGACGCGGCCCTCTCCGAGCTCGGCAGGCCGGTTCCGGAGAAGGCGGAGGCGTATCCGGAGTCGAACATGTTCGACAACAGGATGCTTCCGGCGTACGGCTTCTACCTGCGGCATGCGGACAACGTGAGGTTCGAGAACGTCCGCGTGACGCTGCTCTCGCCGGACCCCAGGAAGGAGACCGTCGCCGAGGACGTCACGTGGGCGAGGTGAAACGTGGCGGCCGAAAATGGTATAATACCCGCCAATGAAAAAATTCAGGATCCTTGTCATCAACCCGGGCTCGACCTCGACGAAGGTCAGCCTCTTCGAAGACGAGACGTCTGTCTTTGAGAAGAGCCTCTTTCACGACGCGTCCGTTCTTCTGAAGTTTCCCCACGTAAACGACCAGGTGCCGTTCAGGAGGGACGTCATACTCGACATGCTCGGCGCGGAGGGCGTTCCGCCGGAGTCGATCGACGCGTTCGTCGGGCGCGGCGGCAGCGCATGCACGCAGCCCGGCGGCCTGACCACGGTCGACCAGAAGCTCTACGACGACACCGTCGCCGCGGTCGGCGGCTCGGAGCATCCCGCGAAGCTCGGCGTGATGCTCGCTTGGACGTTCGCCCGGAAGTACGGGAAGCCCGCATACACGCTCAACCCGACGAACGTCGACGAGTATTGCGACTACGCCAGGCTGACCGGCATCAAGGGCATCTACCGCGTCTCGCACTCGCACGTCCTCAACCAGAAGGCCGTCGCGGAGTTCCATGCGGCGAAGCTCGGCCGCCGCTACGAGGACTGCAACTTCATCGTCGCGCACATAGACGGCGGCATAACCGTCTCGGCCCACGACCACGGGCGGATGGTCGACGGCAACATGGGGGCGGACGGCGAGGGTGCGTTCACGCCGACGCGCATCGGCTCCGTGCCGGTGCTGCAGCTTCTCGACTACATAGAGGCGCATTCCGTCGCGGACGTGCGGCTCCGCTGCTCGCGCGCCGGCGGGTTCGTAGATCTCTTCGGCACCGCCAACTCGGACACGATTCACGCGCTCGTCGAGAAGGGCGACAGGAAGGCGACTCTCGTCTGGAACACGATGATCTACCAGATATGCAAGATGATCGGCGAGATGTCGGCGGTTCTCTGCGGCAAGGTCGACGCGATCCTCCTCACCGGCGGGCTCGTCCGGTTCCAGGACATCGTAGACGGCATCAAGACGCGCTGCGGCTTCATCGCGCCGGTCAGCGTCTACCCCGGCGAGATGGAGCAGGAGGCCCTCGCGCTGCCGACGCTCAGGGCGCTGCGCGGCGAGCTGACGCCGCTGACCTATACGGGCCGCAACGTGTGGCCCGGCTTCGGCGACATCGGGCTCTAGGGGGATGGGCAGATGATTCGCGTTTCTGGCGTGGTGGCGACGGTCGCGATGCTCGTCACTAGCAACCTCTTCATGACCTTTGCGTGGTACTGGCACCTGCGGATGCAGAAGCCCGGCGCGGCCAGCTGGCCGCTTTACGCGATAATCCTCGTCAGCTGGCTCATCGCCCTCGTCGAGTACATCATAGCCGTGCCCGCCAACAGGATTGGCGCGGCGAGCGGGCTGAACGTGGCGCAGCTCAAGATAATCCAGGAGGTGATAACCGTCTGCGTGTTCGTGCCGTTCATGCTGCTGTTCATGGGCGAGAAGTGGCGCTGGGACTACCTCTGGGCGTTCCTGTGCATGGTCGGAGCGGTGTATTTCGTCAACAGGGCAAGGCTGTAGCTGCGTCGCCCGGCGGCAGGTCTGTAAAAAAGGACAACATGAACCTAGTAGAAAGAATAAAGCAGAAGGCGCGCGCCGACGTGAAGCGGATCGTGTTGCCGGAGGGCGACGAGCCTCGCACGGTCGCGGCCGCGAAGATAGTGAAGGAAGAGGGACTCGCCGAGCCGATCCTGCTGACGCCCGAGTCCGTCGCGGCGGATTCCGCGCGCCTTGCGCGGTACGCGGCGGCGCTCTTCGAGCTCCGCAAGGCGAAGGGGCTCACGGAGGAAGGCGCGGCGAAGCTCGTCGCGGATCCGATGTACTACGGCATGATGATGGTCAAGGAGGGCGACGCCGACGGGCTGGTCTCGGGGGCGGTGCACTCCACGGGCGACATGCTGCGTCCCGCGCTCCAGATCATCAAGACCGCTCCGGGCATGAAGCTCGTCTCGTCGAGCTTCCTCATGGAGTGCCCCGACCGCTCGCTTGGCGAGGACGGTCTTCTCGTCTACGCCGACTGCGTGGTCAACCCGTGTCCGAACGCCGAGGAGCTCGCGAACATCGCCGTCGCAACGGCGGACACGGCGCGGAGGCTGTGCGGCATTGCCGAGCCGCGCGTCGCGATGCTGTCGTTCTCAACGAAGGGGAGCGCGGACCACGCGCTCGTCGAGAAGGTGCGCGAGGCGACGCGGCTCGCGCACGGGCTCGCGCCGGACCTGCTGCTCGACGGCGAACTGCAGTTCGACGCCGCGCTGGTGCCGGAGGTCGCCGCGCTCAAGGCGAAGGGCAGTCCGGTCGCGGGGCGCGCCAACGTCTGCGTGTTCCCCGACCTGCAGGCGGGCAACATCGGCTACAAGATCACGCAGCGCATCGGCAAGGCGGAGTGCTTTGCCGTCCTCCAGGGGCTTGCCCGCCCCTGCAACGACCTCTCCCGCGGATGTTCCGTCGAAGACATCGTGAACACGGTCGCGGCCACGGCCGTCCAGGCGCAGTAGCCGGGGCGGCGCCGATAAAGAAAGGATAAAATCATGAAGACATACAAGACGACCGGAACATGCTCGAGCGCCATCAACTACGAGGTCGCAGACGGCGTTGTGACGAAATGCGAGTTCGTGGGCGGATGCCCGGGAAACACGCAGGGCGTCGCGAAGCTCGTCGTCGGCCGCAAGGTCGAGGATGTCGTCGCGCTTCTGAAGGGTACGCAGTGCCGCAACGGAACCTCCTGCCCCGACCAGCTCGCTCGCGCGCTAGAAGCTGAATGCGCGTGAGGAAGCTGCGATGCAGGACGAAAAGAAACTGGCAGTATTGATAGACGCCGACAATGCATCGGCAAAGAACCTCAAACCCATCATGGATGAGGTGGCCAAGTGCGGTGTGCCGACAGTCAAGCATGCCTACGGCGACTGGGGAAAACTCGCCCACCGGAAAGACTCACTTCTTGATGTCGGGGTGGTCCCTGTTCAACAATACGCCTACACGACGGGAAAGAACGCGACGGATGCGGCACTTATAATCGAAGCGGGCTGTATTTTGAGATAAAATCACAAAACGTGGTTGATTGTCGGGCGGGGATATGATATAATCTGGCTCGTCAAACAAAAAAAGGACGTAAGTATGTTGATTCGTTTCACTGTTGAAAACTTCAGGTCTTTCAGGGATCGTCAGACACTGTATCTTAATGCTACCAAGACTTGCAAAGAATGGCAAGCGGAAAACACAGCAGAAGATTGTGCCATGAGAGCCGTGCGTACCGCTGTCATCTATGGGGCTAACGCAAGCGGAAAGACAAATCTTCTAGTTGCCATGTTGCGCATGAAAGTATTCATGCTGTCGTCTGTTGATATTGACAAGAATCCAAATTTCCTTTTGGCCGAACCTTTTTTGTTGTGTAGTGGCAATCTTACTAACCCCGAGACATTTGAGTTGGAGTTCACGGCAGAGAGTCGGCATTTTGTTTATGGGTTTAGCCTTGTATTGAAAGATGCTATGCCGTCTAATTACGAGATAGTTAAGGAATGGCTTATTGAGGTAGTTAAAGGAAGACAGTTTCCGTGTTTTATACGAGAGAGTCGAATAGATTCGGATGCGAGACGTGTTGATGTAATCGATGTAAATGGGAACAGGATGCCGCAAGGCAAGGGGTTGGAGCAGCGAACGCGCCCCGATTCGTTGTTTTTCACGGTTGCCGCGCAATTTGCCGAACCCACCTGCCAAATGATTTCTGAATACATTCGCGCCTCTTTTAATGTGATATCTGGTGTGAATCGCCAGGGCATGGCCGAATACAGCAAAAGCAAGCTCCTCCTTGATGCTGAAATGGCGGATAGAATAAAGAAATTGATTTCAGATGCGGATACAGGGGTAAAGGACTTGCTCGTTGGCGACAATGGGCAAATGCTTTCCAATCACAACCTCTACGATGCTGACGGTGCTGTCATCGGTAAATACAGCTTTCTGTTCAGTTTTGCGGAATCGCAGGGGACGCAGAAGTTGTTTGATCTTGCGGGCATGCTGATTGATGTGTTGCATAATGGTCGAATACTGGCGATTGACGAATTGGACGCGCAGCTTCATCCGATTCTTGTAAGGCATCTGATTGAACTGTTCAACAATCCAGCAACCAATCCAAAGAACGCGCAGTTGATTTTTAATGCGCAAAGTCCTGACTTGTTGGGATACAAGGTGTTTTCCGAGGCGAAGGGAAAGAAGATTACCCGCCTTCGCCGCGACCAGATATACTTTGTGGAGAAAGACAATCAGGAGGCGTCGAAGGTCTTCTCGCTCATTGAGTTCAAGAAAGATTCCGGTTTGCGGACGCGCAATGACGCATCGTATGACAAGGATTACCTTTCGGGTGTTTACGGCGGCATCCCGTTCCCGAAAGAGATGGTTGCGGAGGTGTCCGGCAATGGTTAACCAGGCAAAGGCTGGCAAGATATCGCGCAGGGAATTTATGCGCGGCATGTCGTTGGGTCGCAGTCTGGCGCGGCCATACGGCAATCGTCCTCCGCGGCGGTATTTTCTGATCGTGTGCGAGGGCGAAGAGACGGAGCCGAACTATTTCAATTCGATCGCCGCACAATTACCCAAGGACATGGTCAATCGCATCACGGTGAAAGGCGTCGGCAGGAACACATTGCATCTGATTGATGCGGCGAAGGAAGAGATCGCAAAGCGGAGAGCCGCAAGATTGCCGGATTACTATTATGTCTGGCTTGTATTCGACCGCGACGAATTCCCGGCAGATCATTTCAACCGTACCATCGACAGTGTAGAATCGATCAATAAACAGAACATGTCACTTCCGCCAAAGGCGAGGCGATGCGAACACTGGAAATGCGCATGGAGCAACGAGGCGTTTGAGCTTTGGTACGTGCTGCATTTCCGCGAGCAGTTGGGCGGTGCTGTGTCGCGGACACAGTACCAGAAAATGCTTGAAGAGGATATCCGCGCCTGCACCGCCGAGAAAAGTTTTGCGTACAAGAAAAACGATCCGCAGATGTTTGCGCGGCTAAAGAAATACATGCCCGAAGCCATTCGCCGTGCGAAACGCGCTCTTGAGGGGCAATTGCAAAGCAAAGGTGCGTCCTGGGCCGACATGAACCCAGCAACTCGCGTTCACGAACTCGTCGGATTGCTGATGGCATACGTATAATGAAAGAAGGCAAAGTTATGATTGACAAACCCATCAACGACGACAAGACGATTGCGGGCGGCGGCATCGGGACGATGCTTGTGGGTCGCTACCATATCCTCTGCCAGCTGGGCGAGGGTGGAATGGGTTCGGATGTGTCCTTTTCTCTTTCATCGTATAATGACAATAAGAGCCTCGCCTTGTTTCAGTTCCCGCAAACACACGAACGGATAGATTTGTTTACAAGAGTTTGCAAACAAATTGTCGGATCCTATCGAAAGAGAGGCATAAGAATCAAGGAAGATGGACAACGATGAAACTTGCCAGGCGACTAGATTTAGCATTGGAGATAGCTGCGATTGAGGCCAAGGCATTAGGTTCGGAAGTTATAGAGCCCATGCATTTCTAGCTTGCCGCGTTAAAGATCGTTGATGTTGATTTCCCCGTACAGCTGGACAAGTTGGATATATCGTCCGATGTGTGGAAGGAGATGTGCAAAGGTGCCAAGAAAGTCCAAGGGTATCTGGATGTTCTGCCAGAGAAGATTACGACAGTTCGGCGGCGAATCAGGCATAGGCTTGCGCGTACCGCCCAACTGCCGATTCCTGACGGCCAGGTGATTCATCGTTCGCGAAAAACGCGCGCGGCGTTCTTTGATGCGGCAAGCCAAACTGAAGGAGAAACCATGACATTACTGCAGTTGATGAAGTCGATGTTTGATTTGGGATTCCTTGACGTATCTGACATGAGATGGCGTGCGCCAACGAAGACTTTCCGAAAAGAGGGTGAATGAGGCAAACTGCGGATTTGGTATAATGTCCGCATGAGAGAGAAAGGAATGGACAGTGAAGAAGTCAGAAGCTAAGAATAGCAAATTCGATTCGCAGCGCAAGTTGCGAATCATGGTGTCGTCGGCTGTGTACGGATACCAGGAGTTCCTTGATCGCATCTATGATTTGCTGGTTGCGTTGGGGTATGAGGTGTGCAAAGAACGGAATGTCGCGTCAGGTTGGGCAAGATGGAGGTAGGGAGAAAAGTAAGGAGAAAGGCAAGGAGAAAAGTAAGGAGAAAATATTGGCGTTGCTTTCTGCAAATCCCCATGCCACCACGGCGGACTTGATTGCGGAGACGGGGTTGTCTGTTTCTGGAGTGGAAAAGAACATACGAGAGCTCAAGGCTGCTGGCAGACTTAGGCGTGTCGGACCAGACAAGGGTGGCCATTGGGAAGTGGTGGAGGAGTAAATCGCGTCGTTGTGCATGGGTCTTGTGGTGGCAGAAGAATGATGGAATGAATGGAGAACTAAAATGAATCGCAAAACCGATGCCGTTCCTGCCTGCGAGAATACTAGCGGAACTTGGGGTGTGGATGCCGTCGGAGGCGCTTGGGCAAATGACTGACCGAATTAGCGGCCGCGCCGTCTTCGCCGTCATCGTCCTGCTCGTCTTGTTCGGCATGGGGGCTGCGCTTGCGCCTGCGGCGTGGAAGGCGGCAGAGTCCGTCGGCGTCGGGGAGGCTCCGGCCGCCTTGCGCGCGAAGCTTCCGGAGCAGTTCCCGTGCAAGTACTGGTTCGTGGACCTGAACGGCGGGGCGTGCCGGGTGGCCGGGCGGAGGCTCTGCAACGACAGGATGCTGTGCGCCGACGGGTCTCTCGACGCCATGTGCGCAGCCGACGGACCGTCCGTAGACCGTTTCGTCGAGTCGACCGCCGGCCTCGCCGACTCCATAAGGCAGCTCGGCATGCCGTTCTTGTACGTCCAGGCGCCGTGCAAGCGGCCACTTGAAGGGGGGCTGACGCCCGCCGGCTGGCCGAGCTTCAACATCAACGACGAGGCGCTGCGCGCAGTGTCGGAGCTGAAGGGGCGCGGCGTCCGCACTCTGGACCTCGTGCGGACGCTTGCGGGCAGGCGGAAGGACGCTGCGACGAACTTCTACCATACGGACCACCACTGGCGTGGGCGCGCCGCGTTCAAGGCCGCGAAGCTGGTCTCGCGCGAGCTTGCGGACGTTCTCGGCGACGACTCGCTGCGCAGTCCGCCGCAGCTCAAGGTCGAAAACTGGGAGCGGAGAGTGGAAAAGGGGGCCTTCCTCGGTTCGCACGGCAGGCGGACGGGACGGTTCTTCGCCGGGACGGACGACTTCGAGTACTTCGTTCCGAAGTTCAAGACGAACATATGGCGCTACATGTATGGCAAGCTGTACGCATACGGGGAGTTCGAGAAGTCGGTGCTCGACATGCGATTCCTTTCGCGGGAGCTTCACGAAAGGAACGCATACGGCGTATATGGCACCGACAGGAACGAGGTGATCTACGTCAACAAGAGGCCGCGGTCGCAGGCGAAGCTGCTTTTCGTGAAGGACAGCTACGCGAACCCGGTGGTGGATTTCCTGTCCACGGTCTGCCGCGAGGTGGTGAAGGTGGATCCCCGGAGGTGCGAATCGCGCGAGGAGCTCCTCCGGATTGTCGAGAAGCATCGTCCGGACGCCGTGGTCATGCTTGTGCACCCGGTGGCGATGAGGAACGAAAAGTTCGTGTTCGCCGAGAAAGTTGCCAAGACTCTTTAACCTCATCATTGCCGCACCGCCGAAAGTCCTCTCGCTCGCACGTCGGCCCGTCTCGGCGGCTACTGGCTGCGCACTTGGTTCGCGACGGGGCGCGGAGAGGCGGTGCCGCACGAGAGCATGCTCGCGGGTCCGACGGGATTTTGACTCCCGTGTGCAAAGGCGAGCGCTATGCGCGAGCGTCAAAATCCTGTCGGGGACGCCCGCGAAATGAGGTTCGGGCGGCACCGCAACGCAGCGCCCTGTGAGCGAATTGCGCGCACGCACGATGCTCCCCGGCGTACTGAAATCAACCCAGAGCGGCCGCGCTTTTGGTATAATATGCGACATGAAAATGAAATACATGGACAAGGACTTCCTGCTCGACACCGACGCGGCGCGGGAGCTGTACCACCGCCACGCCGAGAAGATGCCCATCATAGACTACCACTGCCATCTCCCCCCGAGGGAGATCGCGTGCGACCAGCGCTGGACCGACATCGCCCAGGTCTGGCTCGGCGGCGACCACTACAAGTGGCGCCAGATGCGCTCCAACGGCGTGGACGAGAGGTTCGTCACCGGCGACGCCAGCTGGCACGACAAGTTCGTCAAGTTCGCCGAGACGATGGAGAAGCTCGTGAAGAACCCGCTCTTCGACTGGTCGCACCTTGAGCTATCGCGCTACTTCGGTGTCAACGAGCGCCTCTGTGGCGCATCCGCCGAGCGCATCTGGAAGAAGTGCAACGCCAAGCTCGCGCAGAAGGGCTTCTCCGCGCAGGGGCTCATGAAGATGTCCAACGTAAAGGTCGTCTGCACGACCGACGACCCCGACGACACGCTCGAATGGCACCGGCAGATCGCGGCGAAGCCGTTCGGCGTCAAGATCCTCCCGGCGTGGCGCCCCGACAGGATCCTCAAGGAGGCCGTCGCCAGGAAGAAGGACCCGATGAAGCACCTCGCGGAGCGCCACAAGTACTTCGAGGCGAACGGGTGCGTCCTCTCCGACTACGGCCTCGTCGACATCCCCGAGAAGGGTCTGTACGCCGACCTCCTCTTCGAGTGCCTGAAGATGGACGCGAAGGCCGGCTGGACGACACAGCTGCACTTCAACTGCATACGCAACCTGAACACGCGCATGTTCAAGAAGCTCGGCCCCGACACGGGGTACGACGCGATCGGCTGCGCCGACTCGGGCGTCGGGCTGGCGAAGCTCTTCGACCGCCTCGAGAGGGCCGACGCCCTGCCGCGCTGCATACTCTACTCGCTCAACCCGCGCGACACCGAGATGCTGGCGACGATCATGGGCTGCTTCCAGAAGGGGCCCGACGTCGGCAAGATACAGCTCGGCAGCGGCTGGTGGTTCCTCGACCAGAAGGACGGCATGCGCAAGCAGCTCGAGGCGCTCTCCGCGCTCGGCTGCCTCGGAAACTTCGTCGGCATGCTCACCGACTCGCGCAGCTTCCTCAGCTACACGCGCCACGAGTACTTCCGCCGCATCCTCTGCCAGAAGCTCGGCAGGGAGGTCGAGAACGGCGAGATCCCGTCCGACATGAAGTGGCTCGGGCAGATCGTCGAGGACATCTCGTACAACAACGCCAAGCGCTACTTCGGCTTCTGAGGCCGGGCCGGCCGCGCGTCGCATGGGGATGAAGGGCTCATTCGAGGTCCGCTCCGTCGAGGAGACGTGGGAGCTCGCGCGGCGGCTTGCCGCGGACCTCGGGCCGGGCTCCGTAGTCTGCCTCGACGGCGACCTCGGCGCCGGCAAGACGACGTTCGTGCAGGGGCTCGCCGCCGCGCTGGGCGTGCGGGGGCGCGTCACCTCGCCTACGTTCTGCCTCGTGCAGGAACACGGCTCGGAAGACGGCCGGCTCCTTGTGCACATGGACCTCTACCGCCTCGCCTCGGAGGACGACGTGCTCGCCATCGGATGGGAGGACTACCTTTCGCGCGGCGCCATCCTGGCCGTGGAGTGGCCGGAGAGGGCGGGGGGCCTCATACCCGCCGACGCCACGCGCGTGTCGTTCGCCCGGCTTGACGACGAGGAATCAAGGAGAATCACGGTCTCATGAGCAACGCGTTCTACGATTCGGTCGCGCAGGTGCTCGAGGTCGACGAGGTCGGTTTCGGCACGGAGTTCCGCCAGGCGCCTGGATGGTGCTCGCTCCAGGCGTTCGGGCTGCTGGTGCTGATGGAGAACGACTGGAAGGCCCCGCTCGACATCGTGCGCCTCAAGGCGATGTGGACCGTCGGCGACTTGTACTGCGAGGCGTTCGTCGCATTCGCCGCATCGCTCTTCGGCGTCCCGCGCGAGGAGCTCTCGCCGGACACCGCATACGGTTCCATCCCGGCCTGGGACAGCGTCAACCACCTGCGGCTGGTGATGGAGGCCGAAAAGCGCTTCGGCACGCACTATCCGCTGGAGACGATACCCGGTTTGCGGACCCTGCGCGATTTTTTGGTATAATACGCGCATGAACTTCGAAGACAATCTCCGGCAGCTGGAGGCACTCGTCGCAAAGATGGAGTCGGGCGAGATGAAGCTCGACGACATGATAAAGTCCTTCGAGGAGGGCCGCAGGCTAGTCAAGGCGTGCCAGGAGGAGCTCGCGTCCATCAGGCAGCGCATAGAGAAGGTGACGGAGTCAGGCGCCGTCGAGCCGCTGAACCTGGACGCGTGACGAGGTCCGCCGCGAAACACGAAAACACCCGCAGCACATGAGCAAGCAGATATACGTCCAGGCGCAGGCCGACCACATAGAGTCCCTCTTCAGGGGCTCGCCGCTTTCGGCGGTGGAGGAGCTCGTATGGAACGCGCTCGACGCGAACGCCCGCGAGGTGCGCGTCGACCTCGTGACGAATCCGCTCGGCGCCGTCGAGGCGGTGCGCGTGGCGGACAACGGAACCGGCATAGACGCCCGCCAGGCCGACCGGCTCTTCGGGTACCTCGGCGGCAGCTGGAAGCGCGACTTCCGCGGGTCCGAGCAGAGGATGCTGCACGGCCGCCACGGGCGGGGCCGGTTCAAGGCGTTCGCGCTCGGGTCGGACGTCGAATGGCGCACAACAACGCGCATAGGCGACCAGCTTCTCTCGTACAAGCTGTCGGGGACGGCCGACAAGCCGGGGGTTTTCGACCTCGAGGACGCGCCGGCCGGCTCCGCGCCAGGCACAGAGGTCTACGTCACCAACGTCCGGGCGACGGTGGACTCGCTGCTGGATGCTGGCGAGACGGTGCAGGACCTTTCGGCCCGGTTCGCGCTTCACCTGAAGAGCTTCCCCGACATAAGGATATACTTCAACGGGCTTCCGGTGACGCCGGTCATAGTGCAGCGGCGGACGACCGACTACAAGATAACCGTCGCAGGCGGCGCCGAGGCGAAGCTCGAGGTCATCGAGTGGAAGCGGAAGTTCGTCGGCTCCGGGCGGCTGGTCTTCGCCGACCCGGGAGGCTTCCGCCTGCACGAGCAGCCCGCCGGCGTGAGGTCCGGCGTCGACGCGTCGTTCACGGCGTATCTCGTGTCCCCCCGGTTCCCCGTGCTCGCGGCGGAGAACGCCCTTGTCATGGACGAGCTCAACCCGGAGGTGCGCCAGTACCTCGACGCCGCGCGAAAGGTTCTGAAGGCGCACTTCATCGCGATGGGGGAGGAGAAGAGCGACTTCGAGCGCGAGTGGGAGGAGCGCGTCTCCTCGCTCTCGAAGGAGGAGCGCAAGACGCTCATCGCGATCCTGAGGCGCTCGCTCAAGGCCAAGTGACTTTCCGGGGAGGTGGCGAATGGCAAAACGCTATGTCGGTGCGGACGAGTTCCTGCGCGACGTGTGGCGCCTGGCGGCGAAGATACGCGAGGGGGGATGGCGTCCGGACAGGCTGATCGCGCTCTGGCGCGGCGGGGCGCCGGTAGGCGCAGCGGTGCACGAGTTCCTGAAGGCCGCGGGCTGGCCGGTCAAGCACAGCGTGGTGAAGAGCGCGAGCTACACGGGAATCGGCGAGAATCCGGGAGAGGTGGTCTTCGAGCACGCCGACGAGGTGTTCGACTCCCTCAGGCCCGGCGAGCGTGTGCTGGTGGTCGACGACGTGTTCGACACCGGCAAGTCCGCGGCGGCGGTCCATAAACTTCTCTGCGCGAGGAAAGTCGAGTTCCGCCAGGCCGTCGTGTACTGGAAGCCCAAGGCCAACCGCACGGACCTTTCGCCGGACTACTTCGTCAGGAGCCTGCCAGACGACTGGATTGTCTTCCCCCACGAGATGGACGGGCTGACGCCCGGGGAGCTTGCGGAGAAGGATCCGTTTCTCGCGGAGCTCGTCGGGCGGTATCAGAAGGGGTTGAGCAACGGAATGGACACATTGACCATTTTTATCGACCCTTTGGACCAATGGCTACATCCTGGTGAGACGGAAGGGAATGTCGATTCCCATATGATAGGCCGCGAGGACTAGAAGTTCGTTGACAAAGGGTCTGACCCTTTTGAGGACATGCCAAAGCGCCGTTCGCGCCTGATTATTGTGGTATAATTCGCGGCATGAAGACAGATTGGTTCTTTGATGCGGACGGCAAAGGGACGGCGTTTTACGCATGGAAAGCCTGGCCCGTTGTCCGCCAGGCATGCCCGAACCGACGATTTCTGGAGCCGCGGCGCTCCGCCTCCTGCGAACGCGTCGAGACGGCGTTCGTATGGGGCATGGATGCTGAGCGCGCCGAGAACATGGCGGCGCTGGAGATCGCGAAGAGGGACGGCGCGCGCATTGTGTTCTGCGAAGACGGCTTCCTGAAAAGCGCGGACACATGGGCCAATGGCGGTGCCCCCCTGCGCTACCGCAGGGGATGCTCCGTAGTGTTCGACACGCGCACGCCGTATTTCGACGCCACTCGCCCCTCCGACCTCGAACTCGCGCTCAACGACCCCGGCCTTGCGCCGTCGCAGGGCGAGCTCGACGAAGCGAGGCGCCTCATCGCCCGCATCGTGGGCTCAAAGCTCACGAAATACAACCACCAACCGCTGGACTGCCCGTATCCAGGACGCCGCGGACGCCCCAAGGTCCTGGTCGTCGACCAGTCCTACGGCGACTGGTCGGTGAAGCTGGGCCTTGCGGACGACGCGACGTTTGCGGAGATGCTCGCCGACGCAGTGCGCGAAAACCCGGACGCGGACATCCTTGTCAAGACACATCCGGACGCGATGACCGGCGAGCGCAGGGGATACTACGATTCGGTCGTCGAGGAGGGTCGCGTGTTCCGCGTGACGTTTCCCGCGAATCCGTATTCGCTCCTGGAGCATGTCGACAAGGTGTACGTGTGCACTACGCAGCTTGGATTCGAGGCCCTCATGGCGGGCAAGGAGGTCCATGTCTACGGCATGCCGTTCTACGCCGGATGGGGCCTCACGGTGGACCGGCTGAAATGTCCGCGCCGCACCGTCAGGCGCTCGCTGGAGGAGATGTTCCACGTGGCATACGTCACCTACACGAAATGGGTGGACCCGTCCACGGGACGCCGCTGTTCGGTAGACGCCGCAATCGACAGACTCCTGTCGCTGCGGCGCGAGTATGCCTTTGCGCGCCGGTTCTTCTTCCTGCGCAGCGGCCTCAGGCGGCTGGCGGGGCGGTAGTCCCGAAAAGGGTCAGACTCCGACCAGCGGGGCTCCGCCTCTGTGGAAAGAGCGGAAATCGTCTCCGCCGAGGCGCTCGGGTATTGAATCAACGCCCTCCGTCTTGTAGCCGCCGACGCCGGTGTTGAGCCTCTGCAACTCGAAGTTGCCGCCCTCGAACGCAATCGCCCTGAAGAGCTTCTTCTGGTCGTCGGTGAGCTTCGCGCCCGGCTCGGGGATCTGCTGGTTGCGCGCGATGAGCGCTGAGAGGAACTTGCACTCCACGTCCATCTCGCCGGTGCGGTCCTTGCCGCTCTTGCAGTTCCAACACGGCGTCCATCCCATGAGGTTCGTGAGCACCGCGAGCCGCGCGGCGACCTTGTAGGCGTCGTGGTTGTCCGAGAGCTCTCCGCAGTTGCGTAGCACGTCGACGCACTGGTTGAAGAGCTTCCGCACCGCATTCTTCTTGTCGGGGGCGATTGATCCGTCGGCTACGAACTGCTCGACATGCGGCCTCAGCCTCGCCATCGCGGACTGGTTCAACATGTCGGAGATGCTCCAGCCGCCTGCGATGTCGGGGGCGATCGTGCCATACTTCACCGCTCCCGCGTTGACGCCGAAGTTGAATGTCATGACCTTGGGCTTTATCCTGATCGTCTGGCCGCCGAAAGAGAACTCGACTCCGTCGCGTTCGACCGCCTCCCATGCGTCCTTCTGCTCGAGCAGCATCAGGTGCTCGTCGTCGTCGCCGCCTTTCTTGCCGAGCAGGCTCTTCACGCCGTGCTTCGCGAGGCGCGCGTAGTCCGGCGTGAGCAGCGAGACCGACACCATGTTGAGGTCGACGACCCGCTCCGTGCGGCCGTTCTCGGTTTTCGTCGTGATTCGCCCGGCGTTTGCGGGGTCCGCCAGGAATGCCGCTATGACGGCCTCCTCCGCACGCGTCTTGTTCGCGGCGGCTCGCGCGGAGTCATTGTCGATCTCCCACGCGCAGTGGACGCCGTGGCGGATGCCGCGGAACACCACCTGGGGGTTGCCTCCGGCGTCCGGGACGGAGAGCGACGACACCGCGAGGTTGACCGCGTGGCCCGTGTTCGCGCTGTGGCACATGTATCCGCCGACTCCCTCCGGATACCTCTCCCCGATGGGGCCCCTGTCGGCGTTCGCAGGCGCGCCTATCCGCGCCCCCGGCACTATCGTGCTCGTCAGCGCCACCGGGGTGCTGCCGACGACTGCGTCGAAGTGCTTGTCGATCACGGGCCAGGGTTGTTCGTTGAGCGTCTGGCGGTAGGCGGATGTGATTCTAGCCTTGATCGTGTCCTTGTCGAATTCCACAGCCGAGCCCTGCGGCAGCGCGGTCGCGAGCCTTTCCAGGACCAGGTCGGCCAGTTGGCTCGCCGCGTCCTTGGCGACGGGGATCGAGTCGTTCAGCGCGTCGCCGCGGAAGCTGGCGGAAAGTGCGTTTAGTGCGTCCCTTGTCGCCTGGGACGTCGCCTCGCTCGCGAGGCGCGTGAGGGCTGCGGCTGTTGCGTCGCGCCAGACGTCCTTGAAATGCTGCAGGTTGGCGTCGCTGAGCGGGCGGTTGTCGATCGCTGCGGCGGCCGAGAGCAGCTTGGCGTCAAGGGAGGCGACGAGCCGCTGCGCCTCCAGCTGGAAGTTCGGCGAGATCTTCGGGGCGTTTGCATTGACGTTCGCGAGCTGCGTGGCGGCGGCCGCGAGCTTCTGCTTCACCGAGTTGACGTGCTCCTGGAAGTCGGCGAGGGCGTCCGCGTCGACGGGCGTCTCCCCGAGCGCGTCGACGGCGAGCGAGCGGAGCTGTATGTAGTAGTCGATGAGCGTCCTGTCCTCCAGGTCGTAGCCCCGGATGTCGTTGATGGTGACGGTGCCCGTCATCAGGCGCAGGTCCCTGGAGCGGAGGTCGTCCACTCTCTCCCCGCGGATCTCTGCCGCGCGCCTGATGACGGCTATGATGGTCTTCCCCTCGAGCTTCGACGACTTCGAGAGGCCGACGTCGTAAAGCGCGCTCTGCGCGAGCGTGGCGCCGAAGCGCACGGATAGGGCGCGGGTGAAGTCGGCCATGACGGCCTCGCGCACGTTCTTCGCGGACTGCATTCCGAAGAACCGCGCGAAGAAGCCGACCTGGTTCGACGCGCTTTCGAGCGTCCTCGTGGCCGCGCCGTTGTTTTGCGCGGTGCGGATCGCGGCCTCGGAGTCCATGTTTTGCCTGGCCCAGGCCGAATAGTCGTCGATGTTGATGGGCATGGCTTTGCCTCCTGTCGTCAGGGGTTGATTATCATGTCGGACGGATCGCCGCCCTCGGAGTCGTCGCCGCCTACGGGTTCGTCCTCGTCGGACGCGAGTTCGGCGAGGCGGTCCTTCCATGCGGCCTGGAGCTCGAGGAAGCGCTCGAATGTCGACTCCAGCGATTCGGGCGTCGCGTCGGCGAGCGGGAACGGGTAGATCAGGACCACCTGCTCCAGCGCGGGATTCCACGAAAGCGTGGCGCCGAGCGTCTCCTGCCAGTAGTAGTTCGCGGAGAGAAGGTCGGCGAAGACGTCCGCACGCCGGTCGTCAGGGACGCTTCCGAGGATGGCGACGAAGTCGAGCTCGTTCAGCGCAGCGCGCAGCTGCAGCACGACGGGGCGGCCGTCGGCAAGCTCCAGCGTGCAGGCGTCGTTTTCGTCTAGCGAAATGTCGAACCCGTTCTTTTCGCCTAGTTCCCTCAGCTCCGTCTCGATGTCTTCCATGCCGACCTCGCTTTCTTGGATGTGCCTACGCCATGCATACACGCCCGTGCACGCCAGGTTACGGCATTCGCCGCAACCAAGTGGAATTCTACCATTTATGAGCCGCCGCTTCAATCGCAAACCTCGGGACGCCATCGCAATGGGTAGTTGTCCGTGTCGGGGATGTTATGCTACAATTCGCACATGAAGAATATTGCCTTTGCGTATGCCGCGGCGTTGCTGTCTGCGACCGCCGCGACATGTGACGCGTATGACTACAAGGACCCTGTGGCTCGCGAAGTCGGGCCCGCCAGGGTCGTGACGAACGCAGTAGGCCGCACGGTCGTCGATTCCGGCAGCCGCACGGCGTCGCTGCGGGGCTTGACGGTCGGCATATCCGACACGTGCTCGACGAACGGCGCCATCGGCGTCGGCTGGTACGTCGAATCCGTCAGACGAGTGGGCGGCACCCCGGTCGTCGTCTGCCGCACAGACGACTCGGCGGGGCTTGACGCGGTCGTGACCGGCCTCGACCTGCTGGTTCTGACTGGCGGCGAGGACGTCGCGCCCGCCCGCTACGGCGAGAAGCCGTCGCCGCGGCTTGGCCGCGTGAACGCCGTCCGCGACGCATACGAGTGGGCGTTGCTGTCGGCGGCGGTCAGGCACGGGGTTCCCATTTTCGGCACTTGCCGTGGGGAGCAGGTGCTGAACGTGTTTTTCGGCGGCACGCTCTACCAGGACCTTCCAAGCGAATTCCCGTTCAATGACAGAGAGGTGCATAGGTCGCCAAGGAGGCGGGGCGAGGCGAAGTGCGAGCATCTGCACGACATCCTGATCGAGCCGGGTTCGCGGCTCGCGAGCGTCTGCGGCGGTGCGGCGCGCCTGCCGGTGAATTCCTCGCACCACCAGGCCGTGAAGGGCCTTGCCCCGGGGTTCCGCGTCGCCGCTCGCTCGCCGGAGGGCGTCGTGGAGGCGATCGAGTGCGACTGGTACCCCGCGGCAGGCGTGCAGTTCCATCCGGAAATCCTCCTCGCCTGCAACGGCGATCCCGTCTGGACGCGTTTCTACGGGAAACTCTCCGAGTTCGCCGGCAGGCGGCGCCCGGTTTCGCGCGCTTCGCATCCTATCGGGGTGTTCGACTCCGGAATAGGCGGGCTCTCGGTGCTCGAGAAGATGCTTACGCTCGACAGCTTCGACAACGAGACTGGCGAAATGAAGCCGGACGGCGTGCCGGATTTCCGCGACGAGCGCTTCGTCTACTTCGGCGACCAGGCGAACATGCCGTACGGGCGCTACGACGCCGCCGGCAAGGCGGACTTCCTGCGCGAGCTCGCGGTGCGCGACGCCCAGTTCGTCCTTGGCTCGCAAGGGCACGATCCGTCGAAGGCCGTCGTCATCGCCTGCAACACGGCTACCGCGTACGGTCTGGAGCGCGTGTCCGCGATGGCGCGCCCTGGCGACGCCGCCGTGACAGGCGTCGTGAACGCCGGCGTGGACGGCGTGCTGGATGCGATGCGCGGCGAGACGCGGCCTTACGCCATTGGCGTGATGGCGACGCCGGCCACGATATCCTCCGGCGTCTACCAGCGGACGCTCCGCGCCTCCCTGGCCGCACGCGGCACGTCCGTTCCAGTCGAGATCGCGGCACGCGGCGGAATCGGCCTTGCGGAGGCCGTCGAGAACAGCGAGCCGGGAATGGGGGAATGCGCTCGCACGAACATCGTCGCGCTGGTGGAAGACTACCGCGCACGCGGAGGCAAGGCGCCCATAAGAGCCGTCGTCCTCGGATGCACCCACTATCCGTTCGTCCTGGGCGAGTTCCGCGCCGCGCTCGCCGAGCTGAGGAAGCGTCCCGAATGCGCCTCGCTGCTCGCGGAGGACGTCGTGTTCGTCGACCCGGCGGTCAACACAGCAATTGCGTGCTACAGGTCGCTGCGCAAGAGGGGGCTCCTCGCCACTCGCGGCGCGGCGGACGGCAGGTGCCGCGTCGAGGCGTTCATATCAGTCGGCAAGGCCGGCCCGCTGTCTGATGCCGTCAAGTACGGCCGGGAGACGGGAAGCTGCGACATCGGGACGCGGATCGTGCCGATGACGTCGGACAACATGCCGCCCGGTTCGTCGGCGCTGATAAAGGCGATGATGCCGGCCTCCGCGGCGGCGATAAAAGCTTTGAACAATTAATATGCTTACTAATTCTGTTCATGCCTGTGAAGTTCATGAAGAGGTAAAATGAGTATGCTCGTCTGGCTCTTCCTGCCGCAGTGGTATGTAGCCCTGAGTTTAAAGCAAAGTTCCGAATGTGGCAGGTGATCATGCGTTATGACAATTAAAAAGATGTCTTTGTCTGCAGGATTGGCAGTACTTGTGCTCGGGGGAATTCTTGCATTCCGCATAATGCGGGAATCGTCGTCTCCTGGCTCAATGTTGTCGGGGTGTTCCATGCGCATAGGTAGAGTTGTCTGGCGAATGGTAGATGCCGCAAGCGACACATCTGAGCTGCTCATCGATGGCACACGCGTCGCCTATGGGAGTATTGAGATGTACGACAAGAATGGATTGTTGTTAGGGTATTGCTGGAAGGATGGCACAGAGGAAGTCAAACTGTTCATGGTTGATTCGGCTTCAAGTGCGACAAACTCAATAGTGTGGTACGACGACATGATTACTGCGCTGAGAAAAGGAATGCCGCGCTTTGATTCGTCGAAATGCGGAACATTTCTTGATTTTACAAAGCGAAGAGGCGGCATGAGTTGTTCGTATCTGGACTGTCCGAATGGTAGGAGGATTGAGTAATGTCTAGACTGTTGATTGCTGTCTTTTCGGCTGCCATGGCAATGAGTCTGCACGCTGCCGAAAAGCGCTTTGAGGTGGACAAGGCTGGATTCTTGGTCTTTAGGGACGGTGGCAAGTTGATTTCTCTGGAGATGTTCGCGCTGGAGATGACTAATGTTCGGTGTTGGTTCAGAACGATGTCTGATGTCCATTAACAAATAAGGGGCAATTAACAAACAAGACGCATCTGTATAATTTAGTGAAATCCGCGAAGTTCAAGTTTTCTTGCACCACGACTGGGTGGTTGATGAAGGCGGCTGTTTGTGGTAGAATGTTCGCGGCGTTGGATTCTGTCCAGGCCAGTTCATCCAGACAAACCAGAAAGGCGAAGCAAATGAAAGTCAAGGAAT
Organism: Kiritimatiellia bacterium; assembly: GCA_017405115.1. The sequence goes on from JAFRBA010000266.1 coordinate 25,416, forward strand.
GCGCGAAGGCCGCGGCGCTTGCAGCGGCAGTGGTGGTCATGGGCGGGTGCTGCTCCGACAAGATATGCTGTCCAGGCCCCGTGGATGCCGCGGATCCGGCGCCGAAGAAGGTCACGCGCACCATCTGCCTTCTTGAGGACGGGGACATCGGCAAGTACTGGTACACGTGGGTGAAGAAGGTCCAGAAGCGCGGCGAGGACCCGGAGAAGGTCTTCACGGCTGAGGGGAGGACGCTCAAGGTGTCCGGCGCCGACATGGGGTGCGTCACCACCCGCGACGCATACCGCGACTACAAGCTCACGCTGGAGTTCCGCTACGTGGACAACGACGTGCAGCTCAACAAGACGGATGCGCGCGACGGCGGCATCCTGTTCCATTCCACCGGGCGCGACGGCGTGTTCGGGAACGGCATATGGATGAGCTCCTTCGAGTACAACATCATCCAGGGGGCCTCCGGCGACCTTATCGTGGTCGGCAGCAAGAAGGAGTGCCCCGGGGTCTACCGCTGCAAGGGCAACGTCGACCTCGCCACCAAGGGCAAGAGCTCCCAGCACTGGGATCCGAAAGGTCCGGAGGTGGAGATCGTCGACTCGGGCCGCATCCGCCGTCCCGACGTGGACCTCGAATGGAAGAACCTGAAGACTCAGGCGCTCTCGCCAAACGAGAATCCGGTCGGCGAGTGGAACAAGGCCGAGGTCATCTGCCGCGGCAACACGGCGGAGTTCTACTTCAACGGCATGAAGACGGGCGAGTACCGCGACCTCCACCCTGCGGCGGGGCGCATCCAGCTGCAGAGCGAGGGCTTCGGCATCGAGTACCGCAACATCGTTCTCTCTCCGATAGACTAGCCAGGCAACGGACTGAAGCGCCAGGGAGCCAGAGGCGAGCAGAGGAGGCAGGCATGGGAAGGTTTGACGGCAAGGTGGTGCTGGTGACCGGAGGCAACCGGAACACCGGGCTGGACATAGTCGAAAGGTTCATGCGCGACGGCGCGCGCGTCTTCATGTGCGGCTCCAGCGAGGAGTCGACCCGACACGGGGCCGACGCGCTGGCCGCCCGCGGGCTCGCGGGCTTCACGGCACAGGCGTGCGACATCGGCGACATGGCCCAGGTCGCCGCGCTCATGGAGAGAATCGACCGCGACGCCGGGTCGCTCGACATAGTCGTAAACAACGCCGCAGACCAGGGGCTTGGGCATGGCGGCCCCCTCGAGATGTCGCCAGACGCGATCATGAAGGTGATGGAAACCAACGTTAAGGGCGGCTTCCAGGTAACCCAGGCCGCGTGCAACATGTTCTTCATGAAGCGTCCGTACTCCGTGGGAGGCCCGTACAGGGGGACAGTGGTCTTTCTGTCGTCCAACACCGCGCAGCGCGCGATCCGGGGCCGCACGGCGTATTGCGCGTCGAAGGGGGCCATCAACTCGATGGTCCGCTCGCTGGCCCTCGACCTCGGGCCGCTCGGCATCCGCGTCAACGCGTGCGCGCCGGGCTACATATACACCGAGCGCTGGGACAGGCTGGACGAGAAGTCTAAGTCTCGCCGCCGCATGAACTGTCCGCTCCGCATCGAGGCGAAGGGCTCCGACATAGCGAACGTCGTCGCGTTCCTCGCGTCTTCCGACAGCGGGAACATGACGGGCGAGATAGTCACCTGCGACGCGGGATGCTCCTGCCAGCACATGCCGGAAGACGCCGACTGCTGAACAACGAACGCCTAGAGTCCGAGATCGAGTCGTTCGTGATGTCGCTCCTCCTGGAGCGCGGAATGAGCGAGAACACGTGCTCGGCCTATGGTGGCGACCTGCGCCTGTTCTCCGCCTTCCTGGGCGGGCGTGGCGTTTCGGAGGCCGCCGCGATATCGCGCGCTGACATAGTCGACTTCCTCGCCGCCCAGCGCGACCAGGGGCGGCGTGGCTCGACGCGCGCGCGCCGGACGGCGGCGATACGCATGTTCCTGCGCTACCTGAAGGAGCGGCGCCTCATCGCGGCGGACCCGTCCGAGCTTCTGGAGTCCCCGAAGAACGCGCTTGTCCTGCCGCGGGTGCTCTCCGAGACGGAGGTCGCGTCGATGATAGAGGCCGTGAACGGAGACGACCCGCGCTCGCTTCGCGACCGGGCGATGCTCGAGGTGATGTACGGCAGCGGCCTGCGCGTCAGCGAGCTGTGTTCGCTCTCCTTCGACGACATCGTGGCCGACGGAGAGCTGCTGCGAATCCTCGGCAAGGGGAACAAGGAGCGGCTTGTGCCGATAGGGGGCGCAGCAGGGGCGGCACTGCGGCTCTACGCCGACAAGGGGCGCGGCGCGTTCGCGCGGGACTCCGGCCAGACGCACGTGTTCCTGACGCGGCTGGGCCGTCCGTTCACGCGCCAGGGCGTCTTCAAGGTCATCCGCGAAAGGGCCGCCGCCGTCGGAATCGCGCCTGAGCGCATATCGCCGCACGTGCTGCGCCATTCGTTCGCCTCGCACATGCTCGCCCACGGCGCCGACATAAGGGCGATCCAGGAGCTTCTTGGCCATGCGGACATCGGCACGACCCAGATATACACCCACGTCGACACCGAGCGCTTCGGCGAAATACACCGCAGATACCATCCGCGGGCGTGACGGGACGCGCGATCCCGCTACTTCTTCGACGGCGGAAGCTCCGCGAGCGCGACCGACGCCTCGAACTGCGAGAGCGCGGTAGTGACGATGGCGACCGACTCGCGTTCTGCCGCGGCCTTCATGTCGTCCGGGACTGGGCGGCCGTGGCATATGACTATGGCCTCTATGCCGGCGAGCGTGCACACGGCTATCGTGTTCAAGTGGTTCTGGATCGTCACCAGTACCGACTCGTCGCCGCAGTGGCCCATCACGTCGGAGAGGAGGTCGCTTGCGTAGGCGAAGCATATGCGGGCGTCAGGCTTGTCGACTACGACTGTTCCGTTTACTTTTTCTTTCAGTTCTGCGAGAGTCATGTTAGTGCTTAGTGCTTGGTGGTTGGTGCTTGGTGGTTGGTGGCTAGAAGGAGGTGATGCGAGGGGAAATGCGCGTGGCGCGCGCGGCGAACGCGGCGCGCAGCGCGGCCGTGGAGAACTCCGGCAGGTCGGCCTCGGTCCAGACGCGGGCGACGTCGTCGAGGTTGTGCGCGTCGCTGGAGCGCGTGAGCGCGTAGCCGGCCGCTTTCGGCGCCCATGCCGCCTCGTCGGCAGTGCGCGAGAGCTCCACGGCGTCGAAGCAGTTCTCCGGGATCGCGCCCAGGCCGGAGAGCACCGAGAAGTTCGGTCGGTCGATGTGGGCCGCGACGTAGAGGCCGCCGAGCTCCCGCACTTTCTCGGCCGCCTCGGGTATGGTGCGGCGGCAGCCCATCGCGAGAATGCGCCACTCCATCTCGACGATGTCGTCGTCGGCCGTCACGACGGGCTGGTCGCCGAAGGTGTCCGGGTCGTTGACGCGCTTCGGCATCGCGGCATACACCCAGTCGGTCATCGCCATGGCCGCCTCCACGGAGTCGAACAGCGCCACCGTGTGGACCTCCTCGGCCGTCTGCACCTCCAGCCCGAACAGGCACGCGATGCCGGCGCGCCGCGCGCATTCCGCGACGGCCGGGCAGTTGCGCGCCGACTGGTGGTCAGTCAGCGCTATGCCGCCCATGCCGGCCGCCGCGGCCCGGCGGACGATCTCCGACGGCGCCATCTCCAGGCTGGCGCACGGACTCAGGCAGGAATGGATGTGCAGGTCGAACTTCATCTGCGCGTATTTTACCATAATTCGCTGCGGGTTGGAGAACCTCGTGGTGCCTTGACTGGAGCGGAGGGGTTGGGATATAATTACTGCAAACGAAGAAAGGAGAAGTCAACGTGAAGGGAACAGAACTCGCACCGCTTCCGTATCCGGAGGACGCGCTCGCGCCTTCCATATCGGCAAGGACCATTTCCTTCCACTACGGGAAGCACCACGCGGGGTACGTCAAGGCCCTCGACGGTCTCGTCGCCGGCACGGACTACGAGGGTCTGCCGCTTGAGGCTGTCGTCGCGAAGGCGAGGGAGCTCGGCGACGCGCCGGTCTTCAACAACGCCGCGCAGGCCTGGAACCACGACTTCTACTGGGGTTCGCTCGCACCCGCCGGGAAGGGCGGCGCTCCGTCAGAGCCGCTCCTCGCGGCCGTCAACGCCGCGTTCGGCTCGCTCGACGCCTGCAAGACCGCCCTCGCCGACGCCGCCGTCAAGCGCTTCGGCAGCGGCTGGGCGTGGCTTCTTTTCCGGGACGGAAAGGTTGCCGTCGAGAGCACGGCGAACGCCGAGACGCCCGCAGGGCTCACCGGCGTGAAGCCTCTTCTGGTGGTGGACGTCTGGGAGCATGCCTACTACCTCGACTGGCAGAACGCCCGCGCGTCGTACGTGAAGGCCGTCGTGGAAGGGCATCTCGACTGGGCCGCGGCATCCCGCCGCTTTGCCTGAGCGTCAAATCGATCAAAGGGCTTCTCAAATGAAGATAAAGTCTGTAGGCACGTTCGTCGTCGACTGCTTCCGCACCAACTGGGTGTTCGTGAAGGTGACGACCGACGAGGGCGTCGCGGGAATCGGAGAGGGCACTCTCGAATACAAGGAGAACGCGCTCGTCGGCGCCGTCAGGGACCTCGAGCACGCGCTTGTGGGCAAGGACCCGTTCGACACCGCGTGGATATGGCACGAGAACTACCGCGACGCCTACTGGCGCGGCGGGCCGGTGCTCATGAGCGCGCTTTCCGCCGTCGACATGGCGCTCTGGGACATAAAGGGCAAGGCGCTGGGAGTGCCGTGCTGGAAGCTCATCGGCGGCAAGTGCCGCGATGGCGTTCCGTGCTACGCCAACTGCTGGTTCTCCGGGGCGAAGGAGCCGGAGGAGTTCGCAGAGAAGGCCGCCGCGGCCGTCGAGCGCGGCTTCAGGGGGCTCAAGTGGGACCCATTCGGGAAAAACTACCGGCAGCTTCCGCCGGCCGACTTCAAAAAGGCAATGAGGTGCGTGGCGGCTGTCAGGGAGGCCGTCGATGGGAAGGCGGAGATACTCATCGAGTGCCACGGCCGCTTCGACGTTCCCACGGCGATCCGCGTCTGCAATGCGCTGGGGGAGTTCGACCCGTACTGGGTCGAGGAGCCCGTGATCCCCGACACGATGCGCGCGCTTGCCGACGTCAGGAGCCGCGTGCAGGTTCCGATAGCGTGCGGCGAGAGACTCTACACCACGCAGCAGGTCCTGGATGCGATAGAGCTGCGCTGCTGCGACTACCTGCAGCCCGATTCGTCTCATGCCGGCGGCATAACCGCGATGAAGGAAATCGCGGCCCTGTGCGACGCGCACCACATTCCGTTCTGCGCGCACAACCCGTCCGGCCCGGTGGCGAACGCCGTGACCCTGGCCCTCGGCGTCTCGACCCCGGGGTACTGCATCCACGAAACGCTCTTCGACGACGTGCCGTGGCGCAGGGACGTGGTAGACGAGGACGTCATGTTCGCCGACGGGCTGATGTATCCGTCCGACCGGCCGGGGCTGGGCATCGAGCTTGACGAGCAGGCCGCGGCCGCGCATCCCAAGGCCGACCACTGGCTGCGCCACTACGCGGGCACCCTGACCAACGTGCGCCCCTCGGACAGCGCGCCATACTACCACGGATAGCCGGCGGACGCTCCGTCGCCCGCCATCTACAGATGTTCGGCCGCGCAATCGACGAGATGGCGTGTCTCCGAATCGAACGACAGGCCGATGAGCCATATCGGCTTGCCGGACGCCAGATACGGAGCGGCATAGTTCTTGGTGCGTATCTGAGCGAATGCCTTGTCAACGGGCTCGTCAACTTTCAGTTCAAAGATAAACGTGCCGACGGCATGGTTTGCGACGACATCCGCGCGCCCGTTTGCCTGCACATCCTCCATCGTAAAGCGGAAGCCGCAGCTTGCGAGAAGGAACGCGAGGCAACGTCCATATGAGTTCTCGTGCACGCGCACCTCGGTCGTTCCGTACGCCATGGCCGCATACAGCGCCTTGAGTCCTACGAAGAAATCGTCCCACTCGCAACAGATGAGCCGAGCTCCGAGGTCGGCCGCCCATTCCACGTCCTTGTCGGCTGCGACACCAGCCATCAAGAGATTCAAGTCCTGTCGCACTTCCTCGTCTGGGACACCCAGGGTGTAAAGCCCATCGGCATAGTCCTTGATGGTTAGATAACCGGTCTGGTAGAGCATTCCGATCGGCTTGAGGTTGGCGAGGTCGGTGACATCAAACGCACGTTCCGTCACGCGTCGCGTCGCGTCCGGGTCTATCGCCAGCATATCCCAGCGCTTCAGGCTTTTCATCAGCGTCGATGCGCGGCCTGTGGACGACCATGTGGCAGAGAACGAGCGTTCTTTCTTGTAGAGCGTAAGTGCCACGGAAATGGGATTGTACACCGTAGTCGGATCTGACTTCGCGAAACGGAAGCCGTTGTACCATCGTTTCATCTCAGCGCGGTACTCATCGTATGGCTTACCCATCTTCTCCGCATGGGCGCGCAGATGCTCGTCGAAGTTCGCGGTCAGCTCTTCCTCGGTGTATCCGAGCATGAGCGCGTATTCGTCGTCTTGCGACACGTCCACGATGTTGTTCAGCGTGGAGAACACGGACATCTTCGTGAATTTCGACACGCCCGTCATCATGAGGAAGCGTATCGCGCCCGTCCGCGTTTTCATCTGGCTGTAGAACGCGGACATCCTGTCGCGTATGGCGTTCGCGAGCGCAATGTCATCCAGCGCATGGGAGACAGGCGCGTCGTATTCGTCGATGAGCACTACTGTCCCGTTGCCATCGTTTGCGGCGGAAAGTTCATCGATGGCATTGCCGAAATTGTCACTTGGCAGCTTGGAGTCGTCATAGGAATATCCTGCGCGTTGAAGTCGTGTCTTTACATTTGACGCAAACGACCGCTCGAACGTCTCAAGGCTTGTGGCGTCGACATCCGCAAACTCGAAATGGAGCACAGGCCATTTTTGGCTCCAGTCCCAGTCTGTGTCGGCGATTGCGAGACCATCGAAGAGTTCACGCCGTCCAAGGAAAATCTCCTTCAGAGCCGTAATCATCAGCGACTTTCCGAAACGCCTCGGACGCGCCAGGAAATACAATTTTGTGCCGACAGTCGATATAAGGCGGTGGAAATACGCCGTCTTGTCGACATATATGCAACCGTCCTTGCGAAGGTCGGCGAAATCGCTTGTGGTTGTGGCTATCGGTCTCATGCTCCATATTATAGCATAATTCTCGGATTGCTGGCGTTTACGACATGACTCGCTATTCGCTTGTGAGTTCCGTAGAAGAAGAGCGATGAGATGGGGTGAGAAGGCAGAGTGAATTTTTGGCAGAGGTGCCTTGGCCATAGGGCGGGGAAATATGGTATAATTACCACTTGAAGAACTGTCCATAAACCACAGGAGAAGCAATGAGGATTGCCATCGCATCAGACCACGGCGGATTCGCAATGAAGTCCGCCATCATAGAATCCATCTCCGGAGAGCACGAGGTCCAGGACCTCGGCCCGGCGTCCGGCGAGCCATGCGACTATCCAGACTATGCGATTCCAGTGGCGAAGGCCGTGGCGTCCGGCGCCGCCGACTTCGGCGTCCTGGTGTGCCGCAGCGGGATCGGCATGTCGATGACCGCGAACAGGTTCCAGAACATTCGCGCCACGATCTGCGCCACGGTCGAGCAGGCCCAGGTGACGCGCCGCCACAACGACGCCAACGTCCTCTGCCTCGGGGCGGACAACACCGCGACCGACAAGGCGCTCGAGATCCTCCGCGCATTCGTCTCCACTCCGGCGGACGGTGACGCGCGCCATGTCCGCCGCCGCTGGAAGCTCGAGCGCGCCCAGAGGCTGTCGGACTGCTCCGGCCTCATGCGCGACGACCCGGAGGTGTTCGCCGCGATAGAGGCGCAGACGCGCCAGGAGGACGCGGAGATAAACCTGATCGCGTCCGAGAACACGTCTTCGCGCGCTTGCCGCGAGGCGGCCGGGAGCGTCCTCATGAACAAGTACGCCGAGGGCTATCCGGGCAAGCGCTGGTATTCGGGCTGCCTGCCGGTGGACGCGGCGGAGGAGCTTGCGCGGACGCGCGCATGCAGGCTCTTCGGCGCCGAGCACGCCAACGTGCAGCCCCACTGCGGCAGCGCCGCCAACATGGCGGTGTACTTCGCGACGATCAAGCCCGGCGACACCATCATGTCGCTGAGCCTCGACCAGGGCGGCCACCTCTCGCATGGGTCGCCGGTCAACTTCTCCGGGAAGATATACAACATCGTCCCGTACACCGTCGACCAGAAGACCGAGATGCTCGACTACGACGCCATCGAGCGCCAGGCGCTAGAGGTGAGGCCGAAGATTCTCCTCACCGGCGCCTCCGCGTACCCGCGCACCATAGACTTCGCGCGCATACGCGAGATCTGCGACAAGGCCGGCTGCATAATGATGGTGGACATGGCGCACATCGCCGGTCTCGTGGCGGGCGGCGCGCACCCCTCGCCCGTGCCGTATGCGGACTTCGTGACGACCACCACCCACAAGACCCTCGGCGGCCCGCGCGGCGGCATGGTGCTCTGCAAGGAGAAGTACGCCAAGGTGATAGACTCCGCCGTCTTCCCGGGGATGCAGGGCGGCCCGCTCGAGAACATCATCGCCGCCAAGGCGGTCTGCTTCCGCGAGTGGATGAGCGACGAGAAGAAGGGCTATGCGCAGCAGGTCGTGAAGAACTGCGCCGTCATGTGCGGCACCGTGCAGGGCCGCGGGTACAGGATCGTGTCCGGCGGCACCGACAACCACCTCTTCCTCGTCGACGTCAAGAAGTCGAAGGGGATCACGGGCAAGGACGCCGCCGCCGCGCTCGACGCCGCCGGCATCATCGTCAACAAGAACACCATCCCCTTCGACACGGAGAGCCCGTTCAGGACCTCCGGCATCCGCGTCGGCACTGCGTCGGCCACGACGCGCGGCATGAAGGAGCCCGAGATGGAGAAGATCGGCACGTGGATCGCGGACGTGCTGGACGACATCACGGACACGTCGGTGCAGCAGCGCGTGAAGCGCGAGGCGGCGGAGCTCGTCGCCGGCTTCCCGGTGCCGTGACCCACGCCATGACTCGCCCCGGCGCATACATGGAACACCGCTTCGAAACATGACACTGCCCCAGAGAGTGGAAAAGATCGTCCGCCGCGGGCTCGCCGTGCTGCACCCCTGCGTGTACGGCGAACTGGGGGCGGCGAACGCAGTCCGGGAGCTCGAGGCGGACCTGGAGCGCGAGATCGCTCTGCTGATGACCGCCGCCGACGCAAAGCGCATCGCGGCGGACTTCGTGGCTGCGCTTCCCGAGGTCAGGCGCCTCGTCGAGACGGACGTCGTGGCGGCCTACGAGGGCGACCCCGCGGCAACCAGCCGCATGGAGGTCGTGATGGCCTATCCGGGCCTCTATGCCGTGACGGTGCACCGGCTGGCGCACGAGCTCTACCGCGCCGGGGTGCCGATCATCCCGCGCGTCATGTCGGAGCTGGCCCATTCCAAGACCGGCATAGACATTCACCCAGGCGCGACAATAGGCGAGCGCTTCTTCATCGACCACGGAACCGGCGTTGTCATCGGCGAGACCACCGTCATAGGGCGCAACGTGCGGCTCTACCAGGGCGTGACGCTCGGCGGCCTGTCGTTCGACAAGGACGAGAAGGGTGTCCTCGTGAAGGGACTGAAGCGGCATCCGAACATAGAGGACAACGTGGTCATCTACGCGAACGCGACGATCCTCGGCGGAGGGACCGTCATCGGACACGACTCCGAGATCGGCGGAAACGTCTGGCTGAAGGACTCGGTACCTCCGAATTCGCGGGTCTACAACAGGCCGCCGGCGCCGGCGATCAAGACGAAATGAGCTGCCTTCTACTTGCGCTGGCAATCGACCTGACGCTTCTGCAAGAGGCCGTCGAGGTCTTCGCACCCGCGCTGGAAGTGTTCATCGCGGCCGGGGAGCGCAGCCGCGCATACGACGAGTTCCAGCGCGAGATGGGGCGTGAGGACTCCAAGATGTCGCTCTCCGACGCCATTGAAGTGCTGGAGGTCATGGACAACCGGTTCTACTTCGACGAGGAAGGCTATCTCTGGTTCGACGACCGGTTCGTGCGTCCCGACGAGCGCCCGGCCATCGAGGCCGTGAGCCGTTTCTACCAAAAGCACTTCGCAGAAGAAGCGGCTAGGGAACGCGAGGAGGAGCGCAAGAAGACCGGCGCCGTGAAGAAGAAGCCCGCGCTCCCGGTCTTCCGCGGCTACGAGGCGGCGCGCTATCAGCAGTACGACGACCTGATCATCCGCTATGTGGAGGACTTCAACGCGCGTCGTGGCGAATGGGCCGCCGCGACGCCGGACCAAGCGCGCGGCATCCACGACCTCAGGCCGGAGCTGGTGAAGGCGCAGATGATCGAGGAGACCGGCGGCGGAGACAGGCGGAGCCTCGCGGCCTGGATGGTCGACCCGCAGCAGGTAAACGTGCCCGGCGACTGGAGCCCCTACAAGGAGTCCCTGGGGCTGAAGAAGCCGACTCGCCGCAACGAGGGCACGAAGGAGCAGAACGTCCGGGCCGCAATCATGTTCCTCGCGCGCAAGGGCTTCGGGTCGTCCGGGCAGCCTGCGCAGAACCGCCCCTCGGGCAGGTTCGACGACTGGTACACCGCGCTGGAACGCTACAACGGCCGCAGCGACGAGACACGCGACGGGCGGCTCTACCGCGACGTCTACGCCGAGCGGATAGTCCGCCGAGCCTTCGAGCCGAGGTCTTTCGTGCCGATCGCCATCACCGTGGCCGGGAAGGAGAGAAAATGAGCGCGGGAATCCTTCTGGCCGCCGCGCTCAAGGTGCTGACGGCGCTTGGCTCCCGTGGGGAGCTCTCGGAAGCCGTCGCGCCGCAGGAGGCTCAGGTCTTCGAAAGGGCCGGCCGGATAGTCTCCGCACAGAACGGACGCCGCGCGAAGTGGAACAAGTACCTCGACCTGATGGGGCTGCGCGAGTCGCGTCCCTCGCTTGCCGCCGTGCGGTATCGGCTCGCCGTCGGGCGCACGGTGTATTCTTTCACGGTGTACGGGCGGCTCTTCGTCGACATGCGGTTCGTGCGCGACGATGAGATGGCGGACGTGCTGGCGGTCGAGGGCATTTTCCGGGCGATGCACGCGCGCAGCCCCTGGCGCGCGGAGGCGCTGCGCGACCCGCGGCTGGAGAAGATGACGCTCTGCGGGTACGAAGACGAACGGTTCGCCCGCCTCGACGCGCCGCTGGCGCGCGTCGTGGACGAGTTCAACCGCGCCCGCGACGAGCGCGTGCACGAGCTTTCGCCGCGTTTCTTCAAGTCTTTCGTGGTAGAAGAGTCTTTCTGGAGTACGGCCGGGCTGTCCGAGGACGCCCTGCGTGCCGCGCTGAAGCGCCTTGCGGGTGCCGGCATGCGCGGGGGCGGCGGATTCTGCGGCTGGTACGGCGCCGTCCATAACGCATGCGGCGCGGACTTCGCGGAGCGGGTCGCCGCGCGCAGCAGCCATCCGGAGGTGTTTGTGCCCGCGAGGGCATGGAAGGAGAAGGTCAAATGAGTCTGTCGGTCGGCATAGTCGGTCTCCCCAACGTCGGGAAGTCCACTCTCTTCAACGCGCTTACGAAGCGGCAGCAGGCCGCGGCGGAGAACTACCCGTTCTGCACCATCGAGCCGAACAGCGCCGTCGTGGAGGTGTCGGATCCGCGGCTTGAGGAGCTGGCGAAGCTCGCGCACCCCGAGCAGATAATACGCGCGACCGTCGAGTTCACCGACATAGCCGGCCTCGTGAAGGGCGCGTCGAAGGGCGAGGGCCTCGGCAACAAGTTCCTCGCGAACATCCGCGAGTGCGACGCGATCCTCCACGTCGTGAGGTGCTTCGAGAACGACGACATCATCCACGTGCAGGAAGGCGGCAGCAAGGCCGCGCCCATCGACCCGGTCGGCGACGCGGAGGTGATCGAGACCGAGCTTGTCCTCGCCGACATGGAGCAGCTGCAGAAGCGCTACGAGCGCATCCGCAAGGAGGCGCAGGCGAAGCCGCCGCTGCGCCCCGAGGCGGAGGCCTGCGCGGCCCTGCTGAAGCACCTCGAGGATGGAAAGCCCGTGCGCACGTTCCCGCGCAAGGAGGGCGACCCCATCCTGCCGGTCCTGCGCGACCTGCATTTCCTAACCGACAAGCCGGTCATATACTGCGCGAACGTGGCGGACGACGACGTGACTGGCGCAGCGAATCCGCATGTCGCCGCCCTCAAGGCGTATGCGGACGGACAGGGCTGCGCGATGGTCGTGGTGTGCGCGCAGATGGAGGCCGACCTCGCCGGGCTCTCGGACGACGAGGCCAGGGAGTTCCTCCAGAGCTACGGGCTCGACGCCTCTTCGCTGGACCGCACGATCAAGCTGGCGTACGAGACCCTGGGCCTTGCGAGCTTCCTCACGGCCGGGCCGAAGGAGGTGCGGGCCTGGACTTTCCGGCGCGGATGGAAGGCGCCGAAGTGCGCCGGCGTCATCCACACGGACTTCGAGAAGGGCTTCATCCGCGCCCAGGTCGTCTCGTATGAGGACTACGTCAAGTACGGCGGCGAGTCCGGCGCAAGGGAGCACGGCGCGCTGCGTCCCGAAGGCAAGGAGTACGAGATGCGCGACGGCGACGTCGTGGAGTTCCTCTTCAACTGATTCCAGCAGGCCGCGCATTTGAAACGGGGGCGCGGTTTTTGGTATAATCTACCCCATGTTCAACAACAAGGTCTATCACAAGATCGACGCCCTGTCCGGGTCGGTCGCGACGCTGCGCGCCGACGGCGTCAGGTACGGCGAGATAGCGGAGGTGTCTTCCCGCGCGGGGACTTCGCTCGCCCAGGTAATCAAGCTCGACGGCCCGAACGTCACCCTGCAGATTTTCGCCGGCGCGCGCGGCGTCGACACCTCGGCTAGCGTGCGCTTCCTGGGCGAGGCGATGAAGGTGCCTTTTTCCGACGCGCTGCTGGGCAGGGTCTTCACCGGGGCGTGCGAGCCTCGCGACGGCGGGCCGGCCGTAGAGGGCGAGATGTCGCCGATCGGCCAGCCGTCCGTCAACCCGGCGAAGCGAATCATGCCTCACGAGATGGTCCGCACGAACATCCCGATGATAGACATGTTCAACTCGCTCGTCAAGTCCCAGAAGCTGCCGATATTCGCCAAGGCCGGCGAGCCGTACAACGACCTGCTTGCGCGCATCGCCCTACAGGCCAACTCCGACATAATCATCATCGGCGGCATGGGCCTGAAGCACGACGAGTACCTGAAGCTCCGCAACACGCTGGACTCTTCCGGCGCCCTCGCGAAGACCGTCATGTTCGTCCACACCGCGGCAGACCCGACGGTCGAGTGCACTCTCGTGCCGGACGTCTCGCTCGCCGTCGCCGAGAAGTTCGCCCTCGCCGGCAAGGACGTCCTCGTGCTGCTTACCGACATGACGTCCTTCGCCGACGCCCTGAAGGAGATCGCCATCACGATGGAGCAGATACCCTCCAACCGCGGCTACCCGGGCGACCTCTACTCGCAGCTCGCGTCCCGCTACGAGAAGGCGGTCGACTTCGACGGCGCCGGCTCGATCACCATCCTCGCGGTCACCACCATGCCGGGCGACGACGTGACGCACCCCGTGCCGGACAACACCGGCTACATCACCGAGGGCCAGTTCTACCTGCGCGGCGGCCGCATCGAGCCATTCGGGTCGCTTTCGCGCCTGAAGCAGCAGGTAAACAAGGGCGTCGACCCGGGCAATTCCGACCAGCGCTCCTACCTCATGTCGAACGTCCTGGACGGCGCGACCGAGGGCCTGGACGACAAGGAGCTCCTGCGCCGCGCGAACACGACGCGCTACGACCACCGCACGCTCATGGACGCGATGATAAAGCTCTATGCGCAGTACAAGGAGACCGTCGAGAAGCAGTCGATGGGCTTCAAGATGTCCGCGTGGGACAAGAAGCTGCTCGGCTACGGCGCGGAGTTCGAGGAGAAGATGATGGACCTCTCGGTCAACATCGAGCTCATCGACGCGCTCGACCTCGGCTGGCGCATCCTGGCGGACAACTTCGACCGCTCCGAGGTGGGCATACCGTCAAAGCTGACCGACCGCTTCTGGCCGGCATACAAGTCGACAAAAGACAACGAAGGCAAGTAAAGCCAGGGAGGCAACAATGCAGATCTACATAGGCAAGGACAAGATGGACATGGCCGCGGCCGCCGCAAAGGCGGCGGGCGACAAGATCAGGGAGGCGATTGCCGCGCGCGGCGAGGCGCGCATCATCGTGGCCACGGGGGCGAGCCAGTTCGAGTTCCTGGCGGCGCTGGTCAAGGAGCCCGGCATAGACTGGACGAAGGTCACGGGCTTCCACCTCGACGAATACGTTGGCATCCCCGTTACGCACAAGGCCTCATTCCGCGGCTACATGCGCGAGCGCTTCGTCTCCAAGACGCCCCAGCCGATGAAGGCCTTCAACGAGGTGAACGGCGAGGCCGCCGACACCGACGCCGAGATCGCCCGCCTTGAGGCGCTCATCCGCTCCGCCCCGATCGACGTCGCTTGCGTCGGCATAGGCGAGAACGGCCACCTCGCGTTCAACGACCCTCCCGCCGACATCGACTGCGCGCGCGCCTACAAGGTCGTGCCGCTGGATGACAAGTGCCGCATGCAGCAGGTCGGCGAAGGCTGGTTCGCCACCAAGGACGACGTTCCCACGCACGCGTTCTCCATGACGATGAAGCAGATACTCTGGTCGAAGTCCATCGTCTGCACCTGCCCCGACGAGCGCAAGGCCGAGGCGGTGAAGGGCGCGATAGACGGCCCGGTCACGAACATGCTGCCGAGCTCCTTCCTTCAGCTCCACCCCGACTGCCTCATGTTCCTCGACCCGCCCGCCGCGCACCTCCTGTCGTCCGCGAAATGATACGGCCAACGCATCAAAAATTCCTTCTCCCCGCTGACGCGAGGTAGAACGAATTTTTGATGCGTTGGAAGTGTTTCAGCAGCC
>JAFRBA010000267.1 GCA_017405115.1 Kiritimatiellia bacterium
CGCTGCACCGCGTGCGTCGCGTCCATCACCACGGGGTAGCCGAGCTCGCGCATTATCAGCAGCGAGCGCATGTCGGCCACGAGGTTGTGGTACCCGAAGGAGCTGCCGCACTCGCAAAGGACGATGCGCCGGTTCCCCGTGGACTCGATCTTGCGCACTACCTGCGACATGTCCTCAGGGGCCATGAACTGCCCCTTCTTCACGTTCACCACCGCGCCCGTCTCGCCGGCGGCGACGAGGAGATCGGTCTGGCGCGCGAGGAACGCCGGTATCTGCAGCACGTCGCACACCTCCGCTGCTGGCTTCGCCTGCCAGGGCTCGTGGATGTCGGTCAGCACGGGCACGCCGAACGTCGCGCGCACCTCTGCGAGGATGTCCAGCCCCCTCTCTATGCCGGGGCCGCGGAACGCGTCGACGCTCGTGCGGTTCGCCTTGTCGAAGCTCGCCTTGAACACGAGGCCGACGCCAAGCCGCCGCGCAAGCGCGACCAGGCGCGAAGCCAGGCCGAGCGCCATTGCGCGCGACTCGATGACGCACGGCCCTGCGATGAAGACGAGCTTTCCGTCCCCGAAGGCCACGCCTTTGTCGACCCCTACTTTTCTCATGTCGCCTATTATCTAAAAACAAGCCGCCGTGTCTAATGCACACTGCGGCATTTTTAGCGGGCGGAACGGCTACTTCGACTTGTTCATGCGTTCTTGACGACGTGTACAGCGAAACCGGCGATTTCATCCGTCAGGTAGAAGGACTGAAGACGCGATCCGTCCGCCGTCCTGCGGATCGATTCCGCGCGCACGGCAACGCCCTGCGCTTTGTACCAGGCGAGTGCCCGCTCGACTGAACGGACAGCGAAGCCGATGTGGCCCTTTTCGCCATGGAACGGATGTTTCATGCTTTCCACGGCCGTGCCTGCGAAAGCCGAGCTGTTGCCGTTCCTGATCGGCAAACGGAAAAGCTTCGCAAAGGCGGCCGTCGTGGCGAGCGCCGAATCGGCAGCGGCGTGGTTGATTCCGATGTGAGCGAGCGAGAAGCCAAGAGAAATATCCATGCATGCCCGACATGTCTCGCTGATCTTCGCCCAGTTCCCGGACACAATGTCAGCAGTCTTCGCCATGTAGCTGCCGCCGCATGCGGCAACGAATGGCTTGTCGAGATATGCGCCAATGTTGCCGAGGGTGAGCCCGCCCGTCGGGACGAACTTGACGTCCGGGAACGGGCCGTGTAGGAGCGTCAACGCCGCGATGCCGCCGGACTGCTCCGCCGGAAAGAACTTTAGAGTCTTCAGCCCCATCTTGACCGCCGCCGTCACCTGCGAAGGGTTCACGACTCCCGGAACGATGGGCATATCCGCCGCGAGCGATGCGCGGACGATGTCCGGATCGAATCCCGGCGACACGAGGAAGTCAGCGCCCGCCGCCTTCGCCTCGGCGATCTGGGCCTCGGTCAACACCGTACCCACGCCGATTGCCATCTCCGGATGCGCCGCGCGGATCGCCCTTACGGCGTCAAGCGCCCAGAGGTTCCTGCAGGTCACCTCGATTGTCGGCACGCCGCCGGCTGTTAGAGCGTCCGAAAGAGGAACCGCGGCCTCCGGCGACGGCACGGCGATGACAGGAAGAATGCCGATTTCAGCGACTTTGCCCAATGCATTGCCGTCCATGTTCTGTTTCCCTTCCTCCATCGTCACCTTTGCACGCGCCCGGAGCCATCGCCGGACATGAGCTGGCGGATTTCTGCGACGGTCGCGAGGTTGACGTCAAGCTCGATGGAATGCTTGAGGCAGCTTGCGGCGGCGGCGTATTCTATCGCCTCCTGAGGCGGCATCTCGTGTCCTATGGAGTAGATAAGCCCTGCAGCGAAGCTGTCGCCTCCGCCGACACGGTCAACGATGTGCACGTTGTAGTCGCGGGAGAAGTACGCCTTGCCCTTCTCGTAAAGCATAGCACCCCAGATGTTGTCCGTGGCGGAAATCGAGCGTCTCAGAGTTATCGCGACAGTCTTCAGGTTCGGGAACGCCCGGACGAGTTTCTCCGCCACGCCGACGTATCCTTCGCGGCTCAGTCTGCCTCCGATAACGTCCGAGTCGTCCGCCTTTATGCCAAGCACCTTCTCCGCGTCCTCCTCGTTGGCGACCAGGTGGTCAACGTACTTAAGAAGCCTTGTCATGATCTTGGATGCCTCTGCGGTCGTCCACAGGTTCTTGCGATAATTGAGGTCGCACGATATCCGCGCCCCCGCCTTCTTCGCCGCCTTGCAGGCGTCCCCGACTATTAGCGGCAGTTCGCCGCCCAATGCGGGCGTGATGCCGGTGAAGTGGAAGAAGCCCGCGCCCTTCATCATCCGCGCCCAGTCGAAGTCGCCGCGCTTCGCCTCGGTGATGCCCGAATGCATGCGATCGTAGACGACTTTCGACGGACGCTGCGACGCGCCTTTCTCGACGTAGTAGATGCCGAGTCTTTCCCCGCCGCGCACGACGCCCGACACATCCACCCTGAGCCGCCTGAGTTCGCCAAGCCCCGTTTCCGCTATTGCGTTTTCAGGGACTCGCGTGACGAACGCCGCGTTCTCGCCCATGACGGCAAGAGATGCGCATACGTTCGCCTCCGCCCCGGTGTAGTACGTCTCGAACGCCTGCGCCTGCGAAAAGCGCCTGTATCCCGGTGGTGAGAGCCGCAGCAGGAAGTCTCCGAATCCGACAGTCTTTTTCATGGAAGTTGAGAGTTGGGAATTGGGAGTTTAGAGTTTTACATCGATGCGGAATGTCATTCCGGCGAGTGGCTCCTCGCGGAGGTTGACGCCGTGCGCGGCGGTCGTGACGACAAGCGTGTCGAGATTGTCGCCGGCGAACGCGGGGCAGGCGGGCTGAGAGACGGGAAGCGAAACCGCGTCAATGTCCGTTCCAGTGTCGGAATCAATGCACACGACCTTCCCCGCGCCCCATAGCGCGACCCACAGACCGCCGTGCACGTCCGCGCACATTCCGTCTGGCAGACCTTCGCGTCTCGCGAACGCGCGTACGACCCTCGCTTCCGAGAGAACCGCAGCATCGATGTCGTAACTATAGCGAGTAACCGTGCCGCGAGGCGTGTCCACATGGTAGACGAAGCACCTTTCCGCGTCCCACGCAATGCCATTCGAGTTGCCGACGCCGGAAATCAGCGGTTCCTCCACGGACCAGTCCTCCCCGAGGCGGTAGAAAGCGGCAGTCTGGTCGCGCGAGTACGTTCCACCCCATATACGCCCGTCAGGCCCCCGCTTGACGTCGTTGAAACGAAGCCCGACGACCGGCAGGTTCGCTGCCAACGTTTCGCACGAGCCGTCCGGCGAAAGCCTCAGAACGTCCTTGCCGGCGAAGACGAGGAGATTACCGTCCGTTTCGTCCGGCACGACTGCGCCGACCTGTTCACGCAACACGAAATCCCGCGCCGCGCCCGTGTCCCACGCGATGCGCCTTACTCGCCGTCCGTGGACGTCGCACATCGCAAGTTCCCTGCGCTCCGGAATCCAGACGGGGCTTTCACCTACGATGCAGGCCGCTTCCGACAGGATTTCAATCCCCGGATTCAATCGCAGACCTCCTTGCGCGACTTGATGCGCCATTCGCCCATGGAGCATCCAACCACCTTCCGGAACAGCGTCATAAGGTGCTTCGGATCGGAAAAGCCGCACGACGAGGCGACGGCCTCTATCTTGTCGTCTGTCCGCGCCAGGCGTTCCTTCACCTCCCTGATTCGCCTGTCGCGTATCGCATCGGAAATGGACGTTCCACGCACTTCTCTGAAGCGAAGGTCGGCAAGCCTCCTCGAGACCCGGAGATAGTCCACGACATCCTGTGCGCAAATGCCACTTGAGGCGTTTTCGTCTATGAACTTCATCGCCCGCAGCACCAGTGCGCTGCCGGACGACACAGGCGCGGACGACCCGCGCGCGACAAGGCGCACCGCGCCGAACGTCTCCAGCGCGGACGGTTCGCCGTCCGTGCCGCGCATCATGCGCGAGAGCGCTTCCGCCGCGCGGTAGCCTATTCCGGTGAAGTCCGCCTCTATGCTTGTGAGCCCCGGCGACAGATGGTTGCAAATGAGTTCGTCGTTGTCGCAGCTGACGATCGCGACGTCGCGCGGGATGTCCAGCGCAGCGTGGCGACACGCCTCCATGGCGACTATGGCGCGGTCGTCGTACGCCACCATCACGCCCGACGGCTTCGGGAGAGCGCGCACCCAGCGCACGAGCGCCGCCATGTCGCGGTCCGGGGAAAGGTTCGCGGCGCGGAAAACCTCGCACTTTCCGACTGCGTCGGAAAATGCGGCGGCACGCGCTTCGCTCCATGACGAGCATGCGCGGTCGTGGACGTATCCGTACGAGGCGAATCGCCCCTGCGCCGTCAAATGCGCGGCAGCCTCGCGTCCGATGGCCGCGGCGTCGCTCTGTATCCAGACGATTGACTTGCGTCTCTTCGGGAAAAGACCGATATCGCGCGGATCGAGGATCACGGTCGGGATGCTGGAGCTCTCCAGCGCAGTGTTGGCTTCGCGCGCGTCGGGGAAGGACGCAATCACACCATCGACCCCGGAGGAAATCGTCGATCTTACGAACCTGCCGGTGAAGTATTCCTGAGTCCTCACGAAACGGATGTCCCAGTGCTCCTGATGCTCCTCAAGATAGCGAAACACACCCGCAAGCTTGCGCCGTCCCGGAATGCCCGCCGTGCGGATGGCGAGAAGCACCTTCTTTGGCCTCATGGAGTCGGGTGCTGGCACCTTCATTTCCCTTCAAGCTCCCTTCTGAGGAAGAAAACCCGTGCGACGCCGAGCGCGGCGGCACCGGCGAGGTAGAATGCCGCAAGCGACGCGAAGCCGCTTCCGAGAGACGCATGGTCGCCGATCCAGCCGAGCACTGCTGGTGCGGCGGATCCCATCGTCGCTGCGCAGGCGAGCATCCATGAGGATGCCGTCGCATGGTAGCGCTGCGGAACGACGTCGAAGAGCGCGGCGAGGATGTTCGAATCGTACACACCTCTGAAGAATCCGAAAAGCCCCATTGCCGCGCAACAGAGCGGGAGGTTTCCCGCCCTGGCCATCAGGAGAATGAACGGCGCGGCGGCGGCGAGTCCAAGCATGTTGACCTCGATACGAACTCCGCTCCGCCTGGCGGCGAGGCGATCGGTGAAGCGCGCCGCCGCAGTGATGCCGAGAAACGCACCGAGATAGTGCCAGAGGACGGCATGGAGCGCCGCCGAGCCAGGCGAGAGCCACGGGAAGCTGTCGCGCAGGAATGTCGGAGTCCATATCTTGAATCCGACGTCGACGTAGATCATCATTCCTAGCGCAAAGGTAATCGCCCACATCGACTTCTTGGAGAGGATCGCGCCAGCCGCTTCACGGAAACCAGGCTTTGGCAATTCTCTATTCCCTGTGTTCCCCATGGTCGCAGCGGACTGCGACCCTCCCGCATTGCGGATCCCGAGGGACAGCACTACCGCCCAGGCGAGGCCGATTCCGCCAAAGACCCAGAAAGGAATCCGCCACGATTCTGCCGACAGCCCGGCCGTCCACCCGGCAAGGACGGAGCATACGAGTATGCCGCCGTAGAGTCCGCACTGGATTATCGAAAAGGCGGTCGCCCGCGAGTCAGAATGGAGTTCGCTCACAATCGACGTCATGCCGGGATAGTACGCGGCCTGCCCGGAGCCGTTCATGAGTCCGTAGGCGAGCGCAAGCGCACCGACGCACGACGCGAATCCGCCGAGGAATATGCCGCCGCAGAACACGGCCACGCCGAGAACCACCATGCGCTTCCTGCCGAACTTGTCGGCGGCGAGGCCCGCGAACGGGAGCGTGAGCCCGTAGGCGAGCTGGAACACTGTGCCGACAATACCGATCTCCGTGCGGCTCGCGCCGAAGAAACCCTGTATCTGCGGAAGCATCGCGCCGAATATCTGCCGCGTCCCCTGATGG
Source organism: Kiritimatiellia bacterium (assembly GCA_017405115.1). The sequence goes on from JAFRBA010000267.1 coordinate 5,955, forward strand.
AGAAAGAACGCGACGAAGAGAAGCCATAGCGCGACCCACTTGTAGTTCTTCTCCGTCATAGGCACGACAGGTGCTTTCCTCCATCAACCAGAAGATCGACTCCCGTTATGTAGCGGCTTTCCGGCGCGCACAGCATCATCACCGCCGACACGCAGTCTTCCGGCTCGCCGATGAAACCGACTGGAATCGCCTCCTCTATGCGCCGCTCGTAGTCCTTGTCTGATAGCGCGACGGTGTTGCGGTCGGTACGTATCGTCCCCGGCGCGACGTTGTTCACCGTTACGCCGTCCTTCGCGAACTGCATGGCGAGATTCCGCGAAAGGTTCTCCTGTGCGCTCTTAAGCGCGCTGTAGACCACCATGTGTCTGAGCGGCCTCAGCTGCTGAAGCGAGCCAATGGTGACGATTCTCCCCCATTTGCGCTCCGCCATCTTCGGCTGGAGGAGCTGAACGAGCCGCACGGACGACATGAAGTCGATGCGGTACTGCATGAGCATGTCCTCGTCGGCGACTTCATCCCAAGGCTTGGGGATCTGGAGCGAGGCGTTCAAGACGAGAATGTCCACTCCGTCGGGACCGAGCTGACGCGCCAATTCGTCCGGACCGTCCGGACGCGACAGGTCCGCAACGGACACGGCTGTGGACATACCCTCTGCCGTCAGCGAATCGCGGGCGGCGCGGAGGCGCGGCGAATCGCTTGCTCCGTGCAGAACGACGCGCGCGCCGCGCAGCCCCAACCCCTTCGCAAGCGCAAACCCGATGCCGCGGCTGGAGCCCGTGACAAGGGCGGTCTTGCCATGGAGATTGCAGAAACCGTCCATCAGAAACGTCCGAACTTGTTGTACACCTCAAACGGATCCATGCCGGCGGCCATCGCCTCGCGGCTCTTCTTCTCGTTTTCGAACCATGTCTCCGCCTGCTCGAGGACGCGCACGGTGTCCTTCTGCGGAACAATTACCACGCCGTCGTTGTCGCCGAAGATGAAGTCGCCCGGATCGACGCGTATCTGCCCGTCGATGCCATTGACGAAGATCGGAATCATGTATTCGGTGATCATCGAGCGACCAAGGCCCTCCACCGGGTTGCGGAATCGGCAGAACGTCGGGAAGCCCATGTTGATGAGGTAGTTGGAATCACGCGTGGAGCCGTCGATCACCGCGCCGCAGCAACCATGCGCGCGCATGGCCGTGGCCGTGATCTCGCCGAACTGGCCGCAGTTCCTGTTGCCCTGCACGTCGGAGAGGAGGATGCAGCCCTGGCACATGCTCTTCATGAGGCCGAGGCGGATGTTGTGGGTGTACGGGTCGCTCTCGGGCGTGGACTTGCGCCGCACGGTGAACGCGGGGCCGGCCACCTTCATGTCGACCGTGAGCGGGTAGATGCCACTCTCCATGCTGCGCCCAGGCATGCCGTACGCTTCCATTGAATCGTAGATCAGGGCCGTGTAGAGCCTGAGGTAGCGCCTGCGCATGTCCTCGATGTCGTAGCACACCTTCAGCGGCTTGAGTTCATACTCGTCGTGAATCTGGTCTGGATGTTCGCTCATTTTCGTTCCTTTACCTTGCTTTAAACGGCGCATATTATACTCCGAACCACGACACGGCAGCAACCGCTTCGTTGGCAAGAAAAGGTTTTTATTCCGGCAACACTGGCATCTTGGGGTTCCCGCATGGCTGCGTCCAGGCCATGCCCACCTCTCGCTACATGCGCAGCGGCTCGCCAATCTCGTATATCATTTTCGTCGGAAGAACGTCCTTCACAAGAAACATCATCATGTATACGGGGGCGTAGAATATCTTCCCCGAAACACTCATTGCGTCATCGTCAAAGACTACTGCCGAAGGAATGTCGTATTCCGCGCTTTCCAGCAACTTGCCAAGCGCCCGATGTCGTTTGTAGTGCTTGCCGCTCTTGACCTCAATCGGAAGAACGACGCCGTCCTTCTCAACAACGAAGTCGACCTCCCCGAATGCGCTGGAGTTGTAGTACTTCACCTCGAAGCCATGCGCGGTCAGCTCCTGCGCAACAACATTCTCGTAGAGCGCACCGAAGTTGATGTCCGTCTCGCCGTTTAGCACGCGAACCTGTATGCCGTCCATGAACATAGCCGACAACAGCCCAGTGTCGTTTGCGAAGAGCTTGAAGAAATTGCTCTTCTCCGACAGGACCAGCGGGATCTTCGGCTCCGCGACGTTGCAGACCGATATCGCGACACCCGCCTCGCGCAGCCACACGAACTCGTCCTCAAGCCTGTCGAACCGCGCCCCGTCGGAAACGCCGCCTGCGTAGAACCGCTTGTTTTTCTTGTTCAGCTCCGGCGCAAGCCGCCTGAACACTTCGCGGATGCGCATCGCGTTTCCCTCGTCGTACTGCGAAATGTCCTTTCGGTACTCGACGAGAATCTTCTTCTGCTCCGCCATTACAAGACGGATGTCGTGCGTGTCGATGTACCGCTGGACGACCGCCGGCATTCCGCCGACGACAAGATAGAAGCGAAAGAGCTTCTTCAGGCGGTCATGAAGCACTTGCGGAAGCGGGCGCCTACCCACCCACGCGGCCTTCGCCTGCGCAATCAACTCCGGGCTTTCGCCGTTCGCAAGAACAAATTCCTCGAAGTCAAGCGGATACATCTTCTCCTCGTCAAGGACGCCAACAGGCACAGAGCGAATGTTTTTCAGCTCTATGCCCAGCAACGACCCGCTGAGAATGTAGTGATATCGGCCGTCATCCCGTACGAGGTACTTGATGTAGGTGACAGCTTCCGGACATTTCTGTATTTCGTCAAGGAAGATCAACGTCTTCCCCTCAATGAGGGGCTTTGACGTAAACGCGCTGATTCGCGAGATAATCTCCTTCTCGTCCTCCACATTCTCAAAAAGCTTTATTGCGCCTTTCATCTTCACAAAGTCAATCTTGACAACCGACTCGTAGTGCGACCGGCCAAATGCCTCTACGATGAAAGTCTTGCCGACCTGTCTGGCGCCATCAATAATGAGCGCATATTTACCGTTGTCACGGTAAAACTGCTCCAATCTCTCCGTAATCTTGCGAAAAATCATTTAGCTCTCCTTTTGGCGCGAATTATATCATATCAACTGACAAAAAATCAACCGCGAAAATGTCGAAAATGTCATCTTTTGAACCATCCAATTACACGGTTGTGACAAAAACCAAACCACAAACAAGCATTTCCACACACACCGCGTTTTGTACTATAATTCGCGTCGAGCTGCATCACCTCAGTATTGAGGCGTCAAGGGGTCTGTCTCCTCACACAGGACTCAATCAAATCGGCCATTTCGTCACGCCAGCGGTAGAGTGCGGCTGGGTCATCGGTAAAATTTGTCATCGTATCCATCACTTCATATGGCACGGAAAGAAGTTCTCGTGCACGACAACTCCAAGCATCGCTTTTGCCTACATGGCCATTCAATTTTCTCTCCAAAATCATCGCGTAGGCATAATCTTCCAATCCGTCACGGAAATTCTCGAGGCGTATCGTCGGAAGCGGTGTACCGTCCGGGCCAGCGCATGTCAGAGCTCCGTCACCGTGCCAGGTCTTATGACTGCGCGGGTCCCAATCGGTGAATGGACCGGCCTCAATGCATCTGTCGCTGTTCCACTTGGAAATCTGATAATAGAGAAAACCGTCTGGCCGCATTCTAACCGCTTGCGCTCCCATCAGAAGACGCCCTTCGATGGCAGGGCACTCTATGAAGAGGTTTGCCCATGGTGAACATGGACCATCGCATACGTACCACCACACCTTGCGTCCTTCCTTCCGGGCTGCCTCGACGCCGCCGTTTTCCAACTTGTCGACGTACACCCTGGTCCCGGGACAGAACCAGTCGATCTCGCTCAACATTGTTCCAACCCCAAATTCGCGATCAAACGTGGTGGTAAACACCGGTACGTCAGGAAGCGCCTTCCTGACCTCATGCGCCGCTTCACGAACCGACAGAAATGATTTCGAGGGGAATTCATCGCAACCGTATGCGTAAGCCTTGTCGACAATCCCCAATTTCTTTACGGCCTCATAGAAATCCACGAGGCGTGGAATGTTTTGCTTTCGCCACGCGTCAATCGTTCCCGCGTTCTTGTGATCTGGATTGCGCCACCAATGACCGATATTGAACCATCCAAGTCGGCCTTGATCGTTGAGTCGCTTCAAAGCACGCAACCGCTCATTGCCTGTCTCGTCCGAAGCATTGTCGAAATGATAGAGGTGGTCGAAAGTGATGAGGTAGTCAGCCAGGAAATCGACCCATGCGTCCATGTGCCTTTTCCATTTGTTGACCGGTGCGTCAGGATTCCTTTGCCGCGCACAGGTTGAAGCCTGGTCAAGTACGCCATATGCCTTCGGCCCGAACGTGACGGCAAGAGGGAGTTGCGAAACGCGTCCCAGTGCAAAGTCATTGACCCGTACGGAAAACGGAACTCGTACAGGGTCTATTCCATTCGCAAAGATTTCAATGTCACCGCGATAGACGCCTGCCGCCTGCCTTTCCGGACATCTCACACGCACCCAGAAACTCTGGACATCCGAACCGCTCACGTCACATTCACCAATGAAACCGAGAATTGGATCTGGCCACCATCCCACCATAGGCTTCCTCGTCTGCCGCAAGTAGCCGACCTTCGAGTTTGTCGCCACGTTGAAGCCTACTTCATAAGGCGGCGATTCTTTCGTCTTGACATATCCCACGACAGCGCATTCTATGTTAGTTGCCGAAAAAACATCATGTTCAGAACACAAATCACCCACAAGCCGAACGCCAACGTTCTTTAAGTCATCATCCTTCGGCGCAACCACTATCTGTACGCTCTCGTATTCGTTTCGCGCCAATCGTACACGAAGTCCAAACTCTGGAATCGGCCTCGCCTCAAACGCCCCTCGTGGCAGAATTTGCGTCATAGACGATGCGGTTCCGAGAAGAAACGGCATTCCCGGCCTGTCGCGCTCGCATGATTCGCGAAAACGAAAATAGTCACGCATGTGGGACTTATGGCTGCCGATGTCCCCATCGTTCATGTCTCGCCAAGCATTCCTGTCTGCAACAACCATAGGCACGATATCACGCCAAACGCATGCGCTGTCTGGCACCGGCAAAGGCTCGCCCTTTTTGAGAAGCATGAACCTGTCGAGAACCAGCGCAAAACCGTTCTTCGGGCGTTGCACGAAAAAATGCAATCCAGCTATGTTTGCAGGCGAGACCGACTTGGGCCAAGCCTCAAGCGACACGACATATTGCATGCAACCATGAGCGGGAATCCGACGCGAATCCTTGAGTGCCTTGGACACGCCTCCCGTCGGTCCAAGGCAAAACACCGTCAGCCAATCGCCTCCGTTGCCAATGCTCGTTACATCGAACACCAGCCTGTCGTAGCCGCACCAATCCTTGACAGGCAATTCCTTCAAGGAAAACCCTGGCCATTCGTTAAGTCCCTTCTTCCACGGGATGCCAGAAAAATAGTATCCGTTTCTCCCTGATGTCGCAAAATGGTTTGTCACATATCCCGACCATGACTTTCCGCATCCTCCAGTCTTTGACACGGGCAGGGTGTCGGCATCGGTCTCGAAATCGCACAATACAACCCTGCCAGAAACACAGGCAGACGCCATTACCAATGCAACTGAAAGGAGAAACGAATAACGCTTCCTGCTCATTGCCTAAGGTATGTGTTCCCTACCTGAACGAAACAACAAACCCTTTCTTGATACGCGGATAGCGGATAATAACGACGCCGTCTCCACCCTTTGCGCCACCGCCCGAGTATTGAGGATCGCCATCTACGCTGTTCGAGCGTCCGCCGCCGCCGCCGCCGCCAAGTCCGTCTATCCCCTGCGTACCGCGCGCACGATCAGCACCAAAAGAGCCATTGCCGCCACCACCTCTGCCGCCAAGGCCAGATCCTTCTACCGCCGATTTGTTTCCGGCACCACCACCGCCGCCACCGTAATAAACGTCTTCTCCTGTTATTGCGCAGAGGACACCATCGCCACCGCAAGAGCCAATGAAGTTGCCGACGCTGTTCGTTGCCGCATTCTGTCCAGCCCCACCGGCGCCACCGCCGCCGCCGCCAGCCCAAAATCCATTGCTATAACCATAGTTGAAGCTGCTTCCTCCATCATGGCCTTGTCCAACAATCCCGGAACCGCCTGCGGCGCTGCGGTTTTGTCCGTTTGCAGGATACATGATGCCGCCGCCACCACCGGAAGCACCTGAAACGCCAATATGTCCCTTGTCACCATCGCCACGCGTATCACCGCCCGCATCCGTAGCTTTCCACCAAGTGCCGCCCGCACCTCCACCGTACGCGATCAACCCACCAAACATCGAGTCGCCGCCGTTCCCGTTGAGCACCATTCTTGAATCTGTTCCCGCACCACCTTCTCCGACAACAACACCATAGACGCCGTTGGTCAAGAAAAGCTTTTGACGGTATACTACACCGCCGCCACCACCGCCACCGCCACACACGGTGCCACCACCGCCGCCACCGCCTACGACCAGCACGTCCACATACCCGCAGCCATTGATTCGAACAAGAGAATTCGAACTGAACGTTGCGATCGCGTCGTCAGAATTCACCTTGTGAATGGCGGCGGCACCGTTGAGGAGGGTAAGTTCAAGCGGCTTGTCGGATGGAATCGCATCAAGAATATAAGCACCTTTGAGCGTGATGTTTTCAAGCGTCTCGGCACTTGCAGAATCAATCGTTACAGCACCGCCGCTCAAGCATGCACCAGCCTCGGCGACCAGAGTTCCGATATGCAGTCCCTCTGGCACGTCAAGCGTCGCGCCAGAGCGAATCGTCACGTTGGCGATGTAGGCATTTGCATTAGCGACGGAAAACACGCCCTCTTCCACGACAAGCGTACCCGTATACGAACTCGCAGAATTCGTCATGCATGCGGAAAGCGTCCCTCCTCCGTCTTTCCTGAGCGTTCCCTTCAAGGAGTTGAGCGGCCCCATCGAATGGCTTTCGCCCGCAGCCACCGTCAAACGGGCGACATGCGACGCGCCCGGAAAGATGAAGTTGGCATTGGCAAACGAGTCGCCGGCAATTCTCAGATGACAGTCCTCAAGCGTAACAAGAAGCGGCAACTGTCCAACTCCATCTGGAATCTGCACCCCCGCAAGGCTTAACATGCCCGGAAAGAAACCGCTTTCCGTGGATATTTTGAAAGACCACATCTTGCCTGCCGTAGCACTTGAAGTTCTGAGCAACGCCGTCGACACGGTCAATTCATCGGCTTCCCGATACTTCTGGACATAAATCGTGCATGTCGAAGAACCCGACGATCCCGAAGGGCCGCGTCTCATATTTCCGTTTATGGTGGCAACCATCTTTGAGTCAAACGCCGCGAAAGTGATTGCGCTGGATGCCGCCGTCGCGGTCGCCGCCGCAGAAAGCTCAATCGTCCCATCGGGAAACACGCGCTTCAGATACGTGCCGTCGGGGACGCCGGCACCGGTCACCAACGTACCGACGGAAAGCACATGCTCTGCCTGTCCAGCGGCGCGAGAGAGAAATGGACTACCCTCGACCATGCTCCAGTTGGCCGTTATGTCCGACTCTGAACCCCTCGGGGCGATAAAATAGAATGCCGATTCACCAAAGCAGTTGAGCGATTTGGGCCAGACTGTTTCAGACCTTGTGCCGCCCGCTGCGGTTGCATAAAGATCAAAGCGGAACTTGTTTTCGGGAGAAACAAGCGGTTCCTTGTTTATGGAAACACATTGGCCGCATATCTGGAAACCGTTGATACCGCAATATTCAGACGAGCCGTTGAACGCAAACGGCGCATAAATCCATACATTCGAAGAGCCTAAACCGTTACCCGAATTATATATCGTCACAGTACTGTCGCTACGGATAACTGGCAATGGCGCAGCCGTACCCAAGATTCGCTTCAGCGAGGTCGCCGACGTGATGTTTATATACCGTCCAGAGGCAACTGAAAGGTCTGCAACGCCCGTTGAACCGTTGGCGGGACTTCCACCATCCCAGTTGTCTGCATCAGACCAATTCGCCCAGTTCGTGCCACTTGTGCCCACACCGGCACGACTGACCCACGTACCGTCCGAATCGCCGATTGCAGTACCGCATGCAAATGCCAATGCAGTGACAACTGTCATCTTCAACTTGTTCGTGACCAGTTTGAGCGTTTTCATTTTTCTTCTCCTTTTATGATGTTCCGGTTTTAACTCACGTCAAATCAATACCGCTGCAGCAGTTCGAGCATCTTGCGGTCAAGCTTGTGGCCGTTGAAGTCTTCGTAGGCGACGTCTGTGCGGCCCGAGTCCATGAAACCGTTGTGCCCGCGCAGGTTCCAGAGCGCCCAGCCGAGGTTCTTTGATTTCCAAAGCTTGAGGCAGTGCTCCATCCACGCGAGCGTCACAGTGTGCGGCGTCTTATTCCGGCAGCCAAACTCGCCGACCATGCAGTACTCGCCCGCGTCGATGGCGGACTGGTATTTCTCGACCGTCTCTTCCGGCGTCTGCGCGACATGCCCCTTGACATATCCGGGCGCGAGCGGCCATGTGGGCGGGGTCTGCGGGATACCCGCGATGAAATCCGCCCCAAAGTGCGTGATGGCGTGCGGCGTATACCCACGGAAAGCCTGGCCCACGGCAGGCATGGAGTAGAGTTCCGGCAACGGCTTGGACGCGCACGAGTCACCGTCCACCACAATGTAGCGCTTCGGATCCTCCTTGCGGATCGCGGCGATCAGCATCTTCACGAGCGGCAGGTAGTTCTTGCCGGCCGTGTGCCGCGTCGGCTCGTTGAACAGGTTGAAGGAGAGCTCCTCGTTCGGCACGTCCTTCCACCGCCTTGCAAACGCCGCCCACATCCTGCACGCGGCATCCTGCGCGACAGGACTCGTGCCGAGCGGAAACGCCTCGGACTGGTCCAGGATGCAGTAGCCGGGGATGCGGTGGAAGCAGAGCTGGACATGGATGCCGTACTGGCGTCCCCAGTCGACGGCCTCGTCGAGGAACCGCATCTTGTCTTCCGCGAGGTTGTACCAGTCGTCGCCTGTCGTCAGGGCGCGGTAGTCCAACGGAAGGCGTGCGAAGTTGAAGCCCCACTCGCGCAACGCCTTAAACTCCCATTCGACGAAGTGTCCGTCCACGCGCGGATCGTTCGCCAGGCCCTTGTAGCGGCACCGGAACATGCCCAGCAAGTTCACGCCGCGCCAGCGTCCCGGCGGATTCCAGTCCGGCGCGACCGCCGTAGGGCCGTCAGCAAGGGCGCCAGTCGCGGCGGTGGCCGCCGCCGACAGGATGAAGTCTCTTCTACTTGTGTGCATCATCTTGTTTCTCCTTGCCGATTTCATGTTCCCTTCGCCTGAGATGACGACATTTCGAGAAGCCCCTTGAGGTAGCCGACGGCATAGAGGCGTCCGAGTTGCGCGTAGCCGGGCGTGTCAATCGGCTCGCCGGCCATCGTCGGCACGTGGTCGACGCGCGCCGGGCCATCGTAGCCGATCTCGTCATAGGCGCGTATGCATTCCGCCATGTCCGTCGGACCGTTGTCCTGAAAAGTCTCGTGGAAGTCGAACTTGTCGCCGACGACGTCGCGGAAATGAACATACTTGATGTGCGAGGCGAACCGCCGGATTGCGGACGGCAAGTCCATGCAGTCATCCATGAGCCTAATCGTCCCCTGACACATTGTGATGCCATGGCGCGGAGACGGATACAGGGCCATCGCCCGCTCGAAGTCGGCAAGCGAGGTGAAGATGCGTCCGACGCCGCGAATGGAATCCACCGGCGGGTCCGACGGGTGGATGGCGAGGTTCACTCCGGCCTTCTCGGCCACGGGTACGATGGCGTCCAGAAAGTAGGCGTAGTTCTTCCACAGCGTCTCGCGCTCGACTACGCCGACCTCGGTCAGCTCGTCCTGCGGCCAGTCGGCGTGCCGGTAGCCGCAGGCGAGCGCGTCGCCGCGCTCGCGCACGTCGAAGCGGTTGCGAACCCAGTTGAAATGGACTGTCCAGTTGTAGCAAAGCGTTCCAATGCCGAGTTTGCCCATGTTGCGGACCAGCGACACCATCGCCTCCAGCTCCTCATCGCGGCCGGCAATGCCGCGTTTCAGCTTCTGGTTGAGCGGCGCGGGTTCGATGACGTCAAGGGTGAATCCGCGCTCCAGATACGCCTTCTGCATCGCGGCCAGGCGGTCGAGACTCCGGGCGGTCTCGTCCATCGCGCCGTCGGGCATGCGCCCCACGGCGTGCGTGACGCCTATCTGCGCGGCGAAATCCCACATCCTGTCCGGGACCGCCTTTAGGTATTCCGCAATCTTCATCTTGCCTTTTTTGCCTTAAACAGCGCATATTATACTCTGAATCGCGGCATAGCAACAACTGCGCCTTTGGCAAGAATAGGTTTTTATTCCGGCAACTCTGCGTCACACTCTACAGGAAGATTTGGGGATAAGACGCAGTTTGTTAAACTCAATTCAACCCGAGCAGATTCCTAAACGGAATGATTGCGTCGAAATAGCCATCTGTTTCAACGAGAGGCGACAAGTGTCCATCATAGACGAGCGCCATCTTCGACGAGACTCCCGACGGACGCGACAAGGCCTTCACTTTGCGCTCTACCTCCGTCTCGACCTCGCGGTCGATCTCTCTCTTGCGCTTGACCTCCACAAACCAAAGCGAACGCCTAGTCTGCAGCATAAGATCGACCTGGACGCCAGGCTTGCCCCTCGCGCTTTTCGCCGCACGGCGGCGATAGGGGCCGGCGGCCGTTATCAACGTGTTGGTCAAGTGCATGTACGGGAGAAGCGCCCTGTAGTTGTTCACGACAAGGTTTTCGAACGCCAAGCCCAGCACCGTGTCGATTCCATCGAGCTCGGACAGCGATGAAAAGAGAAACGCGCCTTCGTCGATCACTTCCTTGTAGGGTTCTATGAACTTGAGATAGAAGCGTGTGTAGTTGTCCCTTAGACGGAACCGACGCTCGCGCGACAGTTCGCCTGTCTCAGGATTGCGTGGGCATTCCTCGGCCAGAAAACCCGACTCCCGCAGCATGGACAGAGCAAAGGAGACATCCCCTCCCGTATCCACTCCGAGAACCTTGGCGACCTCCGCGCCGCTCTTGGGACCATCGATAAACGTGCGCAGCACCTTGGCGGCGAACTTCTGCTTGGATGTCACGACATCGTTGAACATGTCGTCAAACTCCATTCGCAAGAGGCTCTGGGGCGCAAAACAGAGCCGCCGAATATTCTCCACCGCCGACAACGACGGATTGACTTCTTCGAGATACCGCGGTATTCCGCCCGTTACGGAAAGCACGTCGATTATCTCGCGGACATCGGTTCTGTCGGCCTTTTCGCCCCAGAACTTGACACATTCCATCAACGGCAACTCTGGCACCACCATATCCAGAGAGCGCCTTCCCACATATGCGCTGTTCCCGATAATGTTCTTCGTAATCCAGTGCGACACGCTGCCGCACAACACAAGAATAAGCTTCGAATGCCTCTTGAATACATCATCCCACGCGCTTTTCAGCACTTCCGGAAACGACGGCGAATAATGTGCCATCCAGGATATCTCGTCCAGCAATACAACAGTCCTGCGCCGGTCGTCAATGCGCTTCCCGAGCCTGACGAACGCCTCGTACCAGTTTGCCGGGGTTTCCCCCCTGCCCCCGACCTGCGCTTTCAGCTTGGCGGCGAAAAACGCCCTCTCGTCCTCGTCCGTCAAGCCCTCCTTGGGGCGCAGCCCGTCCAACTTGATGAACGCCGCGCCGGAGCGCCGTGCGAACTCCTCGATCAAGGTGGATTTGCCGACACGACGGCGCCCGCGACATGTAACGAGCGATGATACGCGCTTCGCCCACAGTTCGTCCAACTGGGCAATGAGATCCTGTCTCCCGAAGAATGATTCTCTGCCTTTCATGCAACACCTCCACTCGCCTATTTTGCTTTTTGCAGATTAGGCGAGTTTTATGGCGCATATTATATCCAATCGCCGCCAACCTTGTCAACTCGCCTATTTTGCTTTTTGCAGATTAGGCGAGAATCGCGCGGATGCCTAATGCGACCTACTCTCTCTCCAGGTCCCTGCGGACGGCCTTCGCCTTGAGCGCCTCGCGCTTGTCGTGCTGCGCCTTGCCGCGGCAGACTCCAAGCGCCAGCTTGATGCGCCCGTGCTTGAGGTACATCCTGAGCGGGACGAGCGTGAGGCCCTTCGCCTCGCTCTTCAGCCGGAGCTCCTCGACCTCCCTGGCGTGGACGAGCAGCTTGCGCCGGCTCTTCGGCTCGTGGTTGAAGCGGTTGCCGAAGGCATACGCCGCGATGTCCGCACCCAAGAGCCACAGCTCGCCGCCAAGCACCGCCGCGTACGCCCCGGAGAGCGACACGCCGCCGCGGCGGACCGACTTCACCTCGGTTCCCGAAAGGACTATGCCGCACTCGATCGTCTCGAGTACGGCATAGTCGTGCCTGGCCTTGCGGTTCTCAGCAAAGACCGGGTTGAACGCCTCAGTCCGCATAAAGCGAATTGATGTTCGCGTGCTTCTTGTTCCACTTCGTCTTGGCGTCCTCGGCCCTGGCTATCGCGTCGAAGTCGATCTCCGCGATCAGCTTGCCCTCCGCGACCTCCTGAAGCGCTATGTCGCACTTGTCCACGTCGAGCGACGCCGGACGGATGAGCGGCTTCGCCCCGTTGATGAGCTCGCGCTCGCGCTTGCTGATGAGGTTCACCAGCACCGGCACGGAGGGCACCTTCTCGTGCGCCGCCTTTAGCAGATTGGCATCCATTCCAGAACCTCCTTAGTCCTTCGCCTGTGCGTCCAGCTCGGCCATCGCGGCCTTGCGGCTGAGCTTGATGCGGCCGCGCTCGTCGACGTCGAGGCACTTCACCTTGATGATGTCGCCGACCTTGCACACGCCGTCCATCGACTTCAGGAACTTGTCGGAGAACTCGCTTATGTGGCAGAGCCCGTCCAGCCCGGGCAGGATCTCGACGAACGCGCCGAAGTCCTTTATCCCGGTAACCTTGCCCTCGTAGATCTTGCCGGGCTCGGCCTCAGCCGAGACCTCCCCGACCGCCCTCTTTGCGGCCTCCATCGACTCCTTCGACGTCGCGAAGATCGACACCTTGCCGTCGTCGTCGATGTCGATCTGCGCGCCGGTGGACTCCACGATGCCGCGGATGTTCGAGCCGCCGGGGCCGATTAGCGCGCCGATCTTGTCGACCGGGATGTGCATCTCCTCGATCCGCGGCGCGTACTTGTTGAGTTCCGCGCGCGGCGCGGGTATCACGGACTCCATGAAGTCGATGATCTTCAGGCGCGCGTCGTGCGCGGCCTTGATCGCGCCCTCCACGAGATCCCACGTAAGGCCCCTGAGCTTGAGGTCCACCTGGAAGCCGGTGATGCCCTTCCTCGTGCCGCCGACCTTGAAGTCCATGTCGCCGCAGTGGTCCTCGGCGCCGAGGATGTCGGTGACGAGCACCTTCTGGCTCTGGTCGGCGTTCGTGAACAGGCCGATCGAGATGCCCGCGACCGTCGCCTTGAGCGGCACGCCCGCGTCCATGAGCGCGAGGCAGCCGTTGCAGATCGACGCCATCGACGAGGACCCATTCGACCCCATGATCTCGCTCACCACGCGGATCGAGTACGGGAATTCGTCGGGGAGGACCTCCGCGATCGAGCGCTCGGCGAGCGCGCCATGGCCGATCTCGCGGCGCCCGGTGGAGCCGAGGCGACCGACCTCGCCCGTGCAGTACGGCGGGAAGTTGTAGTGGAGCATGAACCGCTTTGACGTGTCGCCGCCCGTCACCGAGTCGAGGTCCTGCGCGTCCTTCTTCGTGCCGAGGGTCACCGTCGCCAGCGACTGCGTCTCGCCGCGCGAGAAGATCGCCGAGCCGTGGACCCGCGGGAACACGCCGACCTGCGCGGACAGCGGACGGATCTCGTGCTGGGCGCGCCCGTCTATGCGAAGGCCCTTCTCCAGCACGTTCTTCCTGACTGTCTCGATCTCGAGCGCGTCGAAGAGATGGACGAACCCGACGGCGTCCACCTCGGGCCACTTCTCTGAGACCTTCTTGAGAAGGTCCTCCTTGATCGCCGACACCTTGCCCTGGCGCTCGAGCTTGCCCTTTATGAGCAGCGCCGCCGCAAGGGCCTCGCCGCCCTCCTGCCGCATGAAGTCCATCTTGTCGGCCGGCTGCGGGACGTCCTTTATGTCCTTGTCGGGCTTGCCGAGCGCACGGCGCATCTCGATCTGGAGGTCGATGATCTTCTCGACTTCCTCGTGCGCGCGCTTGAGCGCCGCGACGAAGTCCTCGTCGCTGATCTCAGAGGCGGACCCCTCCATCATGAGGAACTTGCCCCTGAGGCCCGCGTAGAGGAGGTCTATGTCGCTCTTGGCCTTCTGCTCGTGGGTCGGGTTGATCACCCACTGCCCGTCGACGCGGCCGATCCTGACGCAGCCGATCGGGCCCATGAACGGGATCTCGCTGATGTGCAGCGCGGCGGACGACGCGTTCACCGCCAGGAAGTCCGCCTCGCGGGTCCCGTCGCTCTGCACGAGCATCGAGTTGACCTGCACGTCGTTGTAGTATCCGTCGGGGAAGAGCGGGCGGATCGGGCGGTCGCACATGCGCGCCGTCAGTATCTCCTTGCTCGTCGGACGCGCCTCGCGCTTGAAGAAGCCGCCCGGGAACTTGCCCGCCGCGTAGAACTTCTCGCGGTACTCGCACTGCAGCGGGAAGAAGTCTATCCCCTCTCGCGGCGTGTCGGTGTTGGTGACCGCCGTGAAGACGGTCGTGTCACCGTAGCTCACGGTGACGGCCCCGGCGGCCTGCTGCGCCAGGAGCCCGGTCTCGATCACGAGGTCCGTCCCCGCGATGTCGACCTTGAACTGCTTTGTTCCTTGCATTGTGTTTTTCTCTTTTCCTGTTTGTCAATTCACTGGAATGGACGGGAACTCCGGCGTCCCCGAACCCCGCCCATGGACAGCCGTCGCCCCGTCAGCGGCGCAGGCCGAGCTTCTTGATGAGTTCGCGGTAGCTCTGCTCGTTCTCGCGCTTCAGATAGTTCAAGAGGTTGCGGCGGTTCTGGACCTTGCGCAGAAGGCCGTAGCGGGAGCTGTGGTCCTTCTTGTTCGCCTTGAGATGCTCGGTCAGGGCCTCGATCTCCTTCGTGAGAACCGCGATCTGGACCTCAGATGAACCCGTGTCGCGGTCGTGGCGCCTGTACTCGTTTGCGATGGCGGACTTGTCGATCTTCATTTTCTGTCTTTCCTTTGTGCTCCGCAGACCGGGAGGCAACACCGCAAGCTAGGCAAAGCCATCACCCGATGGCGCCCGCAACAGGGAGTAACCTCCTTAGACAGTCGCAGATTTGGCGGGTATTTTACCAAAAACGCCCCCGCTCTGGCAAGGGGGGTGTGAAAATCGAAGTCAGCGCACCTCTTCCGTCTTCAGGTTGCAGGCGTCGAGCGACACCTTGTGCACCTTCAGGTCGTGCAGGTAGAGGCCCGGCGGATTGGGGATCTCGCCGCGGATGATGCGCGCAAGCTCCTTGAGCTGCCCGGCGTAGCGGTCTTTCGGTGCCCTGAACGACAGGCGGTTGATGCCCTCGCGGTAGCCCAGCGCCTTCGCCTTGTCGTTGACCTTCTTGAGGAACATCTTGATCTCAAGCTTGTCGACGCGCGAAAGACCGTCATCGTTGAGCCCCGTCGTGTGCTTGACGGTGCGGAAGTCCTCTATGGGCTCGAGCTCCATCGAGCCGTCGGTGCCGTCGATGCGGATGTGTCGGCACGGCTGCGTGCCGCGCGAGCAGACGCGGATCGTCACGTTGGCGCGCGGATACTCCATGATCGTGAGCGAATGCGTCTTCGCCCACTCCGGGTCGCCGGGCGCGGGCTTGAACAAGGACCATGTCTTCAGCGGCATCTCGTCGTCGAAGATCGGCATGACCCACTCGATCACGTGGCATGCGAGAAGATAGGCCGTCCCGCCGGGGTAGTGCGTCGCGTACTCTGGGTACTTCGGGTATCCATAACTGTGGTCGAGGTCGGCGTCGACGGAGTACACCTCTCCGATGACGCCACCCTTCGCGAGCTCTACCATCTTGTTGATCGCCTCGTTGGAGCGGAACATGTAGCCTATCTGCAGAGGAATCCCTCGCGCCTCGCAAATGTTGCTCATCTTCCTGTAGCCGACCTGGTCTACGCCGAGCGGCTTGTCCATGTGCATCGGGATGCCGTGCTTCGCGATTTCCGTGGAAACCTCCACGAGGTCGGAGTTCGCCGTCTCGACGACGACCAGGTCGGGCTTCACCTCGTCGAACACCTGCCGCGGGGTGAAGCACGGGTAGTTCGTGTAGATCCCGACGCGCGGCTCCTGCATGCGCATCGCCGTCGACGCGCGGTCGTCCACCCAGCCGACGAGCTCGAAGTCGTCCTTCAAAAGACGCACGGCATCCCACTTGCCCTGCGAGTGGTTGTGGATTATGCCCCAGTGGACGACCCTGGCCTTTCGGTTTCCGATCGGCTTCCACTTGGGACCGTCTGCGGCCGCGACGGGGCGCGGCCCTCCCGCAGAAACAGGAGGGACTGGCCCCGTCCCATCCGCAGCGCACCCGGCGAGCGCAGCCTCAAGCAAAAGGATTCCAGCCGCTGCGATATTCCTTGGTGACATTCCTGTCCGCCTCCTTGTCGTTGGTTACGTGGTGGCCGTCCCACTTGAGGACGCTTCCCTTCCCGGCAAGCGCCGATATGTTGCCGAGGCACACGGTCTTCGCGAGCGGCACCGCGTACTCGAAGTTGTCGATCGTCTGCCCGCCGGCGCGGATCGCCTCGTAGAACTCGTGGAAGTGCTTCGGCGTAACGAGACGGTAGTTGAAGTCGTCGGGACGGTCCACGCGCGGGATGCACCAGCCCGTCGAGCGCGGCATGAACCTGTAGCCGCCGTGGTGCGTGAACCAGAGCTTGCCCTTCGTGCCTACAAACAGGACGCCGTTCTTGTAGAACGGGTCGTTCTCGAACCCGTTGTCCTTCTCGACCTCAAGGACCTTCGGAGGTATGTTCAGCCATTCGCGCTTGTGTGGCAAGCCGAACTTGTTCACGTGCGCCTTGTCGTAGGGGACGCCGTCGTTGAGCCCGTCCCACCAGTGCATCGTCACGTCGCAGCCTAACTTCGACGTCGGGTAGTGGAACTCCAGCGTGTCGCGGAACGCCCACGCGCCCTTGAGCGCGAACTTCGCCTCGTGGCACTTCACGACGTCCGGGTCCTTCAGCCCGAGCGCCCAGAACGCGACGTCCATGATGTGCATGCCGAGGTTGCCGATGGAGCCGTTGCCGTAGCCGATCCAAGAGTGCCAGCCGTGCGGATGCATCCCGTCCTGGTCAGGCGAATCCGGGTAGAAGTCGCATGTCGGCGAGCCGCCGCACCAGAGATCCCAGTCCATCCCCTTCGGCGGCGGGCACGCCGCCGGGCGCTGGTATATCGAGTTGCACCTGTCGTCGTACGCCCACACCTCCCGCACTTCTCCGAGCGCGCCCTCCGCGATGCGGTCGACGCAGTACTGCATGGACGGGAATGAGTGCCCGTACGTGCCGCACTGCGTGACAAGGCCCGGGTTCTTGCGCGCTTCCGCGAGAATGAGGTCGCACTCCGCGACGGTGAGGCAGAGAGGCTTGTCGAGATAGACGTGGATGCCGCGCCGCATCGCCATCACGGCCGGCAGGACGTGCTGGTGGTTCGGCGTCTCGACGACGATGGCGTCGATCTCGCCGCCCATCTTGTCGAACATGTCCTGGTACGTTGCAAAGCGCCGCGCCTTGGCGTAGTTCTCCCTCTCCGCCGCGCCGCAAGTGTCGGCGACGTACTTGTCGAGCCAGGCGAAGCGCGAGGGGTCGGGGTCGACGATCGCGACGAGGTCCTCGCACAGGACTCCGTCGATCATCGCATTGGTCTGGAGCCCGCATCCGATCAGAGCGACGCGAATCTTCGCGCCATTCGCGATCTGCCGCGCACGGCTCGTGCCGAAGCCCGCGCAGCCTATGTTGAACAACGGCAGCGACGCTGCCGCCGCCAGCCCCTTGAAAACGTTTCTCCTTGTGACGTCCATCCCAGATTCTCCTTTGGTTGCCCTGTGCATATTATCGCAAAAATTCCACTTTCCTGCTTGCACCCCTCGCGCAGGAATGTGTAAAATCCGCTCATCGACGTCACTGACGGCTGTTCGTGCGGTAGACGCTCTTGCCGTCCGAGCTGAGCTTCATCTGGCCGATGTTGAACTCGCCGCTGGACTCGGCGTTGAACTTGTCCAGCGATATGTCCAATGTACTGAGGTTTATGGCCATTTCAGGTTCTCCTTCATTGGTGTTCCTCTACCGTGCGTACACACGGACACACAGAAGGTTACACATGCATAATGTGAATGTCGCCCGGCGGCTCGGCCCCCTCGGCCGAGGGACGGTAGTCCGCTATCGCGCGGCTCCAGATGAGCGCCGTTTCGATAATCGTCACGAGCTTACCCTCGACGTCGTTGGCAAGCTCGTCCGAGAACCGCTGCAACATCTTCAAATCACACGGCTATATCCTTTTTTGCTCCCCTGCCATCCAGCAAGGTCGCCGTGTATTATACCATATGATGACCTGCGGCTCATGGTTAAAACAGCTCAGTGGCCGACAGCGTCTCTGCGGGAGAATCGACTGATAAATTTAGGTTAAAGCTAATTCAACACCACCTCGGAGCATCGTCGCGCTCCGAGGCGGTCACAATCGCCCTCCGGGAGGGCGTCGTCAAAGTCTGAGGAGAGGGCAGCTGTCCCCAGCCGCCGCCTCGCATCAAACTATGCCCGTCTCTACGTGGAACGTGACGGTCTTGCCCGGCGCAAGGTAGCGCTGCTCCTTGTTGGCCTGGCAGAAGAGACGGCCCTTGTGCTCCGCCGTCGCAGGCAGGCACATCCCCATCGCGTCCTCGTCCTCCGTACGCGCGATCCAGCGCGTCGCATAGGGGAGCTCCGACGGACGGTACCTCACGAACACGCCGCCGCCCTTCGGGAACATCTGCTTTACGAATGCCCAGCCGGCCTTGTCTGCCTTGTGGAAATAGCAGTTGACAATCTCCGGACGGTAGCTCTCGCCCTTGGCCCCTACGACGGACTGCGCCTTGTAGTCCTTGTCGAGCACGGCCAGCCATGCGTTCGTCGCGTCGCCCCACGGCTTGTAGTAGTCGGCGGGGACCTCGTGGTTGATGATCGGCGGCCGCTTGAGCGGGGACTCGACGATCTTGGACCCGTTGACCGGACGATGGTTGACGTGGCAGAGGTAGTAGTATTCGAGCGGAAGGTCCTTGAGGTTCTTCACCGTTGCGGATATCTCTATCTTCGCGGCGCCCTTGCGCAGCACCACACGCGGCGAGAACGAATAGTTGTAGGTGAAGCACATGTCGTGGAAGGCCGTGCCGCCGACCGCGACGTACGCGCCCGCCTTGTCCGCCCCGAACTCGAGATATGCCTCGCGGTAGCGGATCACCGGCAGCTCGGCGTGGCCGATATGCGTGTCCTCCGGCGTCGGGTTGCCCATCGCGGTGAGGCCGCAGTGCATCATGAAGCAGCCATAGCTCTCGTTGAAGCTCACCTTGCAGTTCTTCGGCTCGTCGTACATAGACTTCATCGCCAGCTCGCGGCCGTCGAAGTCGCAGCGCCAGATCATCTGGCCCATCCAAGGCAGGATGGTGAAGCTCCCGCGGCGGTTGGACACCTTGAGCGCGGCCACGCCCGTCGTGTAGCGAAACGCAACTGCCTTGAACTCGCCGTCCTCCGCCAGGAGCGTCGGCTTTTCCGTGAACGAGACGTTCTCGAGGTTTATCTTCATCGTGTTTTCTCCATTTGTTGGGTTTACTGTAAATTATAGCAGAATGAATCAGGGCTTGCAATCGCACGGCGCCTTTGGCGCCGCCGCGACGTCACGACCAGTTCAGCGTCAAGTCGGCGGAGCCGATCATGGGCAGGATGCGACGGTCGCTGCCGTCGTACTCAGGGAAGTTCACCATCTTCGGCGTGATGCCGAAGAGCCAGTCGGAGGAAGACCCCTCTATGCGGATGCGGCCGTTCGGGTACAGCGTAAGGATCGCGGACAGCGGATCCTTCCAGCCGAGCGTGTCCTCCGCCGATCCGAGGGTATAGGGTGCGCCGGCGTGCTTCGCCAGGTATTCGCGCGGATATGCGTACTGGCGAGGCCCCCAGTAGTACATGTTCGCGCTGTTCACGTCCCAGTAGGCGATGTTGTCGAGGATGCGCAGGTGGTCGACGTGGAGATGCCCGTTCACCACCAGCCTCACGCGGCCCGGATGCTTCGCGTTGGCCGCGTGGAAGACTCCGCGCACCTCGTCGGCGTTGGAGACCATTGCCCCTCCGGGGCCGCGCTCGAAGCTCTGGTGCGACAGCACCACGCACGGATGCGGGGATTCGTCGAGCGTCGCGCGGAGCCACTCCAGCTGGTCCGGCGGGATCCAGTTTATCGTCGACACGACCGACCGGTGGAAGTAGTTGCCCTTGCTGTGGTGGATGTACTTGCCCGGCTCGTTGCAGAAGTAGTTCGGGTCGAGTACGACAAAGCGAAAGCCGCCCCTGTCGAAGGAGTAGTATCCGCGCTCCAGCCGGTACGCCTCCAGGGCCTCCTCGTGCGTCGTGCCGTCCTGCTCGTGGTTGCCGATCACGTGGTAGCTCGGTATGCGGAAGTCGTTGTAGCGCCGCACGAGGTCGCGGACCGCAGGCTCCGCGACGTTCTGCACCATGTCCCCGACGTGAATCACCATGTCGCAGCGCTCCGACTCGGCACGCGCAAGGATCCTCTCGAGGAACTCCGGCGTGTCGTTGGTGTAGACGCCGGGCGTGAAGTGCAGGTCGGAGAAGACGCACACCTTGAGCGGGCCTGAGCCCGAACCCGACGCCTCGCCGGCGCGCGGCAGCGCCGCAGCACCGCCGAGCATCGCCGACATCCTTATGAAATCACGTCTCTTCATTTACAGCCCCTCCTATTTCGGCTTCACGGTGAAACGAATCGGCACGCCGGCGCGCCCGTACTTTTCGATGAAGTCGGCGCTAAGCCCGCTCACCACCCCCACGCGCGAGGCGGCGGAGCGGATCGTCGCGTCCGCCTTCGGGTCGCCGGAGCTCTGCTCCAGCTTGTATTTCAGGACTTTGCCGCCGCCGCCGAACCAGACGCGGATGACCATTGGCCTGAGCGTGTCGGTCCAAGGCGGCTCGTCCCACTTCGCCTCGAACGCCTGCTTGATGAGAGAAAAGCACAGCTGCTCCTCGCTGGCGGCGAGGTTGGTCGTGCTGCCGGGCCTGTACCCCGCGTTCAACAGCTTCTGTATCTCCGCGTCCGTAAGCGTCTTCTTGTCCGTGCGGCCGTTCGGCTGCGGCGGCGCCGGGGTCTTGGGAGCCTCGACCTTGCGCTTGGTGTCCTTGGCGCTTTGGCGCATCTTCTCAATGCGTTCCTTGCGAAGCTCCGCCTTGGTCTTCTTCGGCGGCTCCGGCGGCTTGGCCTCGGACTTCTTCTCCTTCTCGACCTTCTCCACGATGTTCGTGACGATCTTCTCCAGCTCCTTTGGCTTCTCCGGCTCCTTTGGCTTAGGCTTCGGCTGGGGCTTCGGAGGTGGCGGTGGCGGAGGCTCGGGCTCCGGCTTCTTCAGGGGCGGAGGCTCGTCCGGGTTGCCGTCGAGGTTCTCGACCACGACGACCGTGAGGTCTATCGGCGTTATCACCTCGTCCTTGCGCATGTGGCAGGCGGCGAACCCGAAGCAGATGGCGAAGAATGCAGCGTGGATGGCTAGGGACGTGCCGAAGCTGCGCGCATCCAGCACCTTGGGCCTTTTGGCCTCGACCTCCTCTGCCCTCCACAGTTCCATCTGCCAGGCCCTAGTTCTCCTTCGACACGAGCCCAAGGTGCTTTACGTTGCACTCCTTGGCGATCTTGACGACCTCGTAGACGTCGCCGTAGCCCACGCGCACGTCGCCGCGCACCAGTACGCTGAGCTCGGGGTTGTCAACCACGGCCTTGGCCAGCGACGTCTTCAGGTCGTCCAGCGTCGTGGGCACCTCGCCGACGAATATCTTGCCGAGGGAGTCGACGGTTATGGAGAACGTCTTCTTCTTGTCGTCCTGCGCCTTGGACGTCTTGCCGACGGGCAGCAGGACGTGTATGGACTGCTCCAGCGTCGGCAGCGTCACGATGAACACCACGAGCAGGAGGAACGTGAGGTCGATCAGCGAGTTCATGTCGATCGCCGCGCCACGCGTCCCCATGCGGCGTAGCCTTCTGCGCCTCAGCGACATCTCACGCGCCCCTTCCCTGGAACTCGCAGGCTATGCGGCCGATCAGCTCGTCGGCGAAGCCCTCCATGTCGGAGGTTATGTGGCGGATGCTCGCGCTTATCCGGCTGTAGAATATCACGCCGGGAATCGCGACCAGGAGGCCTACGACCGTCGTGACGAGCGCAGCCGAGATGGACGGCGCGATCGTGGCGAGGTTTGCGGAGCCTGCCGCGCCCATCTCGGCGAAGGCGTCGAGGACGCCCCACACCGTGCCGAGCAGGCCGAGCATCGGCGCGAGAGTCACGATGGTCGATATGAGCCCCATGCCGTGCTCCACGCGGATCTCCTCCTCGTCGAGGACGTGCTCGCACGTTCCGCGCACCAGCTCTATCTCGCGGGCGGTGAGCGCCGCAGCCGCCGAGCCGGGCTGCCTGCCGACGAGCAGCGAACGCACGTCCGGCGCAAGCAGCTTCAGCAGCCTTTCGCAAGTCTCCTTGTAGATGCCCTCGATGCCGGTGAGCGCCGTCGGGCGCCTCTGCAGGTAGTACTCCAGCACGTCGCTGCCTGTGGAGAAGTCCCGCAGGAACCGCCGCGTCGTCATTCCGAGGTATCCCAGCTCCCGGCTTTTCCCGATGATCGCGGCGACCATCACTATGGCCGACACGAGCTGCGTTATCACGATGCCCTGGCCCATCATGTTCGAGCCGAGGAACCCGCTTACAAGTGAATCAGCTATCAGCATCTCTTTTTCCTTTCGAAACGATTTGTCCTTCCGGTGGAAGATCTTCGCGGCTCTTTCCGCAGGCGGCGAGAACCTTGTCCGTCGTCTGGAAGTGGGCCTTGCAGTGGTTCATGAGCCATGTCGGGCCGTTCTCGCGCACCATGCGCTCGGCGAGCTCGCGCACGCGCGGGTCGGAGGATCCCGCCGGGACCTTCCCGGCCTGCTCGCCGTCCGGACCGGGCGGGCCGAAGACCTCTGCCGACATGTCGGCGATGGCCCTGAGGAAGAGCTCGCGCGCAATGACGGAGGCCGCCGCGACCGCGATGTCGCTCTCGGCCTTGTGGCGCTGCTCGACGGTCGCGGCGCGGCCGAGCGGCTTCAGCGCTCGGCGTATCGTGTCCTCCGTGGGCGCGAACTGGTCCACGACCACGCGCCCGCACCCCGGGCGCTTCTCCAGGAGCTCCTCGATGGCCGTGCCGTGGGCCCAGGCGAGCATGCGGTTGATGTTGCGCATCTTCGCGTAGAGGCGGTTGTAGGCCGCGGGGCCGAGCTTGACGACCGCGTACCCGTCCGCGCCGAGGAGCCGCCTGAGCGCTGCGCCCGCGGCGAGGACGGCCTTGTCGGACATCTGCTTGCAGTCCCTGACGCCGAGCTTGGCCATCTCGTCGGAGAGGCGCTCGTCGGTGTAGGCGCAGCAGACGACGAGCGGGCCGAAGTAGTCGCCCTTCCCCGACTCGTCGCTCCCGGCGTGCGCGGCGAACGCCTCTGGGTTGAGCTCCTTCTCGTAGCCCAGCGTCGCCGCGCCGAGGACGACTGGCTCCAGCTGGAACAGCACGAAGTCCTCGGCCTTCGAGCCCTGCACGCAGAGCTTGCGGCGGCCATGCTTCTCCTTTGCGTAGAGGGTCGCGTTGAAGTGGTCGCCCTCTATCGACCACAGCGAATACGGAACCTCGCGCCTGCGGTAGTTGCCGTTCACCATGAGCCCCAACAGGAGCTCCTGCTGGTCGTTAGTCAGCTCATAGGTGAAGACGGTCTTCCGCGGCGCTTCCGTTTCGCTAGGCATGACTGTACGTCGATCCGCTACTTAAGCACAGTGCACGTGCTCTTGAGGACGGTGCGCTTGACTATGAAGAGGCTCCAGAAGCGCCAGCTGTCGGTCTCCGTGACGAGGTTCGCCACCTCCGTGGCGTTCAGCTCGCGGAGCGCCGCGCGCACGGACGCAAGGTTCTCGTCGATCGTGCAGCGGTCCTCGAACCAAGTGGCGTTGCGCGACGGACGGCTTGCGTACGGGCCGCTCTTCCACGTCACGCCGGACTCTATCGGAAGAAGCCCCAGGAGGGAGTACGATACGTTCAGGACGTCGACGGTGGCGATAGGCCTCTTGCCGTCGTCGGTCCTGACGCCTGTGTTCGGGCTGAGGCGCCCGATGTCCGTGTACGAGCTGCAGCCGGCGAACGCGGCGGCGAGCACTGCCAGTGCGATGATGCGCTTCATTTCCTGATGCTCCCTTCTGCTGTCTTGGCGCGCGGGCACAGCACGCCCGAATATGTCGTGGAACGGTACGCAATTATGGTGTTGGCGATGTCCGTGATGTCCAGGAACCCGACCGGGCACACGTTCTTGTCGTTCACCACGATGTCCACGAGGTCGCAGTCCATGCTGTCGGCGTACCGGCGCATCGCGTCCAGCATCTTCTCGCCCGTCATGTGGTTGGTGAAGAACTCCATGTCGTTGCGCAGCTTCCTCTCGCTGGGCGACCACTCCATGCTGCCGGTCACGAGAGGCAAGCAGTGGAAAAGGAAGTACCCGTCGTTGGCAACCATTACTACGCGGTCCGCGGGATTCGGCGCTCCGTTCACCTTGATGCCCCCGAGCGAACCCGGCGAGGAAACAACGACCGTGTTGCATCCCGCCAAGGCACCGGCCAGCACAATGCCGGCCATCAGTCTACCTGTCATGCATTTCTCCTTTCGTGCTTTCGTGCGGCGGCCGCTCCGGCGCGGCTGCCAGTGACGCCTATATTATACCAAAAACAGACGCACGCCGCGCGTCAGACGTCTATCTTGACGATGCGCCTTATCATCAGCCAGCCGACCGCTATCAGGGCGCAGGTCGCGACGACGGCCAGCACGCCTGTCGCGCTGCAGAGGAACGGCAGCATCATTCCGGGGCGCAGGATGGTCATGATGAGCGCGAGGACGAACGGCATGAGCGACACGACGGCGCCCTGCATGCGGCCCTGCGCCGTGAGCGAGCGGACCTTCCGCTCGACCTTCATCCTGCCGCGGATCGTCTCCGCGATGCGGTCGAAAATCTCCGTGACGTTGCCGCCGGACCGGCGGCTTATGAGGATGGCCGTCGTCACGAGCGTAAGATCCTCCGACCCGACGCGGCGGCTCATGGACTCCAGGGCGTCCTCGAATGGCATGCCGATCTTGATCTGCTGCTGCAGGATCGCGAACTCCTCCGACATCGGCTTCTCGCCCTGCTCGACGACAGAGTCGAACGCCTGCGATATCGAGAAGCCGGCCCTCAGCGCGTTGGTCATCGTCGCTATCGCCTCGGGCAGCTGCTCGTTGAACCTGGCGCGGCGGCGCGCGTCGAGGTACTTCGCGAGGGGCGACTCGCCCTCTTGCCATCCCGCGCGTATGCGCAGCCCCGAGACGAGGTACCATGCGACTCCGGAGAGGCACGCCGCGGCGAGCGCCACTATCGCCCAGACCATCATCCCGCGAAGATCCCCATGTCGATCTCCATGCCGCGGCTGCGCACCTGGTCGATCCACGTCGGCACCGCGCCCGTGGCCAGCAGCTCGCCCATCACGCGCCCGTCGGAGCCGACGCCCGACTGGCGGAACGAGAAGATGTCCTGCATCACTATCTGGTCGCCTTCCATGCCCGTGACCTCGGTCACCGCGGTAACGCGGCGCGAGCCGTCAGAGAGGCGCGACTCGTGGATGATGACGTCGACGGCGCTGGCGATCTGCTCGCGGATCGCGCGCGAGGGCAGCTCCATGCCGCTCATCAGCACCATGGTCTCCAGGCGCGAGACGACGTCGCGCGGGCTGTTGGCGTGCACCGTGGTGAGCGAGCCGTCGTGGCCGGTGTTCATCGCCTGGAGCATGTCGAGGGCCTCCCCTCCGCGGCATTCGCCGACGATGATGCGGTCGGGGCGCATGCGCAGGCAGTTGCGCACGAGGTCGCGTATCGTCACGGCGCCCTTGCCTTCGATGTTCGGCGGGCGGGCCTCGAGGCGCACGACGTGCGGCTGCTGGAGGCGCAGCTCGGCTGCGTCCTCGACGGTGACGATGCGCTCCGTGTTCGGGATGAACGCCGAAAGCACGTTCAGGAGCGTCGTCTTGCCGGACCCCGTTCCGCCCGCCACCACAATGTTCTTGCGCAGGGCGACGCACAGGCGCATGAACGACTCGACGTCCTCGGTCCAGGTGCCGACGCGCGCGAGGTCCGCGGCGGAGAACGCGCGGCGCGCGAACTTGCGGATGGTGATCGTCGGGCCCGAGAGCGCGAGCGGCGGTATGATGGCGTTGACGCGGCTGCCGTCGGAGAGGCGGGCGTCCACGTATGGCTGCGACTCGTCGATGCGGCGGCCGAGCGGCGCGACGATGCGCTCGATCACGGCGAGGACGCTCGCGTCGTCCGCGAACTGGCAGTCGGAGAGCTGGAGCCGTCCGTTGCGCTCGACGTAGACCTTCTCCGGCCCGTTGACCATGATTTCGCTCACGGAGTCGTCGGCCAGCAGGTCCTCGAGAGGCCCGAGGCGCATGGCCTCGTTGAATACGTCCTCCTCCAGGCGCTCCGAGTCGATGCCACGCGGAAGGCGGCCGTTCGAGACGACCTCCTCGATGATGGAGTGTATCTTCTCCCGCGCCGTCTCCTCGAGTCCGTCGCGGTCGACGCCCTGCATGGTGAGCTTCTTCAGGTCCATCCTCTTCAGGAGCTCGCCCTGTATCTGCGTCTGCACGCTGCGCCGCAGCTCGCGCATCGGGTCGGGCGCGTCCGCGTCGTCGTCGCCTGGCGACCCGTCGGCTCCTCCTTCGGCCTCGGCATACGCCTGCTCTGCGGGTGCCACGGCGTCAGCCGCGTCGTCCGAGACGCGCAGCAGGCTGGAGCCCACCTGCACGACCTTCCCGCTGTCGAGCACGACGGCCTGGTCGATCGGCTCGCCGTTCACGAGCGTTCCGTTCGAGCTGTGCAGGTCCTCGATTATGGCCCTGTCGCCGCGCACCGTGAGGATGGCGTGGCGCTCGCTCACGTCGGGGAGGTCTATGCGCACGCGGCAGCTCTCGCCACGCCCGATCACGTACGTGCCGTCGACAAGGTCGCGCGACTCGCGCCGTCCGCCTATCAGTGTCGTGAGTGTCATGTCAGCGCACGGAGAGGCGCTGCTGCTGGCGCCTCTGGTTGAGTTCCTCTATCTCGCCGCGTATCTTCTCGAAGTTCACGTTCGGAAGCTCCTTCTCGGCGTGCGTGTCGTTGCGGTTGCGGAGCGTGAGCACGAGCCGCCCGCGTATCTGCTCGGCGAACGCGAGCATCTCGGCCTCGCGCGGCGTCACCTCGAGCGTGACCGTGGAGTATCCGCCCGGCATCGCGGCGGACCTGAGCTGCGTCTTTGCCGTAATCGGACCGGTGGCCAGCACGAGGACGTTCTGCAGGAGCGTGCATGTCACGAGCGAATTCGCACGGGCGGCCGCGTTCGGAGACTCCGACAGGTCGAACGTGCCGATGACGTCCACATGGTCGTTGGGGCGCACCATGCCGGACACCGCGGCGGCGCCGGAGCAGTTTATGGAGATCGCCCGCATCGTCTTCTTGATGTCTGCGGAAAGGCCCTCGTCGGACGGCTTGCCGCCTTCGATGTCGGACCAGAAGACGATGTCCTTGAATCGGTGCGTGACGAGCGTCTTGCGGCCGATCACGTCGCGCAGGTTCTCCTCGGTGAGGGCCTGGCCGCGCATCCCGAGCTTCGGGACGTCCATCTTCAGCAGGTCGTCGCGCTGCAGCACCGTGCCGGCGGGCGTGTCGCGCTTGAATATAAGCACCTCCATCGTGCCGTAGCGCTTGTTGATCGCGTCCTTCAGCTCCACGACCTCGGCGTCCTTCGCCGCGACGTATAGGCGCGTGAGCACCGCGGCGACGACGCCGGCGACAAGCGAAACCACCAGTACGATCTTGCGTTTCATGTCAGAACAGCCCCCTCACCTTTCCGGTCTCGACGTCCACGTCGATCCTGCGATACGCCGGCGACGCGGACGTTCCCGGCATCAGCTTAATCTCCCCGGCGACGGGCACGAGCAGCCCGGCGCCGCGGTACACGAGGATGTCCTTGACCGGCATGCGCCAGCCCTTCGGACGGCACAGCAGATTCGGGTCGTGCGAGAGGGAGTACTGGGTCTTCGCGACGCAGACGGGCAGGCGCGCGGTCTCGGGGTCGGCCTGGTACATCTCGAGCTTCTTCAGGGCCTCGGGCTCGTAGTCGACGCCGTCGCCGCCGTAGACCTCCACGACCTGCTTCTCGATGCGAGATGCAAGCGGCTCGGAGAGGTCGCAGAGGAACGCGAAGTCGTTCGGCGCGTCGCATGCCGCGATGACCGCCTCCGCGAGCTCTCGCGCGCCTTCGCCGCCCTTGAGCCAGTGGTCGGAGACGGCGAACGTCGCCCCCGCCCTCTCGGCCATCTTCCTGACGAGCTCGCGCTCGGCGGGAGTGTCGGTGTGGAACGCGTTGAGGCACACGACCGGCTGCACGCCGGACCGGCGGATGATGTCGATGTGCGCCAGGAGGTTGTCGCAGCCCCTCTCAAGGAGCTCCAGGTTCTCCGTCGTGTAGACCGGGTCGAGCGGAAGGCCCGCCTTCACTGCGGGCGCGCCGCCGTGCGCCTTGAGCGCGCGCACGGTCGCGACCAGCACCACGGCGTCGGGCCTGAGGCCGGAGCACCGGCACTTTATGTTCCAGAACTTCTCGTAGCCCATGTCGCTGGCGAAGCCGCTTTCCGTCACGACGTAGTCGCCGAGCGCGCAGGCCAGCCTGTCGGCGACGACCGAGTTCTGCCCGATTGCGATGTTGGCGAACGGGCCGGCGTGCACGAAGACCGGCTGGCCCTCTATCGACTGCATCAGCGTCGGCTTGATCGCGTTGACGAGAAGCGCGCACATCGCCCCGTCGACCTCCAGGTCGCGCGTGGTGACCGGCGCGCCGGACTTCGAGTAGGCGACGATTATCCTGGAGAGCCGTTCGCGGAGGTCCTTCAGGTCGGCGCTCATGGCGAGTATCGCCATCACCTCGGACGCGACCGTGATGTAGAAGCCAGACTGGCAGTTGAAGCCGTCGAGTCGGCCGCCCCTTCCGATCTCGATGTTCCTGAGGCCCTGCGCGCAGAAGTCCATCGCCCAGCGGAACTGTATGCGCTCCGGGTCGACGTCGAGGCGCCTCAGGCCGCGCTCGGCCAGCCAGGCGTCGTCGTGGTTGCGCTCGTGCTGCATGCGGGAGTTGAGCGCGACCATCGCGAGGTTGTTTGCGTTGGTGATCGCGTCGATGTCGCCCGTGAGGCCAAGGGAGAGCGAAGTGAGCGGAACGACCTGCGCGAGGCCGCCGCCGGCGGCGGAGCCCTTTATGTTGAACGTCGGCCCGCCGGACGGCTGGCGCACGCAGCCGATGACCTTCTTGCCGAGAAGCCCAAGCCCCTCGACGAGACCGAGGGTCGTCGTGGTCTTGCCCTCGCCCAGCGCGGTGGGCGTGATCGCCGTGACGTCGATGTACTTAGCGCGCTTCGGGGCCCTTGACGCGTCGCCGCCGCCGAGGCGCCGAAGCACCTTCGTCACGTCGACCTTGGCGAGGTAGCGCCCGTAGGCGTCCCACTCGCCTTCCTTGATCCCGAGTTCGCCCAGCAGATCGCACGCCGGGCGGAGCGTCGCCTCCGCCGCCTCGGCGACCTCCCAGTCCTTCATCTTCGTGGGGTCGAGTTTCATGTCGTGTATTATACCATATTCAGCCCGGCGCTCGTGCCTATTCGCGTCGCGCCGGCCGCAACCATCGCCCTGGCCGTCGCGAGGTCGCGGATGCCGCCCGCGGCCTTCACGCCCATCTCCGGGCCGGCCGCGCGGCGCATGAGCGCGACGTCCTCCACAGTCGCCCCGCCGGAGCCGAAGCCGGTGGACGTCTTCACGAAGTCGAAGCCGACGCGCCTGGCGATGCGACAGCCGCGCGCTATCTCCGCCTTCGTGAGGTTGCAGCACTCCAGGATCAGCTTGAGCACAAGGTCGCTCCGCAGAGTCCGGCAGGTGCGCACCCACTGCAGCAGGTCCGCCGCGCAGGCCTTGGGCGAGTACTTAAGCAGCCGCTGGTTCACGACGAGGTCGAGCTCGTCGGCGCCGGCCTGTATGGCGTCAAGCGCCTCGAAGCAGGTCGCGCGCAGCGTGCACTGCCCGAGCGGAAAGCCAATCACCGTGCAGACCTTGACGCCGCTGCCGCGAAGCGCGCGGGCGCAGAAGGCGACCTCGCACGGGTTGACGCAGACGGACGCGAAGTGCGCGCGCTTCGCCTCCGCGCACAGGCGGCGGACGGCGTTCCGGTCGCCTGCGGGCTTCAGGAACGTGTGGTCTATCAGGCCGGCAAGGCCGGAACTTTTTCTTTTCACGACGCCTCCTCCCTCCGATAAGACGGCTCCAGCGGCGTCCACGACGGACGGTATACCGTCAGGTTGGAATACTCGGCGTGCGACTCGTAGACGCCGAAGCCGAAGTGGCCCGGGCCGTCCTTCGGGTAGCCGGAGTCCGCGAAATACGTCACGAGACGGCCGTCCACGAATATGAAGTGTATGCCGTCCACGGAGCCGGAGACTATGTGGTATGTCTGGCCAGGGCAGGTCGGACAGGACGGCGCAATCGCCGAGACTCCGTAGTCCGGCAGCTTCTCGATGCCGGCCATGTCGGAGAACCATCCGCCGAGGCAGCCGAGATAACCGCGCCCCCATGGCCTGGCGTCGAGCCTGGTGTTCCAGAACCAGACGAGGTCGTGGTCGCACGGGGGGAGTATCTTCGCGTCGAACGACATCACGACGTCGCCCTCCACGGGAGTCCTGCAGAATATCTGGCCGTGCGTGCGCACGTCTGGCCCACCGCCGACGATGCGGTCGGGGTGCACGGTCCACTTCGGCGTTCCGACCACGACCGACCACTCGTTGGGATCGAACGTCCTGAAGTCGCGCAGCACCTCGCTCGCGCCAAGGTCTATTCTCTTGAACACGATGTCGTAGACGCCCTGTCCGCTCATGTCGCCGCCCTCTCCTTCTTCCCTCTTCCTTTTTACTTCTTCCTTCTTCCTTTTCTTCTCACGCCCTTCTGCCAGGCCTCAGCACTGCGACCCGGTTTCCCGGAAGGAACCGCAGGAAGCCCTTTATGCGCAACCCCATGACGACTGCGTTGACTCTCTCCGCCGACAGCTTCGTCTGCCTCACCAGCTCGTCGACCGAGACGCCGTCGTCGTCAACGTGCAGCATGACCATCGCCTCCTCGACGGAGTACGGAGGCGTCTCCGGGTCGACTGCCGGCGCGCGTTCCTCCCCGCTTCCGGCGCGGGGCGCCGTCTTCGGGATGAGCTCGCTCATCGCCTCCAGGACGTCGTCCACGCCGCGCACGAGCGTCGCGCCGTCGCGTATCAGCTGCAGGCAGCCCGCGGAGGACCGGCTGTCGACGCGCCCCGGCACCGCCATGACGGTGCGGCCGAGGTCGGCGGCGATGGACGTCGTGATGAGCGTGCCGCTGCGCAGCGGAGCCTCCACCGCCACAACGCCGTGCGCAAGCGCGGCGACGACGTGGTTGCGGATCGGAAAGGTCTCTCGGTCCGGAGGGCGCCCGAACGGGAACTCGCTGACTACGGCGCCGCCGCGCCTCGCAATCTCCCGGGCCAGCTCGCGGTTCTCCTCCGGGTAGAACTGGTCCAGCCCGGATCCGATCACGCCGACCGTCGCTCCGTCCGCCTCGAGCGCCCCGCGGTGGGCGTCGGCGTCGATGCCGAGCGCGAGCCCGGATACCACGCACCATCCGGCCTTCGCCAGCCCGAACGACAGACGGCCGGCGACGTCGCGTCCGTACGATGTCGCGCGGCGTGTTCCTACGATGGCGATGGCAGGCGCCGAGAGCGCCTCGACGCTTCCCTTGACGTACAGCGCGAGGGGGCGGCCCGGGGCGGATGCGAGGCGCTTAGGGTAGCCCGCGTCCGCCGGGGTGAGTATCTCCACGCCGAACTTCGCAGCAAGCTTGAATTCGCCCTCCCAGTCGACGTCGCCGCCGGACCGCGACACCTTCTTAGGGTAGCGCGCCCACGCCTCGGCCACGGACCCCGCCTCCGCAGCAAGCTCGGAAACGGTTGCAAAACCGACCTTGTCCGTCAGGTTGAACGCAACATACGCTTGACGCTCGGTCATGTCTTTTGGTATACTACACCCGTTTTTCGGCCCCATCGTCTATCGGCTAGGACACGAGCTTTTCATGCTTGGTAGAGGAGTTCGACTCTCCTTGGGGCTGCCAGACAAGAGAGTGTAGAGTGTAAAGTGTAAAATGTAAAATGTAGCGTCTGCATTCACTTCCACTTTTCATTTTCCACTTTCCACTTTTCATTTTCCACTCGCCTTCAGCGCCTGGCTGACCGCCAGCATGCGCTCCGACAGGTCGCCGAACCCGACGTCGGAGGAATAGATGTCCTTGTAATACTGATAGGCCTTCTCCAGGTCGCCGGCCGCCTCTGCGCAGAGGCCGAGCTGGTAGACGACGTTCTTCTTCAGCTCGTCCATTGTAGGCAGCGAGTCGCGCGCGGCCTCGAGCTGCATGACGGCCATGTCGGTCTGGCCCTGGTTCAGGAAGCACATCGCGAGGTAGTAGAGGGCCCAAAGCCTGTCCTTCGGACTCTTCTGGGCGAGCTGCAGGTGCGTGAGCGCGTCGTCGTAGTAGCCGTACGTGAAGTACTGCTTGCCGAGCTCGAAGCGGAGGTGCAGGTCGTTCGGGTAGCGCTCGACGCGCTGCGCCAGGTCGTCGAACACGAACTGGTTCTTCTCCCCCTCGAGGTTTACGGCCTCCTCCTCGCGGCCTTCGGCCCTGAGGGCCTCTATCTGCTGGTCGTAGTACTGTATCTTGGTCTGCGAGAGCATCCTGTCGAGCTCGGGGTCCATCGTGCCCGACGCCTCTATCGCCTGCTGGAGCACGTCGATCGCCTCGTAGTAGCGCTTGCCCTGTATGTATATGCGGGCGAGGGCGCGGCGCGCGTTCATGTTCTTTGGCTCGGCCTCGATCTGCTTGAGCTTCTCCTGTATGAGCAGCTCGGCGTCGTCGCCGGAGACGACGGCCTTGTTCGCCGCGTCGAGCTTGGCGGCCTGCTCCTTGTTGGCGATGAGGTTCTGGAAGCCGCCCTTCTTGCCCGCGGTCTCCGTCCACCCGGCGTTCATCGTGGCCTGCGCCTCCGCGTTCTTCAGCAGCTGCATGACGCGCTGGTCGCCGGGCTTCATTGCCGAGAGCTTTTGGTATGCGTCGCGAGCCTTGTCCCAGCGCTTGGCGATCATGTAGTAGTTGGCCACCCTCTCCAGCAGGGACGGGTCCTTGTTGGAGCACTCGTAGGCGGCCTCTATCGATATCGCCGCGTGGTCGGGCTTGCCCGCCGCCTCGGCCGCCTTGACCGCGGCCTCTATGTTGTCCGCGTCGAGCGGGTTCTGGCAGAGGAGCTTCTCGGCCTCCGCCATCGCCTCGGCCGCACGACCCTTCTTGACGAGCCCGGCCACCTTCTGCCGCGCCATCATGTAGCCGAGTTTCGCGCCGAAGCCGGCCTTGCCGTTCTTGCGGAAGTTCGCTATCTGGGCAGCCCGCAGGAGCTTGCGGGTCTCGAGCACGTCGGGGGCCGCCGCGACGGCCTCCATCAGCATGTCCATCGCCAGCTCGTAGCGCCCCGTCTCAAGGGCCTGGCGTCCGCGGTTCGTGAAGTTCTGTGCCTTCTGCGCTAGGTCAACGGCCATTTTACGAAACCTCCAGTCTTTCGTCGTCGAGCGTGCCGAGCACATTGCCCGACTTGTATGTCTTGAGCATGAAATGGGTCGCGGTTGAGAGCACGCCGTCGATTGTGGCGAGGTCCTGCGCCACGAACTGCGCCACGTCCTGCAGGCTCTCCCCCTTGACGAACACGAGCAGGTCGTACGCGCCGCTCATCAGGAAGCACGCCTCCACCTGCTCGTAGCGCGAGACGCGCTCCGCGATGCGGCCGAAGCCGGATTCGCGCTGCGGGGTTATCTTCAGCTCTATTACAGCGTGGACGTCGTTCATGGCCTACTCCTCCACATCGAAGTCAAGGTTAAGCAGGTCGTCCACGACCTGCGTCGCCAGGCTCTCCATGAGCCTGCCGGACGCGTCGCGCCGCGACGTCACCATGTCCTGCGAAGACGTGACCGGCGCCGTCGCCGAATAGAGCCTGTTGTTGACGAGCACCTTCTTCGTGCGGCGGTCTATGACCGAGACCTCCACGGCCGCGCTGAGCGTGAAGGACGCGTAGCGCATGCCTGCGCGGCGGTCGTATGCCGCGCCGCCGGACTGGACCTTCTTGATGACGCCCTGTATCTCGAGCGCGGCGTCGTCGCCGGCGGCGACCTTGAACGTGCCCTCGCGCTGGATCTCGCGCAGGATCTGCCGCGCCGCCGCCGCGCCGAGGCCCACCACGGAGGACTCGTTCGCGAACGTCGGCACCGCCACCGTCCGCGCCGACGGAGGGACGTCGGAACGCCACCTGTAGGACGTGCCGCAACCGGCCGCGGCCGCGGCCAGCGCCAGCAGCGCCGCGAATCTAAAGAGACCACTTCTCATTTAACGGCTCCTTTCAGCTCTTCAAGGCGCGCGCGCACGTCGTCTGCGCGTGCGCTGTCGGGATGCTCCGCGAGACACCTCTCGTACGCGGTCACCGCGCTGCGCACCGTGCGCGTCGGCGAATCGTAGAACTTTGCGCCGCGGTACGCCTCGTCCTCCATCAGCGCGCGGACCTCCGCGAGATACCCCTCCAGCACCTCGGTGTCGCCGGGCTTGCAGGTGCGCAGCGCCGTGGAGAGGAAGTCCGCCGTCTCGCGGCTCCTGGCCCGGTTGTAGGCGCGCTCGCGAAGCACCGTCATGCGCGCCTCGGCCTCGCGCAGGAGGGCCGTCGCAGACTCGGGCGCTTCCCGGTGGGTGTTGCGCAGGTTCTCGTAGACCTTCACGGCCTCCTCGTACTTGCCCTCGTCCTCGCGCAGCGCGCCGATGATCAGCATTGCCTCCGGAACCCACGATGCGCCGGGCGCGTGGAGGACGCACGCCTCGTAGGCCCGGCGCACGTCGACGGTGTTCGCGAATCGGATGAACATGATCTCCTTGCCCTCCTGCCGCATCAGGCCCGCGACCTGGTACATCCTGTCGGCGATGCGGTTGTAGTCGCACTGCAGGGAGTAGAAGTCCAGCAGGTAGCGGAACTCCTTGAAGGCGTCCTCGTACTCGAGGAGGTTCTCCAGGCAGACCTCCGCCAGCGCCTTCTGCGCCTTCGGCGCCTCGGGGGACGTCGGCCACTCGCGCACGAGAGCGTCCAGCTGCTTGCGCGCCTTGGAGTAGTCGCGCTCGGCCATCAGCTCCGCGCAGTACTCTATCTGCTCGCGCGCGTTGCTGCGCTTCGGGCCGGTTATGAACGAGAACCAGCGCGGCTCCTTGCGCTCGGGGCTGATCGTCTCCTTCTCGGTGTCGAACCCGGGGTACGCGTCGGTCGCGTAGCGCGCGTTGGGCCCCACGCCGGGCTTCGGATGCTCCACCGCGGGCAGCGACGACGGAACGGCTGCCGCCAGGGCGGCGGCGAAAATGATAGTCTCTATGCTCTTCACAGCGGACATTATACCATAAAAGCCGGTTGGATGGCGTCAAAACGTATTGGGGTCGCTTGACGAGAAGGCATCACATCGCCTCAATGATCGGCTCGTCGATGTTGCGCTTCTTCGCGCTGAAGTTGACGCCGATGAGCGTGACGGGGCGCCTGCCGCCCTTGTAGGCATCGGCGTAGCCCTTCTCGCGGATCTGCCGGATCGCCGCCTTCGCGCTCTTGTTGAACTTGAACTCAAAGACGTACACCGCCTTCTTCGTCACGACAATCGCGTCGGCGTAGCCGAATGCGGATGCCTCCTCGGCCTGAACGTCCGCCCCCAGCATCTTCATGAAGAGATGGAAGTACCGCTTCGCGTCCGACTCGTCCTTCACGCGCCACGTCGAAGGAAGCGCGGCGTAGAGAGAGAAAAGCGTCTTGCCGACGAGCATCCTCACGTCCCCTTCGGCGAGCTGCCTCTTCGCGACATCGACAAGCGCCGTGAAGTCCTTCTCCTCGATCTTCATCAGCTGCTTCCACCAGAGCGACCTGAGCGACTCGCGCACCTCACGGTTCGGCATTCCGAGCGTAAGGCCCTCCACATGGCGGCCGTCTTCGTCCGTCCAGTGGACCTTCTTTATGGTGAGGTACCCGCTCTGGTAGAGGAGAGGCTTCCACGGCAGCTCCTCGGCGTCGCAGACGTCCAGGTCCTCGACCTTTACATACACGTCGTCGATGGCGTCAGGCTTCATGTTGGACGCCTGCAGCCGCTCGAGGATGAGCGTGGGCATGCCGGTCTTCGACCAGAAGTTCATCAGGTTGCCAGTCGTGAGCGCCCTGCCGACCGCAACCGGATTGAGGACGCGGACGTTCGAGTACGGCGAGAACCGGTAGGAGTCGTACCACGCGCACAGCTGATCAATCGCCTCGTCCGGCGAGATGCGCCGCTTGCGCGCGAACGCCCTAAGCTGTGGCGCGAGCGTCGTCTCGATCTCCTTCACGGTGTAGCCGAGAAGCGCAGCGCAGCCGGGCTCTTCCATCGTAAGGTCGGTGAGGTTGTTGAGCCCCGAGAACACCGAGAGCTTCGTGAACTTCGAGACGCCCGTCATCATCAGGATGCGGATGATCCCGACGTTGTTCTTCAAGGTCGAGTAGAACCCGTGCATCTCGCGCCGCATCGTGCGCAGCGCCTTCCTGTCGTCGAGGAGCCCGCCGAGCGGGTGGTCGTACTCGTCGATCAGCACAACGACCTTCTTGTCGCCCTCGTTCGCGGCGGCGAGGCCTTTAATCAGCCTATCGAACAGCATTCCGGGCGCATCGGACTTCGTGTACGGGATTTCCTCCTTCTCCAGCCGCTCCTGCAAAGTCGTCGTGAGAGAACGCACGAAACCCTCGCGCGTCCTCTCCTTGTCGAAGTCCGACATGTTGAGCTCAATGACTGGATACGTCTGAGACCAGTTCCACCTCTTCTTCTCGATCTTGAGACCCTTGAAGAGTTTCTTCTTCCCTTGGAACAGATACTTGAACGTCGAGAGCATGAGCGACTTGCCGAACCGGCGCGGGCGCGAGATGAAGTATATCGCATCCTGCTCGTTTGCGGCGAGCTTCCACAGCATGTCCGTCTTATCGACGTACACATACCCACCCTTTATCAGGCTCTCGAAGTCGTAGTTGGCTGTCGCGATCGGTTTCATACCGCGTATTATAGCAAATTTCCCGCTAGACGCGCATCACGACGTCGCCCAGCGCCGCGCCATTCTGCCGCCGCTGACCTCACTTCAGCATCGCTACATCACACGGCGACATCCAATACTGGGACAACGGGCGTCCCGCCCGTTGATCTCCGCAAACGAAAAGGGCGGGCGGGCCGAAGCCCGCCCGCCACACTACCCACTACCCAACCACCAACTACCCACCACCAACTACCCACCACCAACTACCAACTACCAACCACCAACTACTCGTTCGAGACGATGTGGATCGGCATCACGAGCGTCTCCGAGACCTGCGCATCGGGATCCTCGGCGTCGGGATGGCAGAACTCGATCATCAGCTTCGCGTTCGGGTAGTCGCCAGGGGCGACGGGGCGCTCCGGCTTGCTGTCGAGCTTGATCTCCGCCGCGCTCCTGACGTCGAAGTCCAGGGCGCCGGGCTCCTCGTCGGGCTCCAGCAGGATGAACGCCATGTTGACGCCCCAGCCCGGCGCCGTGCCGGTGAAGCCCTCGCCCCTCGCCCTCCACGTGTCGCCGTAGGTGAACGTGTCGCCGGTCTCGTCGTCCGCGAAC
>JAFRBA010000031.1 GCA_017405115.1 Kiritimatiellia bacterium
AAGGTCTAAAAGGGTCAGACCCTTCCGTATATGCTTTACTGTATATGCTTGACTTTGGCGCGGCGGATGTGGTAGACTACGCTGCGCCATGAGGAGGAAAAGGATCGTTCAGGCCGGCAAGTGCTACCACCTGGTGTCGAGGGTGGCGCACAAGGCGTTCTTCTTCGACGACGAGGAGAAGGACCGGTTCGTCGACCTTCTGATGCGCGTCGAGTTCTTCTGCTGCGTTAAGGTCCTTGCCTATTGCTGCATGTCGAACCACATACACGTTTTCATCTTCCTCGAGGAGGGGCGTGAGATGTCCGAGGACGAGATCCTCGCGAGGGTGAACGCGCTCTACCGCCGGAGCGAGATAGTCAAGCTGCACAAGGCGGCGATCCGCGCGAGGATCGGAGAAATAGACGAAGCGGCTGCGGGCGGAGGGATAGTGGACTGGCTGTTCGGCATGTTCGGGTCCGGGAAGGGGAAGAAGGCGGAGCGGGAGAAGGAGATGCAGAAGGACCCCTCGGAACTTGCGGAGAAGTATCCGATGCCGCAGAAGTACGAACTTGCTCTTGAGGATGGGAATGGCGAGACGGCGAAAAGGCTGCTGGCGTTGCTCGCGTCGGGCGAGAGGAGCAGGAGCGAGATAGCGGCGGAGCTGGGGGTCTCGAGTCAGCCCTGGCTTTCGGCGTCGTACCTGAATCCGCTGATGAAGCAGGGGTACATCGCGCAGACATTGCCGCAGAATCCGCCCTGGTCTTTCGAATGCGATTATAATCGTCAATTTCCCAGAACCCGTTAGCCGCGCGTCAGATGCACCGAAACCAACCTCAGGGTATTATATGGTATAATATCCCGCGATGAAGACAATAGACGGAAGGGAGCTTGCGCGGAAGACGCGGGCGGAAATCGCGGCGGGCGTCGCGGCGCTGAAGGCGGAGAGGGGCGTGACGCCGGGGCTCGCGGTCATCCTCGTCGGCGACAACCCCGCGAGCGTGAGCTACGTTACCGCGAAGGAGAAGGCGTGCGCCGAGGCCGGCATGGCGTCCAGGGAGATCAGGCTCTCCGCCGACGCCGGCGAGGGCGTGCTGCTCTCGCACATCGCCGCGCTCAACGAAGACCCGGCGATCCACGGGATACTGGTGCAGCTGCCGCTTCCGAAGGGGTACGACGAGAAGAAGGTGATAGACGCGATCTCCCCTGAGAAGGACGTGGACGGCTTCACGCCAGTCAACGTCGGACGCATGCTGATCGGCGAGCGGTGCTTTCTCCCGTGCACGCCGCACGGCATAGTCAAGCTGATCGAGTTCGCGGGCATCGACGTGCGCGGCAGGCATGCGGTGGTGATCGGCCGCTCCAACATCGTGGGCAAGCCGGTCGCCGCGCTTCTTTCAAGGAAGGGGACGGACGCGACGGTCACGCTCTGCCACACCGGCACGCCGGACGTCGCCAGGTTCACGCGCGAGGCGGACATAGTGGTCGTCGCGACGGGCCGCCCCAACACCCTCACCGGCGACATGCTCAAGCCTGGCGCCGTCGTGATCGACGTCGGAGTCAACCGCGTTCCCGACGCCTCCAGTGAGAGGGGCTACCGTCTCGTGGGCGACGCGGACTTCGACTCCTGCGCGGCGGTTGCGTCCGCGATCACGCCCGTCCCGGGCGGCGTCGGGCCGATGACCATAACCATGCTTCTCTGGAACACGCTCGAAAGCGCCCGCATGGTTTGACGTTGGGCTACGCGCGACGCCACTCCCGCATCGAAACCGACGAGCTGCTCTGCCGGCGGTATTCGCGCGGCGTCATCTTGGTATCGGAGCGGAAGGTGTTTGCGAGGTGGGACGGGGTGCAGAAGCCGGCTGCTGCTGCGATCTCCGACACGGATTTACCGGTGTTGCGCAGGAGGAGCTTCGCCAGCGCAAGCCGCTGCCGCTTGACTTCCTCGCCTACGGACCTGTTCAGGTCTGCGCGGAAACGCTTGTCGAGCACGTTCCGGCTGACATTCAACGCGTCGGCGATCTGCGCCGCGCCTAACGGCGTCGAGATGTGCGCGGCGATGTAGTCAAGGGCATTCTTTACGAGCGGATCTGACGAGGCCATGATGTCGGTGGAACGGCGGAGGCATATTCCGTTCGGAGGAATCAGGACGGGTTCTTTCGGCGGACGTCCGCCGTCCATCAGCCGGTCGAGCATGGCCGCAGCCTCGTATCCGCCGCGCTCGAGGTCCTGGTCGATGGACGAGAGCGGCACGGACTGGTTCTCGCAGATGATGGGGTCGTTGCCGATCGACAGTATCGCCAGCTCTTCGGGGACCGAGACGCCTATGCGCTCCGCCGCGTCGAGAAGCCTCGCGGCGTCAGCCTCGTCGTAGGTGAGCGCGGCGACCGGCTTCGGCGCCTCCTTCAGCGTCTTCGCCATCCAGCGCATGAACGCGCCCCAGTCGTTGCGGCGCGACTTGGGCAGGAAGTCCTCGACCACCCATTTCGCCGCCGGATAGCGTTCCGTGAGACCTCGGTAGCGCAGGCTGTGGACGTTTCCCCATCCCGTCGAGAACCAGGCGACATTGCGGAAGTTCCGCTCTTCGAAGTGCTGCGCCGCGAGGCGCCCGATTCCGATGTGGTCGCTCGTGACCCGGGCGACGTGTATGTCGGGTCTGCTCATCGTCACGTCGACGACCGGTATCCCGCGCTTCATGAGCGCGCGCACTGCGGCGACCGACGCCTCGTCGGACCTCAGCGCGGTGACGATGCCGTCCCCGTTCCACGCGAGCGGACGGTGCCCGAGGCGGTCCTGTATCATCAGGTGCCAGCCGTGCTCGCGCGCGTAGCGGGCGATGCCTGCGATGCGCGCGGCGCTCACGGGCGAAATCATCACCAGAACCTTTCTCTTCATCTCGTGGCAAGTATACCACATTAACGCGGGACAATGCAATAACGGCGTTGGCTGAAATATGCAAGTTACGGATGCCAATATGCAATTGCGTGTTGATGGGCGGATATGCTATCCTACAAGCACACATGAATTCCACAAGGAGACAATCGATCATGGAGAAGCGGACAGAGATCGGACGACGGGAGTTCATCGGCGCGGCGGCGCTTGCGGCTGGTGGCATGCTGACGGGGCGGGGCGCGGTTTTGCCTCCGGCCGGCAGAGACGGCCTCATCTGGGCGGCGTTGCTGCACATGGGCACGAACATGTGGAGCGACCAGCCCGTCAGCTCATGGGGACCCTACAAGGGCGAAGACCTGAAGCTCGTGTGCCAGGCGGATCATGTGCGCTTCGACGAGGCGGTGTGGCGCACGGTGACAGACCGCATGGTGAAGGTGGGCATGAACATGGTCGTCATCGACCTCGGCGAGGCGATCCAGTATCCCAGCCATCCCGAGCTGTGGGTGAAGGGCAGCTGGGAGATCGAGCGGTTCCGCAAGGAGCTGGCGCGGCTCCGGGCGATGGGGCTGGAGCCGATTCCCAAGATGAACTTCTCCGCCGCGCATGACGTGTGGCTCAAGAAGTACGAGCGCATGCTCTCCACAAAGCCGTACTATCAGGTCTGCTCCGACCTCATCCGGGACGTCTGCGAGATATTCGACCATCCGCGCTTCCTGCACCTTGGATACGACGAGGAGACGGTGGGGCATCAGAGCAAATACCTCTACTGCACCGTACGCCAGGGAGACCTGTGGTGGAATGACTTCCTGTGGTTCGTGAAGGAGACGGAGAAGACGGGGATGCGTCCGTGGATCTGGAGCGACTACGTCTGGCACCACCCCGATCTGTTCTTCAGCCGCATGCCGCGGAGCGTTCTGCAGTCCAACTGGTACTACGGCAGCCTGTTCAGCGAGGACAAGCTGAAGGCGGCGGGCAAGGAGGGGTACGGCAAGTACGTCAGGGCCTACGAGCTGCTCGACAAGGCGGGCTTTGACCAGGTGCCGACTGGGTCGAACTGGAGCCATGACGACAACTTCGCGGGCACGGTGGACTACTGCCGGGGTGTCTGTGCGCCCGACCGGCTGAAGGGCTTCATGATGGCACCGTGGTTCTTCACGCTGCCCGGATGGGAGAAGAAGCTCCTTGAGGGCATTGACCAGGTTGGGGCGGAGATTAAGAAGGGGTAGAAGGTAGCATCAATCATGCAGAAGGAAACTGAGATCGGACGACGGGAGTTCATCGGCGCGGGATTGGCGTCTCTGGCTGCGGGCAATCTGCTTGCCAAGCCGGCGGAGGACGAAGTGAAGTTCTGCGCGTTTGCGGACATCCACTACTACCCGGGCGTTTTCCCGCACGATACGCGCGAATGGCTGGAGCGCGTGCTGAATCGCGCGGAGAAATCAAAGGTCGATTTCATCATCCACATGGGCGACTTTACGCACACGCCCGTCAAGTGCAAGGACTACGTGGATTTCTACAACGACTTCCGCATCAAGACCTACCACACCATCGGCAACCACGACGATGACGGCAACAGCCACGAAGAGACGCTGGCGGCGTATCGTCTCTCGCGCGGCCACTACCACTTCGATCAGGGCGGCTTCCGCTTCATCGTAACGGATACCAACAACTGCCTTGTCGATGGCAAGTGGGTGCACTATTCGAACGGCAACTACTACGCCGTGGGGCGGAAAAGCGGAGGCTTGATCACACGCGTGCCGCCTGAACAGCTGGAGTGGCTGAAGGCGACCATCGAGAGTTCGCCGTATCCGTGCATCGTGACAAGCCACGCCAGCTACGAGCGGGAGGACGGCTCGCCAGACCGCGCCGCCGTGCGCAAGATCTTCGATGACGCGAATGCGAAGCATCCCGGACGCGTCCGGCTCGTGATCAACGGCCACCACCACTGCGACCATGTGCGCATCCTGGAGAACATCGTCTACCTCGACCTCAACTCCGCAAGCTACGACTGGATGTCGAAGACGCACACGGCCTACCCCGAGGAAGACGTGAAGCGCTGGAAGCTCGCACGGCACGTGATCG
Source organism: Kiritimatiellia bacterium (assembly GCA_017405115.1). The sequence continues at coordinate 4,951 of JAFRBA010000031.1, forward strand.
CGTGGAACGATCCCGTGAGCGCCATCGTCACCATCAACCGCAACGGGCATTTAAAGGTGGAGGGACAGCGAAGCGAGTTCTACCGCGGCGTTACGCCGGTGATGGCGGGTTTGCCGGCGACGAACGGGCGTCAGAACCGCCTTGTCACGCCGAACATTCAGTCTTTCGAGATGACGATTTCGTAAATACAGGCGCAAAAGGGAGACAGAGAAGCATGAGAGCGAAAGCATGGAGGCTGTACGGCGCGAAGGACGCGCGTCTTGAGGACATAGAGCTCGAGGGCGCGGGCGAAGAGGGGATTGTCGTTGAGATCGTGACGAACACGATCTGCCTGAGCGACTACAAGGGCGCCACGCTAGGCACCGGGCACAAGCGCGTCCCGAAGGACATCGCGACACGGCCGACGATGTTCGGCCACGAGGTGTCGGGCATCGTGCGCGAGGTGGGCGCGAAGTGGAAGGCCCAGTTCCACGTCGGGCAGCGCGTCGGGCTTCAGCCTTCGCTGAACATCCCCGGCCACGAGCTGGAGACAGTCGGCTACGCCTGGCACACGATCGGCGGCGAGACTACGCATGTCTACCTTCCGTCCATCGTGATGGAGATGGGGTGCCTGCTGCCATATGACGGCGACGCGTTCTTCAAGTGCTCGCTCGCCGAGCCGATATCGTGCATAGTCTCCGGTTTCCGCACCAACTACCACAACGCCTTCTGCTCTCACGACCTCGAGGTCGGCATCGTAGACAAGGGCACGATGCTCCTCATGGCCGGCTGCGGCGCGATGGGCCTTGGATGCATCGACATTGCCTGCCATACGCCGGAGAAGCGCCCGCGGCGCCTCGTCGTGACCGACATCGACGACGCGAGGCTTGCGCGCGCGGCGAAGATGTTTGGGATTGAGAGGTTGAAAGGTGGAGAGGTGGAGAAGTGGAATGGTGCAGTTTTGGCCAAAGGCGTCCTAAACGGAGTGGAGCTCGTCTTTGTCAACACGAGGGACGTCGCGGACCCCGTCTCCTTGCTCAAGTCCTTCAACCTTGTTGACGACGCACGCGCCGACAACCCGACTTCGACCGGCGGCGGCTATGACGACATCTTCCTGTTCGCCGCCGTTCCGGCGCTCATCACGCAGTGCTCGGACCTTCTTGGCTTCGGCGGATGCCTCAACTTCTTCGCGGGTCCCACCGACCAGCACCTGATGGCGAGCTTCAACTTCTACAACGTCCACTACCTGATGCACCACGTGGTCGCCAATTCCGGCGGCGACGTCAAGGACATGGCGGACTCCGTTGACTGGATAGGCAAGGGCTATCTTCACCCCGAGGTGATGATCACGCACGTGGGCGGACTCGACTCCGCGGCGGAGGCGACGTTCGACATGCTGAAGGTGCCGGGCGGGAAGCGCCTCGTCTATACGCACGTCAACATGCCGATGACCGCGATCTCCGACTTCGCCGAGAAGGGCAAGACCGATCCGTTCTACGCCGAGCTCGACCGCATCTGCTCCGCGAACAAGGGGCTTTGGTGCAAGGAGGCGGAGGACTACCTTCTCGCCAACGCGCCGAAGGTCGAGATCGGCGAGCCGAAGGAACTTGTGAAAGAACGCATCATCCGCCTGGGCGAGTGAAGAGAGCTTTAATCATGTAAAACAACCAAAAACAAGAAAGGGAGACAAGCGATGAAACTGCACGAAATCATCAAAAAACCGACAGGGGGTAGTTTAGCGCTTATCTCCGCTTTGGCGGCGCTTGCGTTCGCCTTGCCGTCGCAGGCCGAGGACGGCTACATCGAGTCGGACGGCTCTGTTGGTGCCGGCATCAACACGGGATTCTTTGTTGGCCCTCAGACGAAGATTGAGATTGACTTCCAGTTGACGGAAAGTTCTGAAAACCAAGTCCGCCTGTTCGGTGCGCAGGGAACGAAAAATGTAGATACGGCACCTCAGTGCGAATGCTACGTCGGAAAGAACTCTTCTGATACGGAATGCTTTTCCTTCATCAGCGGCCAGAGCGGCAACAGCCAGCAGTCGAGCAATTTGAAGGCGATTGATACGCTGCGCCACAGAATAGTTCTCGATTTCTATGAGGCCAAGGAGTTTCAGGTATGGACGGGCGATTCGAAAACAGGGAAGGTTCTCAACGATTTCCCCGCTAATCGGCAGAACTGTCCGATGGTGTTCTTCTGCAAAAATTATACAGCCTCCGGTCTTTATTCGGCGGCTACAACAACCTTTGCGTATCACGCAAAGATGAAGGTCTATCGTTTTCGCATTTGGGATGCAGGGATCCTCAGGCGGGACTATCTGCCTTGTGTCAAAGGTGGTGTCGCGGGATTTAAGGAGACATGCTCCGGGCAGTTCGTTACGGGCGAGAACGTCTCGGCTTTTTCGGCAGGTGGCGACGTAGAGGAGGAACAGGACGATCCTTACATCTGGGCCCCACGGAATGTCATTGGGTCAGTGGTTGAGAACAATGTCTACATTGATACTGGCTATACCGTCAAAGCCAATACGCGGGTCGAGTTTGACTATGCGATGATGACGAATTACGCCTCCAGCTGGACGGCTGGGCAGCTTCCGTATCTCATCTCATCGCAAACCGTGAACCAGAACAACTCGACCCACAATTTCAGTTATTACATCGAGCGTCCGGGATGCATGGTTTGCCATATCGGTTTCAGGCTTGTCACGAACACGGTGTTTGGCGTTGAAAAGGCATACAATGTGCGCCGCGGCGTTTCAATGGCAGGTGACGGGAATCTCGCCGTCGTGACGGCTGGATTCACCAACTTTACCTGGAAAAGCCCTGTTGCGTTCAACCCAGACCACACTTTCTCGGAGAGGCGCACTCTCAAGATTGGCTCCAACCTTGCCGGGGACGGACGTCATCTTCCAATGAAGATATATGGACTCAAGATCTACGAGTCGAACAATCTCGTCAAGGATTATGTGCCGTTCATCGAGAATGGCGTCGGCGGGCTCAAGAACAGCCTTGACGCTTCGGATGTTCTTCTTTCCAAGACCCGGATAAACTATTCGGGCACGGTAAGCGACGGCGTGAAGACGAATGTCGTATTCGATGTCGGCGGAAACATCGCGTGTACGGACGACAGCGACGAGGCATATCTTGAATTCGACGGCACGAACACGCGCGGGCACTATGTCCTTACCGACTACATTCTCACGAAGGATTCGCGCGTTGATGTGGATTTCTCGCTGTGGAACACCAAGGCAAACAGCACCCAACCTGCCCCGGCGCAGCGCGTCTTCGACCAATCGACGGCCAATCGCTCCAACTGTATTCTGGCGCGTATGTACATAAACGCTGCCTGGAGGTGGTCTGTGATGTATGGCGACAACCACTCCTCGGCACCAGCTGGCATCGACACGGGAATATATATCAACAACAAGCGCCTGAAGTTCACAATCGACAGCTACAACAGCAGGCTTGCCGTCACGAACGCCGGCGTGGAGGTGTACAACCAGGCGATAACGACTTCTCGTACATGGGAGACCGGCGTTACGAACCTCTGGATCGGCGGCAGCTATGGCGGAAATACGGCAGCGGCCTCGATGCGTCTCTACAGCTTCAGGATATACAAGAAGGGCGAACTTGACCGAAACTACGTTCCCTGCGTGAGGAACGGAGCCGCCGGCCTATACGAGACATGCGGAAACAAGTTCCTCCAGGTCCTTGGCGGCAAGGTGAGCGGGGCGACGCTGAAGGGCGAGGCGTTCCAGATCGCGCCCGAGCCGGCGAAGCTTGCGAAGGGCGACGCCCCTGCCACGCTCAAGTGCCTTGCGGCCGGCGCGCAGAGCTACGAATGGTATGTTGACGGCGTGAAGATCGACGGCGAGACTGGCGAGACGCTCTCGGTCGAGTGGATCGGCAAGAGGCCATATACCCGCACGTACTCGGTGCGACCGGTCTATACCGTGTTCAACGAGCGGGTTCTCGGCGACGCGGCCGAGGCGCTCGTCGAGTTCACCCCGCAGGGGGTTGTGATGTCCATCAGGTAGTGAGCTGGATGCTCTGAAGCGAAATTGCAATGAAAAGAAAAGTCGTCGCCATCGCAATTGCCTTTGCCGCGCTTGGAGCGGGCGCGGCGCTTGATCCCGGCGGGTGGAACCCGGAGACTCGCGCGCGGCTCGACGCCTTGATCGAGCGCAACCGCGGCAACCCCGACGCGTATGCAGTGTTCGACTTCGACTATACTACGGCAATAGGCGACCTTTCCTATCTCTGCATGTGGCGCACGTTCGAGACGATGGGGTTCTGCGTCGACGGACTCGCGGAACGCCTCGCAAAAGGCATCCCGCCGCAGTTTCAGGATGAGGCGCGCGCCGTCGCCGCGCTCGCCTGCAGCGTGAAGAATGCCGCGTCGGAAAAGAACGTTGCGCCGACGGAGCTTCCGGAATGGCGCGAGTTCGTCAGACGATACTGGGTGCTGTACCGGTCGTTCACCGGACACATGCCGGAGCGCGACATCGTCCGCTGGCGGCTCAGGGTGTTCGAGGGCCTTGAGCCGGAAAGGCTTACGGACGCGACAAGGGAGGCGATCGCCGCCATGCGCGGACGCAGGGGTCTTTGGCGGGATCCTGTCGCGAGGACGGAAAAGCGCGGCTTCACGATACCCCCGGAGATGGTGAACCTCTTTGGCGAACTGCGAAAGGCCGGAATCGCGGTCTATATCGTGAGCGCTTCGCCGAGGGAGATCCTGCTCGGCGCGACCGGGCCGGACAGCGGTCTCGGCATCGACCAGGCCAATGTGTTCGGAATGGAGCTTGGGCGCAACGACAGGGGACGGGTGCTGCCCGAGCCGACAGACGGCGGCGTCAAGTCCAGGTGCAAGCCGGAGTTCATCATGAGCCGCATCGCGCCCCGTCACCACGGCGCGGAGCCGGTTTTGACGGCAGGCGATTCAATGGGCGACTACGCGATGCTGACCGAGTTCAAGGACCTCCAGCTCGCTCTGGTGTTCCTGCGGAACTGGCGCGAGAAAACATTGCACGACCTCGTCGCGTCCGGCGGCAGGGTCGTCGCGCAGGGGCGCGACGAGGCGCGCGGCGTGTTCATCCCCGAGATGAAGTGCGTCGACCCCATGACGTCCGCCCCGCCGCCGCCTGTTCCGCCGAACTGGGAGCCGATACTGACGAGGCCGGGCGTGCTGCCGAAGGGGAGCGGACACGTGCAGGGCTTCTGCGTGACGTCCAACGCCATCTACGCTACGCTCCACGACGGCCTCTACAAGTTCGACTGGTACGGGAGGCTCCTCCTGCACGTCCCGGCCGACAAGCACACAGGCGACATCTGCCACTGGAATGGCAGGCTATACACGGCGGTGTGCATTCCGAAGGACGTTCCGAAGCGCGGGCGCATCGACGTGTGGGACGAGAATCTGGAGAAGGTGGGCACGACTGAATTCAGGCGCTCCGCCGATGGCATCACTTGCATGGACGGCGTCCTCTACGTCGGCCTCGGCCCCGCCCGCATACCAGGCAAGCCTTTTCGCGGCAACTACTTCGGCAAGTTCGACGCCGAGACGCTTGAGCCGCTCTGCGAGCCGTTCCTCGTCGACCACGGCTTCGACGTGTGCGCGGGAGTCCAGAACATCGCCACCGACGGCACGCGCCTCTACATCAACTTCTACACGCCGGAGGAGGACTACCCCTGCTTCTTCGTGTTCGACAAGGACTTCAACGTGCTGCAGTCGCACGTGTTCGGATGGCGCCACGGAGTCGATCTCGTCGGAGGCGGCGAGCCGGGAGCGGTGCGGCTCATCTATGGTTTCACGGTAAACTGCTGGTCTCAGGCGAGCAAGCAGAAACTGGATCCGGCACCAGCGCAGAACCTCTTTAAATATGTCGAACTGAAGGACGGAAAAATTCACGACATCACGCGTTACATCAGCTTCCGCAAGGAGAAGAAAAGATAGCGGGATTTGTCAGTCGTTCGTGGTTGGTAGAAGAGGTGGACATGAGACGAAGAACGGCAATTCCCGGATTGTGTGCGATAGGCGTGGCCATTGCCCTTGTCGGATGCGGTACGTCACAATTTGCACCGTGCGGAGCAACTGCTCTTGACGATCTGATGCCTGGGCCGAAGCGCATCGTCACCAGCGTCGATCGCACTGTGCCTGTGGCACGGCTCTCAAACATCACGGTTATGCGCGGCGCTGTGTCCGAAGCGCCGCCTGCCGTCGCCGACGAGGCGTATGTGCTGGATATCGGCGAGGATGGTGCGAAGATAACGGCATCCGGCATGTTCGGCGAAATCTGGGCGCGCGTGACTCTCGACCAGATCGTGCGGCTTGCCGACGGGGGCGACGTGCCGTTCTGCCGTATAACCGACTGGCCGCGTCTCAAATGGCGCGGATTCATGCTCGATTCTGTGCGCAACTATCTGCCGCCGCAGGGCGTTAAGGACGTCATCGACGTGATGTCGCGCTACAAGCTCAATCTCTTCCACTGGCACCTCACCGAGAACTATGCGTGGCGCTTGGAGTCGAAGCGCTTTCCGGAGCTGCAGTCGGAGCGGGCGTTCCTGCATAGGCACAAGGGCAAGTTCTACACGCAGGACGAGTTCAAGGAAATCGTCGACTACGCCTACGCGCGGGGCGTGCGAGTGATGCCCGAGTTCGACTTCCCGGGGCACGCACTTGCATTCCGGCGCGCGTTCGGTTTCAAGACGATGAGCGATTTTGGTGTGGCCGAGAAGGCCGCTGCGCTGTTCGAGGAGTTGTGTACGCTCGCTCCGAAGGAGAAGATGCCGTTCATCCACATGGGGACCGACGAGGTGTTCAATCGCGAGGTCGAGGGCGCGCAGCGCGAGACTCTGGAACGCATGGCGAAGTCCATCGCCGACGCCGGTCGCACTGTGGTGAGCTGGGTGCCCGGCGAGACCTACGACAGTCCCGGACCGCGCATCAACATGCTGTGGACGGACAAGGTTTCGCCGGACAGGAACCCAGGCGCCTACTTCGATGCGATCGGCATGTACATTGAGGACTTCGATCCGTTCGAGCTGCTTTCCGTGGCCGTCTATCACAAGGCCGCGCGCTGGCATGACGCGGGCGACCTCAATCAGGGCGCGATCTTTTGCGCATGGCATGACGGATTCGTCGGTCTGCCGTATGAAAACCTGCTGCGCAACCAGCCAGTGTTCCCCGCATGCGTGCTTTTCGGCGACGCCTACTGGCATGGATGCGATTCAGACCTCCCGCAGTTCCGCAAGCACCTGCCGCGCGGGGGCGACCCTCTGCTCGGCGAGGCGGCGGAGATTGAGCGTCGCGTGGTTGCGCAGCGCGACAGGGCGCTCCGCGGCCTGAAGCATCCGTTCCACTTCCTGAGGCAGACGGACATGCGCTGGCGCCTGACGCAGTCCGACGGCACGCTGATTGCGGAAGACATCGCGCAGGCGACGATAAGCCCCGGCCGTATAATGGGAGCAGACGGGAAACCGCTCCTTTCGCCATCGAACGGAACGGTCGTGGCCGAGACGTGGATCAAGTCTCCCAAAGACCAGAAGGTTGGCGCATGGATCGGGTTTACGAATATCTCCCGCGACCACGGCATGGTGTATTCCGCACCGCTGCCCGGCATTGGCGAATGGAACAGGTTTGGCGCGACGGTCGAGCTTAACGGCGAGAAGGTAGAGCCGCCGAAATGGAAACGTCCCGGCTTGAAGAAGGGCAGTCCCATTGCAGACTGGACCCCTGCCTGGACGCTCTACGAGGCGGACGAGGAGCCTTTCACAGATCAGGAATACGTCATGCGCGAGCCGACGCCGATCTGTCTGCGCAAGGGCTGGAACCACGTGAAGCTTACGATGCCGAACCCAGCGGCTAAGGAGAAGACAAGGCACCGCTGGGTCGCCACATTCATCCCCGTCGCCGGGACGACCGACCATCCGCATGAGGTGCCGGGGCTTGAATACAGTTCGGAAAAGGGAGAATGATTTCCGCCGCACTGTCGATTTCTGCCGCAGGGAGATCGCCCCCGAGCGTCTCAAGGGGTTTGTCATGGCGCCATGGCGGCACACCATATCGCATTGGCGGGACGACTTGGTGCGTGCGATCGAATTGGCCGCGCCGGCAAGATGTGGCGAGGCTGGAAATTGAGCTTGACGGCGTTTGACAACAACGGTGCGGATTGTGTATAATATTCGACAAAACAATGCGCATAAAAGGGATTGCTTATGGCGGCGACGAGATTGTCTTTGAGCATGGACGAAAGTGTGGTTGAACGTGCCCGCAGGCTTGCGGATGCGCGTAATACCAGCATATCTCGGCTTTTCGTGTCGTTCATATGTCTCATGGAGCAAGCACATTCTGCCGTAGATGGGTTGCCTCCGCTGACGAAACGAGCTCTTGGCATTGCTAAAGGCTGTGTTCCTGACGAATGGGAATACCGTGATGTCCTTGCCGATGAACTGGTGGAGAAGTATGGTGCGCAGTTATGAGAAAACGCATATTCGTCGATACAAACATACTTCTTGACGTGCTTTTGGAGCGCGAAGGTTTTTATTACGATGCGCTCAATATATGGGCTGCCGCCGAAACGGGGAAGGTAGATGCGTACATAGCCGCGATCACCGTTAACAATATACACTACGTGATGAAGCGAATCAAGAGCGAAACGACTGCGATGATAGTGGTGCGCATAATTCTCCGCATATTCAAGGTTGTGCCTGTTGACGCCGATATCCTTTCGCGTGCAGCCGACTTTCACGACAAGGACTACGAAGACGATATACAGCAACAATGTGCCATGAAAGCAAGATGTTCTCAGATCTACACGCGAAACCCAAATCACTACGATTCGTCTCTTGTCGCAGTTCTTCCGCCGTCAGCATTTGTGTATAGTGACGACGAACAATGATCTGAATAGGGAGGAAAAATGGAAAGCTCAGGCTACAGTTGTTCAAGGAGGCTGTTCATCGAGGGCTTCGGCACGTTTGCGGCCGTGGGTCTTGCCGGATGCGCAACTGCGCAAAGGCGCGAACGCCCCGTCGTTCGGTTCGGCATCGTCACCGATTGCCACTATGCGAAGATTCCGTATGCGAAGCGCAGGTATCCGGTGGGCGATGCGGCGTATTCCGAATCGGCTGCGAAGCTCGCCGAATTCGTCGCGGTGATGAATCGCGAAAAGCCGGACTTCGCAATCGAACTCGGCGACTTCAAGGATATGGGGCCGGACAAGGAAGCGACGATCGGCTACCTTGAGGAGATCGAGCGCGTGTTCGCCGGTTTCGGCGGTCCGCGATACCACGTCGCCGGAAACCACGATTTCGACTGCCTCACCCGTGAGGAGTTCTTCTCGCGCGTCCCCAACGCCGGCCAGGTATCGCGGACTGGATACTATTCGTTCGTTCGCAACGGCGTGAAGTTCGTGGTGCTCAATGCCTGCTTCGACTCCGCCATGAAGCCATATGACTGCTCCAATCCGTGGAACGACGCCAACATGCCGCAGGAAGAGCTCAAATGGCTCGAGGACGAGCTTCAGGCGGCGCCGGATAGAGTGGTCGTCTTCTGCCACCAGTGCCTCACAAGCGCATTCGAGCCGCAACATGTCGTGAAGAACGCCGCGCAAGTCCGGGCGATTCTCGAAAAGAGCGGCAAAGTTAAGGCGGTGTTCACCGGCCATCAGCATTCTGGCTTGATCGACATCACAGGCGGCATATCATACTATTGTTTGCGCGCGCTCGTGCTGAACTCGGGCGAGGAAGAGAACGCCTACGCCCTTGCCGAGATGTACTCATCCGGCGAGATCCGCGTCACAGGCTACCGCAAGGCCCCGACGGCCATCCTCGCCAACGCCGTCGACTAGGTTGGGGCGGTGTGCAGAGCATGAGGCGACAGGACGAGCGTTCGCTGGGCAGAAGGCAGTTCATCGGGGCCTTCTCCTGTGCCGCCGCTTGCGGCGCGACAACTGCCGCAGATGCAGACGGCATGCGGCAAGGTGCGAAATCTTCGTCGATGCGCTGTGTCTCGAAGGCGGATGTGTTCGTCGCCGGAGCGGGTCCGGCTGGGTTCGTTGCGGCGATTGCGGCGGCGGGAACGGCCGCAGCGTTCTGCCCTGAAGAAGACGTGCGCCGGCTCGATTTCGCCGCGATCGCGCAGAACGTGCAATTGCCTCGCCGGTGTTTTTTATGATACAATACAAGCATGAGGCCGATAGCGACAGACACGAACGACTTTCCTAAACTGAGGGGGAATGGATGTATCTACGTTGACAAGACGGAGTTCGTCCACCGCATGGTGAGCGATGTCGGCACGAATCTCTTCTTCATCTCGCGCCCGAGGAGGTTCGGAAAGTCGCTGACGCTGTCCGTTATTAAGGCACTCTTCTCCGCCCGGCGCGAATTGTTTGAGGGCCTGTACATCGACAAGACGGATTGGAAGTGGGAGAAGTATCCCATAATCCACTTCGAGTTCAACGACGTCACGACGACGAGTATTGCTGACTTCGAGACGTCGTTCGCCATCCACGTGCAGGGGCGTCTTGAGAAGGCCGGCTTCTCATACGATAAGTCACTCCCGCCGCCGGAGAACTTCGGCAACGCCATCGAGTCGCTCTCCGCCGCAAACGGCGGGAAGGGCGTCGTCATTCTTATCGACGAATACGACGCGCCGGTGGGGCACTCGCTCGGGAACCTCGACATGGCGGAGGCGATTCGCGACAGGATGTCCGCGCTGTACTCGCGCATGAAGAACCGCACCGGCGACATACGCTTCCTGCTGATGACGGGCATATCAAAGTTCACGCGCCTCTCCGTGTTCTCGGCCCTGAGCAACCTCGTTGACGTGACGCAGGACGAGGCGTACGCGACGATGTTCGGATACACGGAGGACGAACTGGAGGCCAACTTCGAGGAGCATCTTCGCGCGCACGCCGAGAAGATGAGCATGCCCTACGACAAGTACCGCGAGGCGATGAAGAAGTGGTACAACGGCTTCCGCTTCTCGACGGAGGTGGAGACCACGGTTTACAACCCTGTTTCCGTTGCGCTGACGCTGTTCAAGAAGGAGTCTGGCTTCAAGGCGACGTGGGCGACGACGGGGCGTCCATCGATGCTGATGAACTACCTGAAGCGCGAGGACATGCTTGCCGTCAACCCGGAGAGGATGCGCGGCGTCTCGCAGGCGGAGTTCGACGTCGCCGAGCTCCGCAACCTCCGCCCTGTTGCAATGCTGTTCCAGTCTGGATATCTTACGATCAAGGACTATGCGCCGCTGACCGGATTGTACACGCTTGGCGTTCCAGATGAGGAGGTCCGCCGCGACCTTTCAACGCTTATGACGGGCGTTGCGGCCGACAAGGACATGCAGTGGGCGGCGGCTCTCGGCGGCCGCCTCATTGCCGAATGCTGGGATTAATTCTTCGATGGCCTCAAGTCGCTTTACGCCGGAATGGCCTATGGCTCCACGGAACGGCGCGTACACGAGAACTCCTACGGCAGATGCCTTTCGTTTCTGCTCGCGAGCCAGGGATTTGACTTTACGATGGAGGCGGTGCAGTCGAACGGGCGCGCCGATGTCATCGCAAGACATCCGGCGATAGTCTGCATCTTCGAGCTGAAGGTGGATGAGCCGGTTGACGCGGCGTTCAGGCAGATTGAAGAGAAGGGCTATGCCGAGCCGTTCAAGGCAGAGACCCGTCCTGTATGGATAATCGGTCTTTCCTTCGACTCCAAGACGCGGCACCTCGTGGACTTCGCCGTCGAGCGCGTCCCTGTCCGGAACGGGTGAAATGCGGTATGCTCGGCTGCTACGAGTGCTACTTTCCGTTGGGCTTGATGCTGATGCTCAAGTAAGGACCAGACACATGGTGGTGAACCGCAGAGAATTCCTCAACGCGGCGTCGCTTGCGGCGATTGCAGGCGCGGCGGGCGGATGTGCGACGGAAGGGGGATCGGGCGCGACGGCGCGCGTCCCTCCCGTTGCGCCGTGGCTGGAGGCGGACGTCGTGGTTGCGGGCGGCGGACCGGCTGGCGTGTGCGCGGCGGTCAGCGCCGCGCGTCTGGGCGTGAAGACCATTCTTGCCGAGCGGTTCGGCTGCCTCGGCGGCAACTTGACGCTCGGTCACGTCTCGCCCATTCTCGGAAAGGTGTGTCCGGGAACGATGGCGGACGAAGTGCGCCGCCTTCTCAACGCGAACCACCTCGACGCGCAGAAGGTGATGACGCGCAACGGCCCGGAGGAGCACATCGACCATGAGGAGGCGAAGGGCATCCTTGCGAAGCTCTGCGCGGAGGCCGGTGTGACGGTGCTTCTCTGTGCGCCCGTCGTTGACGCGCAGATGGACGGACGGCGTGTGGTCGGCCTGACGGTCGACACGCCAAAGGGACTGCGGTCGATCCGTGCTAAGGTCGTGGTGGATGCGACAGGCGACGGACGGGTGGCGGTTGCGGCGGGTGCCGAGGTCAAGATCGGGCGCGAGTCGGACGGCGCCACGCAGCCTTCGACCCTTGAGTTCGTGGTGGACGGCGTCGACGAGTCGTGCGCAATCACGGCCTGGGGTGGCACCGATCCGGTGAAACTTCCGTCGGGAGAGGAATACCGCGCCCTGTGCAAGCGGATGAATGCCGCCGGCGAACTGCCGAAGAACGTGACGATCGTGCGCCTTCACCGCACGTTCTATCCAGGAGAACGCAGCGTGAACGCCACGCAGATCAACGGCATCGATCCGCTCGACCCGGTCGCCCTTGGCAAGGCCGAAGCAGAGCTGCGCTGGCAGATCGATCAGTGCGTCGCCTTCCTCCGCAAGCATGTGCCTGGGTTTGGGAAATGCCGCGTCAAGTCGAGCGCCGGCACGCTCGGCGTCCGCGAGACACGCCGCGTCATGGGCGACGCGATGGTCGTGGACGACGACCTGCACGATGGCCGTCACTATCTGGACGCCATAGTGCACAATGCCTGGTTCCTGATCGACATCCACAATCCGAAGGGCGGCGGCCAGGCGGAAGGCCATTCGCATCCGGCGAAGCCCTACGATATCCGCTACGGCGCGTTTCTGCCGAAGGGCATCGACGGACTGCTCACCGCAGGACGCTGCATTTCCGGGACTCATCGCGCCCATGCGAGTTACCGTGTCATGACGCCGTGCATGGCAATGGGCGAAGCCGTTGGGGTGGCTGCCGCGCTTGCCGTGCGGCGCAACGCCGTGCCGCGAGACGTGCCAGCGGACGGAATACGCAAGGTGTTGATGGAGCGAGGCGTACAACTGGCGACATGACGGGTTTTGGCGTGAATAGAGGCAATGCCATGAACAAGGCGGCTACGGGGGTGGATAGAAGGGCTTTTATCGCGCTTGCGGCGGCGGGTTTCGCCGGATGCGCGATGGGGAATGGGAACCGGGGAACGGGGAATGGGGAACGGGGAAGGCGTTCGTTTCCAGATCGGCTTGAGGAGCGGGCGAAGGCGGGCAAGCCGTTCTTCATCGCCCACCGAGGTTGCCAGTCGCTTGCGCCGGAGAACACAGTCGCGTCGTTCGTCTGCGCAGCACGGCTCGGGCTGGACGCGATAGAGACGGACGTCAGGTTTTCGTCCGACGGCGCGCTCGTGTGCGTGCACGACGACAACCTGAAGCGGATGTTCGGCGACGAGCGCGCGGTCGCGTCCGTGCGGCTAGACGAGCTGCGGAGTCTTGTTCCGGCAAAGGATGCGAAGGGCAAGGTCAAGGGGCTCAAGTCGTGGCCGAAGGAAGCGCTGCGCATTCCGACGTTCGCCGAATATCTCGACGTCTGCGAACAGTACGACAAGGTGCCGTTCATCGAGACGAAGGGCGATGTCGCGGTCGTCAAGCCCGTCCTTGACGAGGTGCGGCGGCGCGGACTCGGCAAGGTCGCGGTGCTGTCGTCCATCCCGTTCGAGCACATCCGTGAGGCGCGGCGGCTCGACAAGGAGATATTCGTCCACCACATTTTCAGCGAACCGGAGATTCTCGACGAGCTGGCGGCGATGGGGAACGCCGGGCTTTCGTACAACTACAAGGATCCTGAGGCCGCGCCGGAGGGGCTGGTAGGGCGCGTCCACGCTAAGGGCGTGAAGATGTGCCTGAGGGCCGGCGACACGCCCGATGCCGTCGCTAAGATGATGGCTATGGGGCTCGACTACATCCCCACGAACGTGACCGTGCCGCTGTAGCGGCTTGGCAGTAACCTTGACTGTGGTCGCACTTATGTGTTATACTGTTTGCACGTAAGGAGAGATAGCCATGAGCATAACATTGTCAGCCCCGCCTTCCGTGGTGCAGGATGTGCGCGTCTATGCAGAGAGGCATTCGACGTCGCTCAATGCCATTATCCGAGCGCATCTTGAGAAAATAGCCGCAATCGAGCGGAGATCCAGGCAAAAGGGCGCGAACAAGTTGCGTGACTTCTTCATGTCTGAAGAGGATTGGTTTGACAGCGATGTCAAATTCGACCGTGAACTTGCCAACGAAAGGTAGCGCATGGTATTCATCGACACCAATGTCTGGGTATATGCGCTTAGTGCGCAGGATCATAAAAAGAAGAAGATCGCCGTTGACTTGATTGCAAAGTCATATCGTGACGACGTCATATGCGTCAGCTCCCAGGTGTTAAAGGAGTTTGCCAATTTCGCCTTCAAGAAGACAAAGAAGTCGGCGGTGGAAATAAAAGCCATGCTCTCGAAGATCGGTTCCTACACGTTTGTAGCAGAAACAAAAGAACTTGTTGCCGATGGTGTGGCCGGCAAGGAGGCTTGGCAGGTCGGATTCTATGATGCACTCATGATTGCAGCCGCAAACAAGGCGGGCTGCTCAACGATTTTCACGGAAGATCTGAATAACGGGCAGAGATACGACAAAGTAACAGCAGCAAACCCTTTTGGCAATGACTAGACTAGCGACTAATGACCCTCCTTCGCCAAGGCTACGGAGGGCAAGCTAACAACTAACGACTAACCACTAACGATTAAAGATGGATTTCAACAGAAGAAATTTTCTGAAAGGCATCTCCCTCACGGCGTTCGCGGGGGCGGCGGGCAAGGGGCTGCCCGCCCTACCGGGGTCGGCGGGCGGCGGTTTCATCGAAACCGCCCTACCGGATGAGGGCACGACGCTTGCCCTGCCGGAAATGGCTAAAGGACGCCTCAAGCCAGGCAAGCTCCAGGAGGTCGGGCACGAGGTTGACCTCTGCGTCGTCGGTGGCGGGATAGGCGGCATGCTGACCGCAATCTCCGCGGCGCGTCGCGGCGCGAAGGTGGCGCTGATGCAGGATAGGCCCGTTCTCGGCGGCAACGCGTCCAGCGAGATAAAGATGTGGATCTGCGGCGCAGGGACTCGCGTGAGGAACCTTCAGGAGACGGGCATAATGGAGGAAATCGCCCTCGACAACATGCACCGCAACCCGTCCCGCAACTGGTCCATCTGGGACGCGCTCCTCTACGAGAAGGTGCGCTTCGAGCCGAACATCGACCTCATCCTCAACTGCGCGTGCTGCGAGGCGAAGATGGACGGGGCGCGGATAGAGTCCGTGACCGGCTTCCAGCTCACGACCTACCAGCGCCATACGGTCAAGGCGAAGATCTTTGCCGACTGCTCGGGCGACTCGATACTCGCTCCGCTCACGGGCGCGGCGTACCGCGTTGGACGCGAGGCGAAGAGCGAGTTCGGCGAGGAGTTCGGCATCGAGAAGGCCGACCGCCGGACGATGGGCTCGAGCCTGCTCATCCAGGCGCGCGAGACCGACCACAAGGTCGAGTTCACTCCGCCGGACTGGGCGTACGACTTTCCCGACGACGAAGCGCTCAACCACAAGCCGCACGAGTGCCTCTTGAAGCCGCACACCAACTTCTACTGGATCGAGCTCGGCGGCGAGGCGAACACCATCGCCGACGCCGAGAAGCTGCGCGACGAGCTTCTGAAGATCGCGTTCGGAGTGTGGGACCACATGAAGAACCACGGCGAGCACGGTGCGGACAACTGGGAGCTGGAGTGGATAGGCTTCCTGCCCGGCAAGCGCGAGAGCCGCCGCTACGTGGGCGACTACACGCTCACGCAGGAGGACGTCGAGAAGGGCGGCAAGCGCTTCGAGGACACTGTCGCGTACGGCGGCTGGCAGATCGACAACCACCTGCCGGGCGGATTCTGGATGAAGTCGAAGGGCGGGGCGCACCTGCAGAAGCGTCGCCTTACGGAGCCCTACGCGATTCCGTACCGCGCGCTCTACTCGCGCGACGTCGAGAACCTGATGTTCGCCGGCCGCAACCTCTCCGCCACGCACGCCGCGTTCGCGTCCGCCCGCGTCATGGGCACGATTGGCCTCATGGGGCAGGCCGTCGGCACGGCCGCCGCGCTGGCTGTCGAGAAGGGCGTCATGCCGCGCGGCGTCTACGCCGACAAGGCGCTCCTGAAGGAACTGCAGAACCGCCTCATGGACGACGACTGCTTCCTACCGCACCTGAAGCGCGAGGTCTCGCCGCTCGCCAAGGCCGCTACGCTCACGGCGGACTACGGAGACGCGAGCGACATCCTTAACGGAATCGACCGCCGCATCTGGGGCAAGGACAACGGCTACTGGGGCAAGACGAACCAGGCGGTGACATACACCTTCGACAGGCCCACGTTCGTCAACGGGTTCAGGCTCGTCGTCGACAGCGACCTCGACCGCGAGAACTTTGACGGACACCCCGACCTATTCACGATTCCGATGCCGATGTTCCGGGGCCTTGGCTACAACAACACTTCGTTCACCTTCCCGCGTACCGTGCTGAAGCACTTCCGCGTGGAGGTGAAGGGCGTGGACGGCGAATGGACGACTGCGTTCGAGACGAAGGAGAACCACCAGCGCTTCGTGCGCGGCAAGATCGGCCGCGAGTGCCTGGGCATCCGCCTTATGCCGCTTTCGACGTGGGGCAGCGAGCTCAAGGAAAACACGTACGGCAGCGCGACGGCCCACATCTTCGCCTTCGAGCCGGTGTAATTCTTTCTGGGGGTGACAATGGGTACGAGATTCTTCTGCTTGTGCATGAGTCCGGCCCTCGACGCGACGGTCAGGCTGCCGTCTGCGCCTAGGGGCAACGGCGAGATATTCAAGGACGTCTCCGAGGAGGAGAACGTCGGCGGCAAGACCATCAACGTCGCGCGCTGGCTCGCGATACGGGGCGCGAAGGTCGCCTGCGGCGGGCTTCTCGGCGAGGACAACGACAGGCCGTTCGCGAAGGAGCTTGCGAAGTTCTCGATAGTCGACAGATTCGTGAGAGTGCCCGGTGCGACGCGGCGCAACGAGATGATAACTTGGCCAGGCGGGTCGGTGAAGCTGAACAGGGCGGCGTTTCCGGGGCTGAGTCTGGAGAGCCTAGAAGCCCTAGACGTCCTAGGGAGTCTAGAAAAAACAGATGGTCTAGAAGGCGAATCGTCGGGAGTCGCTGTTCTGTCGGGTTCTTTGCCGCCTTGCTGCCCGAAATCGTTCTACGCCGATACGGTCACGCGTCTGAAGTCGCTGGGGTGGACGGTCGTCCTAGACGCGAGCGGAGAGGCAATGAGGCTCGCGCTTGACTCTAAGCCCGACTTGATAAAGCCGAACGCCGAAGAGTGCGAGCCGCTTGTCGGCTTCGTGCCTAAGACGGCGGACGAGTTTGCAAGAGCTACGGCGATTCTCCGCGAGAAGGCGGCCCACGTCGTCATCTCGGACGGCGGCGCGGGCGCGTGGTTCGACGGGGAGTTCGTCGCCGCGCCCAAGGTCGAAGTCGTTGACACCACCGCCGCCGGCGACACGCTCCTCGCGGAGTATTGCTGGCGGGTTTGGGAAATGGGGAACGGGGAATGGGGAACGGGGAATGGGGAACGGGGAGCGTGGGCGGTCGCGGCGGGATCGGCCGCATGCACGATGCCTGGCGGTGCCCCGCCGTCTGCGGATCTCGTTGCAATGATGAAAGACTTGATTGGATAACAGCGATGAAACGACATGAGACACGAAATTAAGTTGATTGCAAGGGCGGCGACGGAGCTTTAGTCTGACAGCTCGCTGCAGCATAACGCGGCGGGGCGAACGGACTTGCTGCACCTTAGCCACGTCC
>JAFRBA010000268.1 GCA_017405115.1 Kiritimatiellia bacterium
CGGGAGCCTTGCGGCCCCCTTTGACGCTCCGGCGATGCCGCCAGGCGCCTCATCCGGTATTAGCCGTCGTTTCCAACGGTTTTCCCCGTCCCAAGGGCAGGTTGCCCACGTGTTCCTCCCCAATCCGCCACTCTCACGGCCGACTATTGCTAACCGGCCGATCCCGTTCGACTTGCATGCCTAATCACACTACCAGCGTTCGTTCTGAGCCAGAATCAAACTCTCAGAAAAAAACTTCGAGTTGCTTTGGAGCCCCTCGCGGAGCTCCGACCCTCTCACAAACATCTACTGTTCCATGTCTCTTCCAGAGACACGTCTCAAGCGTCCATTGTCAAAGATCAACGCTCGCCCCTTTCGCGGGCGAACGAGTAAGTATTATACCACAACTTGCCCTCGGCGCGCAAGGGGGTATTTTAAAAAAAATTTTCTACGGCGAAACAGGCGCCGCGGCGGGGCGCCGAGCAGAGGACAGGAACGCTGTCGCGTCGGCTACGGCGCGGTCCGTCAGCGCGGAAAGGCACCACCCCTGCATGTACGAATATGACGTCTCGTCGCAGGCCGAGATGCCGAAGAGAGGTATGAGCCCGAACACCTTCGTCTCATAGCGCTGCATGTAGTCGCGGTGGAAGACAAGCCGCCCGGTACGGTTGTCGCGGACACGTAGCTTCGCCGTCCACGAAGATGCCGAGTAGTCGCAAAAGAACAGCGTACACAGCATCCACGCCGCCTCGCACGCCGAGTCGCCGCTCGTGACCACCGGCCCGGCGAACGTCACTTCCACCGTCCAGTCCGGAACCGCAGCGCCGACTGCGTAGCCCGCCCTCTCGAACGCATCAACCGCGCGAAGGCGGTAGCGGTCCGTCGTCTGGGCCTCAGGGATGTACGTGTGCGTCGGGACCGTCGCCACATAGCCGGGATAGCAGCGGCGGTAGCCATAGCCCCCGGGAACGTACACCGTGTTGAACGACACCAAGTCGCGATACCCTGTAAGCACGGCGCTGAAGCCGGAGACGGCCACTGTAACGTTTGTGGCGGCGGGAGCGGACGAGACCTGCGTCTCCGGGTATTCGGACGTGCCGAACGTCCAGCACCCGGAAAGAATCGCCGCGGCAACTAGTGGGATCAATCTTTTCATGTTGGGATCAATCTTTTCATGTCGGTAATTATACCATATATCCGGAATGCGTCAACGGGTGGGTGCTCACCTGTGCGAAAGTTTTGCCCTCTGTCAGGCTGAGCAGATGATGCCGCCGCAGAGGACGGCCTCGCCGTCGTAGAATACGGCCGACTGGCCGGGGGCGACGCCTACGAACCCGTCGGCTCGGCGGCAGACACCGCCGCCCGCGCCGTCAGGCTCGAATGTCGCGCCGCCCATCGGCTCGCCCGTAGAGCGTATCTTGACGCCGCACGCAATCGGCTTGTCCGTCGGCGCGGCGGACGCCCAGTGCACGTCCGCCACCCTGAACTCCGTCCGCACAAGTTCCTCCCTGCGCCCTACGACGACCTCGTTGCGGCAAGCGTCTATGCGCACGACGTAATACGGCGGCTCGCCGCCCGGAACTCCAAGACCCTTGCGCTGGCCGATCGTGAAATGCCAGAACCCGTTGTGTCCGGCGATACGGCGTCCGTCGGTGGTCACGACGTCGCCCGGACGGTCCGGAAGCCCCACGAGTTCGTTCCTGTCGCCAGAGTAGAAGTCCTGAGAGTCGGGCCGTTCCGCCGCGGCGAGCCCCGCCTTCGCCGCAAGCTCCCGCACTTCGCGCTTGCTCAATCCTCCAAGCGGGAACATCTGCCTGGCGAGCTGCTCCTGGGAAAGGCGATACAGAAAGTAGCTCTGGTCCTTGCGCCCGTCGACTGCGCGCAGAAGCGCCATGCGCCCGCCGCAAGCCGCGACGCGCGCGTAGTGGCCCGTGGCGAAGCGGTCGAACTGCAGGCCTGATGCGGCGGCCATCGCCGGAAGCAGCCCGAACTTTATGCGGGCATTGCAGATTACGCAGGGGTTCGGCGTAAGCCCCGCGCGGCTGGCCTCGCGGAAGTAGGAGACTATCTCCCGCTCGTATGCGTCTGCGCAGTCGACGACGCGATGGGCGATGCCAAGCCTGTCCGCAATGGCCTCGGCCGAGGCTATGTCTTCGGCCTCTCCCGGGCCGAAGCACGCGTCGCGCGTGCCGCCGACATACCGGCCGTCGCCCTTCCAGAGGCGCATCGTAACGCCGACGACGTCATGCCCGGCCTGCTTCAGCAGAAGCGCCGCCACGCCGGAGTCCACGCCCCCCGACATCCCCACTGCGACTCTCATTTTCCCTCCTCCAGGGCGGTCTTGCGCCGTCTGTAGTGCAGGCTGTCGCCGCGTCGGGCGAACATCGGCTTCTCGCCAATGGCCTCCAGCCGACGCGAGAGACAGCCACGGCAGAGCTTCGAAGACTCGTCCAGGCACGGCTTGTTGGCGTAGAGCTGGTAGAGTCGGCGATGCTCGACGTCTGTTGCGTTCGGCATCAGGACGTTCGCGCCTGCCAGCACGCCGCGCTCGCGCCCGTCCGGCGCCAGAGCCTGCAGCGCCGTCGCCGCGGCGATGTTCACGTCGTGCAGGTGGAGCCGCGTCACCGCAATCATCTTGAGACCGAGCATAAGCCGGGCGTCCGGATCCATCGGCTCGCCGGCGAGGGGCGTGTCAGGGTGCGGGATGAACGGCCCCATGCCGATCATGTCGACGTCCATTTCGGCGAAGAAGCCTATGTCGTCCGCAAGGTCCTCAACGGTCTGCCCGGGAAGTCCGCACATGACGCCCGTTCCGACCTGGTAGTCGCAGCGGCGCAGCGCGCGAAGGCATTCGACGCGGCGGTGCCAGCTGTGGTCTGCGGGGTGGAGCCGGCCGTAGAGAGTCGGGTTCGATGTCTCGATGCGCAGAAGGTAGCGCGTAGCGCCGGCATCGCGCCAGCGGCGGTACACGTCCTCGGTCTGCTCTCCGAGGGAGAGCGTGACGCCCAGATCGAGACGCGCGATCCTCCTCAGCACGTCCTCGACGAGACGCGTATGGGACTCGTCCTCGATCTCCCCCGACTGGATGACGAGCGACGAATAGCCCTGCTCTGCTGCGTCCTCGGCGAGACGCACTATGTCGTCCGCGCGAAGACTGTAGCGCACGGCCTTGGCGTTGGACCTGCGGATGCCGCAGTAGCGGCAGTCCTTAGCGCACACGTTGCCGACCTCTAGGAGCGCGCGCATCGCGACCTCTCGTCCGCAAAGCTCGGTCTTGAGGGATCGGGCGGCGTCGAAGAGTGCCTGCACTTCGTCGTCCGACTCCAGCGACAGGAGCCAAGCCCGCTCTGCGCGGGACAGCGCGAGCGGGCGTGCCCTTGCGCGCATGAGAATGTCGTCAAGAATCATGGCTCCGCTCAGAAAAGCTTGTCCAGCTGTCCTTTGACACCAAGCCCGTCCTTAACGCAGAGGCGCAGAGACGCAGAGAGAGAGACTTGTCCTCGCGGAGAATCTTCATGATGACATCCTTCGTCGCCTTGGCCGCTTTCTCGCGCCCCATCCAGTTCAGCATCGGCATATCGGCA
This sequence comes from Kiritimatiellia bacterium, assembly GCA_017405115.1. The sequence continues at coordinate 3,564 of JAFRBA010000268.1, forward strand.
AAACCTCCTTCAACCGCAAAGACCAGTAATAGCAGCAACCGCCTCGTCTTTGACAAGCCTTTCAGCATGCCGCGGCTCTTACATATCATCGTCTCCCTTTTTTTGTTCGATTCCGGCTGTCGGGAATGGATTCAAGATTCGTGTCGTTCTCATTTGGATTGAACATCGTGGAGATGTCGAAAAAGAGCCGGGTGTGAAAAGGTTCCGGCACATAGCCGTAGTGAGCCGAGACGAGCCGGCCATTATCATCCACTCGAGTCCTCGTTCTAAACACGATGAACCTCCCTTCGGGCAGACAAACCCTCTTCAATATCTTCGCGTAAGTCCTATCCAGCTCCACCTCGACCCGTTTTACGTACGTCGCATTCGTGTCGGCATGGTAGGCATACTTGAAATCGCTGAACGATTCGACAGGACAAAAGCACACCCCGTCCAGACCGTTTGTCATCGTGATGACGACATGTTCGTGAAACGCTCCCCATTCGCTTGGCGAACACGAAAACCGGTAGCAAACCTGCCAGTCCTCGTATTTGCCCTTTCCGTAAGGCGGACACCAATCCCGTCTTTCAAGGTCGAACCCCATGACGACGTTGGTGGCGGGATATGCCAGACGATCCAACCCCCAATTGCGGACCAGCTTGGCAGGATTGCGGATTTTTCTGAGCGTCACAGTCAGCCGAACGGGGTCGGGGGACCACTTTCGCGTTCGAACAACGGCATCTTCCGTCTGCCGCCTGATGAATTCGCGAACGGAAGTACCGTAGTAGCCGTCCTTTTTGACATTCACTATCACGCCCCCCGTGCATGTGTCCAGTGATGCGGCAAAGATGCCGTCGGCAGCTGTCGTACCCGTGCGCTTTTCACTTTTGACGCTGGACACCTCAAACCACACGGTGACCTCCGCCCCGCCTACGGCCACGCCCTCTTCGTCGGAAACGGCAATCTCGACATCGGCACTCGCCCCTTTCACAAATGGATCATATGCAAGGCGTGTTTGCCCCGAAAGAAAAAGCGACAGCAATATAGCCGGCAGACAGACGAGTCTCATTTCAGACCTCCAATCCTTACGATTTCCTCAAAAACCTTGTGTGTATAGAAATAAGCTACATCCTTGATGTCGGAATGCAGCCAGCGATTCGCCAACGGCGGGTCGCGTCCGGCGGGCCATCCGTTCGGGCGATACGCCGTGGAATTGATGTCTATCGAGAGGATGCCGATGTCCGACAGATCGGTTATCCCTGCAGCACATGACAATGCGGGGATTCCTTGGGCCAGATGGCAGTCTGTCTCAAACCGTGACATGACGGAATTGGTGATTGACGATGGCGCGAGTTGAAATACGGCATTCGTGCGCAGATGGTCAAGCGGCAACTGGGAAGCATCGAATGCGGAATAACGATTGACATATTGAACTGATTCACCCGTAAGACCTGTGTCAAGAACTGTTTCGAATCCCCATCCAGACCAATCCGAAGTTCCTGGAACAGGCGCGAGAGTTCCCGTCTTCCGCCCCTTGAACAGTTCTTGTTTCTGCCAGGCGTAACGCCCTTTCGTGCTTTCGTCGAACAGCCCTTCGTAAAAAGGCGGATTGTGCCTGTCGGAAAAAATCTCCAGAACCTCATCGCCAGATGAATAGAAGTTTACCGCTATGGCGCCTACGTCGCGAAAGCGTCCTCGCCATGTTAACTTGCTACGGGCATCCCCCGCATCGAAAAGCAAGTGCCATTCCGTTGCCCAACATCTACTTGGATATTCCATCCAATCGTCATGGACAAGATGATTGGATGGATTGGCGTCCGCCAATGTAGGGTCGAACGCCTCAGATGGAATGGCGGAATTAAGCATGATTAGCTTGTCGACATGCATTCCGTGGTCTTGGATGGCACTGGCGGCCAGCATCGTCCCAAGACTGTGTGCAATCACAACGCGCCGCCCGCCGACCTCATTCACCATCTGCGCCAGATATCCGGCGGTGACAAACGCATTTGACACATTGGCATGATAGTTCCACGAGGCTCCGGCGTCAGATTTCCATGAAACCGGATGAAAGTTCATCCGCGCCCCGCTTTGATAGAGGCCCTTGAACATTGTTGCCGCCCATGTCCGAGCCCCCTGCTCGCTTACATTGAATCCATGGACAAAGAATACGTTCGATGCGTTAGGATCGTATGTAAAAGCTAGGCAATTGCCGACGAACAGAAACTGCGACGCTATAAACACAAGAAGCATGTTTATCATTACCATCAGTCCTTCTGCATGCGGACCTCCGCGCGCGGCGCATGGGCGCGGACGAGCGCGGCTATGCGCCGGCGCGCCGCCTCGACCTGGCCGGGAGTGTTCGAGGCCTTGTTGTGCGCTCCGACGGAAATGACGACCACGTCCGGGTCGTAGCCCGTGAGCTCGCCTTCGACAAGGCGCCAGATGACGTTCTGCGTCCTGTCGCCGGGGAAGCCGAGGTCGAAGACCTGCGCGTCGGGGTAGTCCGAGGCCAAGGCGCTTGCGCTCTCGTCGCCGAGCAGGACCACGCGCTTCTTCCCGGCCTTGAACTTCTCCATGCCCACTGCATAGATCCTGCCCTGACGAAGGATCACGGCGTGGCGGAAGTGCCAGTCGTAGCCCGGACCCTCCATGACCTCGGCCGGCACGACCGCGGTGTTCGTTTCGCCGGCGTAGAGCGCAGAGGGCTCTGCGCGGTGCGAAGGATAGTCCACGGGCGCCTCGATCCACCCCTTTGTCGTGGCGCAGGACTGAATCGTGTCTCCGTCGTGCACGCCGGAAATCGCTATGTGCGCGACGACGGGGCCCTTGTCGCGCGTGACGGTCACCCACGTTATGCCGTCCATTATCCCCATCCGCAAGTTCTCGCCCACGGTGCCTCCGTCAAATCCGCCGCCCGTCGTTCCAAGCAGGTAGTACTTCTTGCCGAGGCGCCTGGCTGTGCAGTAGTTGTGCCAGTCTCCGCAGAAGACTGTGTAGTTCACGTTGGAGATGCCGCGCTCGAACCTCATCCAGCGGTCGCTCGTGAAGTCCAGCGGCTTGTGCAGGAAGATGAACGTCCAGCGCGCGCCGGGACGGGCCCTGATTTCGCGCGTGGCCCAGGAGAGCTGCGTTTCGGGCAGGGGCTCGCGCGGGGGATAGTAGTCGTGGCGCTCCATGGAGTCAAGGCATATGAAGTGACAGCCTTTGTAAGTGAAGTTGTAGTAGGTGTTCGTTCCGAACTGTTCCTTCCAGAGGTCGATGGAGGTCTGCCGCCCGGGCGTCATGCCGGTGAACCCGGTCCAGATGTCATGGTTGCCCACGACGTAGAAGAACGGCATCTCCAGCTTTGCGGTGCGGTCCCTGAAGCTCTTCCACTGCCTCTGCAGCGCGGCCCTGTCGACACCGCCGCCCGCCACGAGGTCGCCGACCGACATGACGAACTCGGGCCGCAGCAGGTTGAGCTTTTCGACCGCCCTCGCGTATACGTTCGGCCTCTCGCCTCCTGTCAGGTCGCCGATGATGGCGAAGTGGAACTCCTGCGGGTCGTCGAGGAACGCCTCGCTCGTCCACGGCTTCGCGCCGGAGAGGCCATGGTGGAAGTCCGCCGCGGATGCCAGTCCTGCGGCTGCGAAGGCGGCGACCGCCGCCACTTTCTTGCATGTTGTCATTGTTGTGTTCCTTTCATCTCAAGTCGAAGTCGCCGCGTCAGGCTCCTGGCGCGGGGCGGCCGGCGCGGCGTCGATGCGCGGCACGGCGGCCAGAAGCCGCCGCGTGTAGTCGCTAGTCGGCGCCGAGAAGACGTCCTCCGGCGCGCCTACGTCGACGAACACGCCCTTCTCCATCACGCATATGCGGTCGCAGACGTTCTTGACCACGGCCAGGTCGTGCGCTATGAGGATTATCGCGAGTCCGAAGTCCCGTCGGATGTCGCGCAGCAGGTTGAGCACACGGGCCTGCACGGAGACGTCGAGGGCGCTCACAGGCTCGTCGGCGACGAGGACCTGCGGGCTGCAGGCGAGCGCTCTCGCGACGCTGACGCGCTGGCACTGGCCGCCAGACATCTCGCGCGGGTACTGGTCGAGGACGGCTGGGGAAAGGCCGACGAGCGAGAGAAGCTCCTCGGCGCTTCTCCCGCCGCACTTCCCTGTTACCTGTCCCCTGTTCCCCGTTCCCTCTTTTCCTTCGTCCTTCTTCCTTCTTCCCTCTATCTAACTCCCGTCCCGCAGGGTCTGCCGCACGGTCATGCGCGGATTGAGGCTGCCCACGGCGTCCTGGAATATCATCTGCATGGACTGTGCGCGGACAGTCACCTCGCCGCCGGACTTCGGCTGCAGCCCCATCAGGACCTTGGCTATCGTGGACTTTCCGCTTCCGGACTCGCCGACGATGCCGAGGATCTCGCCGGCGTCCAGCTTGAAACTGACGCCGCGCACGGCCTCATACGTGCCGTAGCGGACATGCAGGTCGCGAACCTCAACGAGGGCGTTCACACTTGTCCCTGGGCTTCTCGAACAGTTGAACCTCTTCATTCTTCATCCCCGCATGTGCCGCGCATTATACCATAATTCGGCGTGGCGTTGTTGGATGAACCAGCAAAGAAGCGACGAAAGCTCTCACGGCAAGCGGGAACTATCCCCACACTGATCCAAATGGGTGGGTTTGTAACTTGCTGTGTCATCATGCCTGTCATGGTCTGAGGCATCCGATCGGGCAGACGATGATTCCGTCCTCGCGCGTGTAGGCATACTCGCCGACGGCCGTCACGACCATTCGGAACACAGGGCGAAGCGCCTTTCGAGATTCGACCAATCGCAAATAGCCGTCAAGCGACGCAACCCCATCTTCGATCAATCGCTCTCCGCCAAGCTTCAGCTCGACAAGCGCGTAACGCCCTTTTGCGTCCTCCAGCACTGCATCGCACTCTAGGCCAGTCTTGTCGTGATAGCGAAACACATGTCCGCGTTGAGCTTCCATGTATGTTCTGATGTCCCGCATGCACAGCGTCTCAAAGAGATAGCCGAACGAGCGAAGGTCCTTCATCAGGCTTGCAGGTGTTGCGTCCAATGCCGCCGTTGCGATGGACGGGTCGACGAAATATCGCGTTTCGGACGCACGTATGGCCTCTTTCGCGCGCAGCGAAGGCGTCCACGCTCGAACGTTGTCAACAACGAATATCCGTTCCAAGGCGTTCAGATAGGAGTAGATCGTATCTTCGCTCAGGCTGTCCGTGTCGTTGGCCACGATATCCCGCCTGATCGCCGCAAGGCTGGACTGCGTTCCCTGAAGCCGGGCATACGAACGAAGCAACCTGCGCACTCTCGCCGGATCGCGAGGAATCCCGTCCGCCCGCGAAATGTCGCTTTCCGTTACCGCCGTGAAATATTCCCTGGAGACGTTCAACGCGCCCCGACCATTCTTCCCGACGGCCGCAGGCCACCCTCCGCGACAGATTATTGCGGCCATTTCGTCCAGTTCGATCTTTCTGGCTGTAGCGGCGGCAAAATCTTCGCCATCCATCAGCGACCGAAGACTGACCTCGCCAGAGGACTCTCCCGACTCCCACAAAGTCATGGGGCGCATCCGCACCCATGCGAATCGTCCTGTTCCAGAGTGCCGGATCTTCTTTCGTTTTTCTTCTGGCACAACAGATGAGCCCGTGAGGATGAAATGGCGATCTCCATCGGAATGATCGACCGTGAATCGGATTGCATCCCAGAGTTCCGGGATGTCCTGCCACTCGTCCAACAACCTCGGACTCTTCCCCTTCAGCAATTCGGAAATCTTCGTTCCTGCGGTCACAAGATACTGTTCATGCTGATCTGGATCGTCAATATACAGGAAGCTCTGCGCATGTTGCTCACATGTCGTCGTTTTGCCACACCACTTGGGTCCCTCAACCAAAACCGCGCCAATGTACGACAGTTTTTCATCTAGGATTTCATCAACTATTCTTCTACGATATTCTTTCATTTGGCTGCTATTATATCATATATCTGGCGGATGCGCAACCACCGTTCGGCGGTTTTTCCGATTCTCATTCGGCAATTTTTCCACTCTTCGCTCGGCGATTTTTCCAGCCGCCGACATGGCACACCTAGCCCTCATGCCCTCTTCAGCAGCGAGGCACAACGGCGATCAAGGGCAGCCAGCCGCGCCGAGACGCCCTTGAGCGCATCGCGGCAGCGGCGGTTGTAGGCGCCTAGGTCGATGCCGAGGCACGTCCCCTCGTGGGTCTTGGCGGCGACTGCCGCGTCCGGATCCTCCGACTCAAGCTGCTCGAGGTGGTCGCGGACGTCATGGTAGGCGTCGCGCCACGGCGTGCCGGCGGCGACCTTGCGCAGCGCGACGTCCGTGGCGAAGACGCCCGGGGTAAAGCCGGCGCGGCACCTCTCGGCGTCGACCTTAACGCCGTCGACGACCTTTGCGAGTATGCGCAACGTCGTGCGCGTGATGTCCAGCCCCTTCATGTACAGCCACTTGCAGTCCTGCAGGTCGCGGTTGTAGCCGCCCGGCATCGCGTGGAGGAGCGAGAGTGACGCGGTCTGGAGGCCGAGCACCTGGGCGGCCTTCGAGCGCACGAGCTCCAGGACGTCGGGGTTGAACTTCTGCGGCATTATGGACGAGCCGGTGCAGAATTCGCGCGGCAGCCTGAAGTACGCGAACTCCGGCATCGAGAAGAGGATGAGGTCCTCGGCGAGGCGCGAGAGGACCGCCATCAGCTGCGCGAGCGCGGAGAGGAGCGCGGCCTCGCATTCGCCGCGGGCCATGGATGCGCCGAAGCAGTTGTGGATGGTGCGCGCGAAGCCGAGCAGCTCCGTCGTGCGCGCGCGGTCCAGCGGCAGCGGCACGCCGTAGCCCGCCGCGCTGCCGAGCGGGTTCGCGTCCGCAAGGCGGTACGCGGCCTCCAGGTTCTCGAGCTGGTCGAGGACCATCTCCGCGTGTCCCGTGGCCCACATCTCGACCGTGGACGGCATGGCTGGCTGGAGGTGTGTTCGCCCTACGAGCGGTATCGGGCCCGCCTTGCCGCCGAAGGCGACGAGGGAAGACGCCAGCGCGACGGTTTCCGCCTCGGCGCGGAGGATCGCGTCCTTCATGTGCAGCCTCACGTCCACTGCGACCTGGTCGTTGCGCGAACGGCCGGTGTGGATCTTCTTGCCGAGGTCGCCGAGCTTCTCGGTGAGCATGCGCTCGACGGCCATGTGGACGTCCTGGTCGTCCTCGCGGATGGAGAACCGGCCCTCCTCCGCGAGCGCGGCGACATCGGCGAGCGCCTTGCGCACCTTCGCTGCCTCCGCCTTCGTCACGACGGGCCGCTTCAGCTTCATCTCGCTCAGCATCGTGACGTGCGCGGCGGTGCCCATGCAGTCCCATTTCGCGAGGGCGAGGTCGAGCACGGGGTCGTCGCCGACCGTGTACGACAGGACGTCCGCGTCCACCGTGTTGTCCGTTATGGTCTTCTTCATGCCTGTGTGCCTCCTTCCCGTTTCCGGGCTTCCTCGAACGCCACGTTCAGCAGGACGTCCGCCTCGTCCAGCATGCGCACGAGGCCGTCCCTGTCCGCTTCTCCCTTGGCAAGCGCGAACAGGAACCGCATGTACGCATTGGCCGCGGCGGTGAGCGCGGGGCTCTTCCCTCCGCCGAACACCGGCATCTCTTGGGCCTTGATGAATGCGATGGAACGTATCGCGGGCACGGCCTCCACGCACGCGATCGCGTCCCTGAACGAAAGGCAGTCGTAGCGCCCGGCGAAGCGGAGGTCGTACTGCGGCGGATAGAGGTAGAGCCTCGAGGCGAAGACGAGGACCTCCCGCGGGCAGGCCGTTCCAGGCCTGAATATGCGGCGCATGAGACGGAGCCCCTCCTCGTCGTCCGCCACTCCCTTGCCGGTCGCAAGCCACTCCTCAAGTTTCAGGCGCTCGTCCTCTAGCCGCAGCTCCGGGTCGGAGGCGCGGTAGGCGGCGACGGCCTGCGCGTCGGAGAGCTCCGTTCCGCGCACGCGGCGGTAGAAACCCTTGACGACTTCAAGGCGGAGGCGGTCAATGTCCGCATAGCCGGGCGCCGGGATGTAGATGCGCGTCACCACGCCGGCGTCGTTTGTCACGGCCCTGGCGACGACGGACGCGTCGTTGGTGCGCACCTCGCCGACGTAGACGACGATTCCAGGCGTGGAGGACCGCTCGTCGCGCATCGAGAGGCCGCGGCGAAGCGCCTTGACCGTATCGGCCGCGAAGCTCGCGATCGGCATCTGGTATTCGCGCCGCATGTCCTCCGGGCAGTCCGCGAAGACGCGCACGAAGCCCTCGGCCTGGGTGATGACCGGCGCCTTGAACCGCGCTATGATCTCCGCGCGCGAAAGGGCGAGGAGGAGAATGGCGGCGAGCGGCGACATCAGCGTATCTTTATCAGCAGGATGAGCAGGACCGGCATCACGACGAGCTGCAGGAGCGTGAAGCGCATGAGCACCTGCGCGTTCGACCAGCCCAGGTTCTTCTTGCAGTGGTCGTGGAGCGGGAAGCGTATCCTGCGTATGACGTTCCCCTCGCCTATGTCGAAGCCCATGCGCTTCGCCAGGCGGAGGAGGACGAGCTTGCCGAGGCCGCCGCCGCCGTTGACGAGCACCACCGGCGATAGCGCCAGCACGAGGAGCGGGTTGCCGGTCATGATGGAGGCGGTCGCGACGAGTATGCCGAGGAACCTGCTGCCGGCGTCGCCCATGAGTATCTTGGAGGGCTCCGCGTTGTACCACAGGTAGCCGCCGAAGCCGCCCGCCGCTATCATGACCACGATGGCCCAGCGCGCGGCCTCGGAATAGACCGGCACGAGGAAGTAGTGGGCGGCCGGGCGGTAGCCCACCACGACGTAGAGGATCACGGCCAGCATGGCGAGCGTGATGACGGTCAGCGTGCCGGCGAGCCCGTCGACGCCGTCCGAGCAGTTGGTGGCGTTCATCGTGAACCACAGTATGAACGCCGTCGTGGGCACGTACAGCCACCACGGGGCGAACCACAACCCCTTCACGAACGGCAGCCACACGATCATCCGCGCCGAATCGCACGCGGCGGCGGCGCGCAGAGTGTCGGCGCCGAACGTGGAGGCGAACTCGGGGTCGCCGACCAGCTCCGCCGGCACGTGCGAGTGGCCGAGGAATATGAAGCCCGCGATTGCGACGGAGACAACGGCGTCCAGCAGGCCCTTCTTCAGCTCGCTCCACGGAACGCTGGCGCGGTCGTCCATATAGCCGAACAGCATCGCCGCGTAGAGCATGGCAACGACCATGAGGTCCCAGAACTTGAGCGGCGCGAACAGCACGACCACCGGCAGGCACAGCAACGTCACGTAGAAGCCCGAGCCGGTAGGCTTGCCCGCCGACATCATGCCGCCGAGGTCTTTGCATATGGCCTTGCCGCGGTCGCGCGGCAGCCTGTTCCACAGTCGCGGCAGGAAGACGGCTATCAGCACCGCCGCGGCGAGCGTGCCGCCGGCCAGGAGGACGGCGTGGGACTGGAGGAGCCTGAACGGGCCCCAGTACGGCGTCAGAAGTTTTGAGAGATAGTACAGCACGTGCGCATTATACCATTTTCCAGCGTCAGCGCACCACGAAGTTCACCATGCGCTTCGGGACCGCTATGACCTTTACGACAGTCTTTCCCTCAAGGAAGCGGGCCACTTCGGCGTCCGCCTTGGCCGCCGCCTCCATGTCGGCGGGGGTTGCCGCGAGCGGAACGCGTATCCTGCCGCGCAGCTTCCCCATCACCTGGACCGGCACCTCGATCTCGTCCTCGACGAGAGCCGCCGCGTCATAGGCCGGCCAAGGCTCGTACGCCAGCGTCCTGTCATGGCCGAGGAACTGCCAGAGCTCCTCGCCGAGATGCGGCGCGAACGGAGAAAGGCAGAGGACGAAAGTCTCTAAATATTCCCTAGGCAGGGGTTCGGGGCCGTCCCCGTCCTTTGCCGCGCCCTTCGCGAAGCCCTCGGCCTCGTTGATGAACACCATCATCGCCGATATGGCGGTGTTGAACGCCATCGCCTCCAGGTCGTCGCCGACCTTCTTGACCATTGCCGCCAGGCTCTTCGCCTCGGCCTTGGTCATCGGCCTGTCTGCAGCGGGCGTCTCCGTCACGAGACGGTTTGCGCGCTTGAGGAAACGGTGCACGCCCTCCACGCCCTTCGTGGACCACGGCTTCACCGCCTGGAGAGGGCCCATGAACATCTCGTAGAGCCTGAGCGAGTCGGCGCCGTAGTCGCGAATGACGTCGTCGGGGTTGACTACGTTCTTGAGCGACTTCGACATCTTCGCGGGGAACTCCGTGAGCGGCTCGGGCTCGCCGCCCTCCTCGGCGCCCCATGGCTTGCCGTCGCGCCACTCGACCTGGTCCGTCGGGACCAGCACGCCGCGCGGCGTCTTGAACGCGGTGCCGAGGATCATGCCCTGGTTGACGAGCTTCTGGAACGGCTCCGGCGTCGGGACGAGTCCGAGGTCGAACAGCACCTTGTGCCAGACGCGCGCATAGAGAAGGTGGAGCACGGCGTGCTCCGCGCCGCCGACGTAGAGGTCGACAGGAAGCCACTTCTTCAGCAGCTCCGAGTCTGCGAAGCACTTGTCGTTGGCCGGGTCTATGTACCTGAGATAGTACCAGCAGCTGCCGGCCCACTGCGGCATGGTGTTCGTCTCCCTGACGCCTTTCCTGCCGGTCTTCGGGTCGACGACGTTCACCCAGTCCGCCGCCTTGGCGAGCGGAGGCTCGCCGGTCCCGGTGGGCTTGTAGTCTGCGAGCTCCGGGAGCGTCAGTGGCAGGTCTTCCTCCTGGACGAGCGTGTTCGTGCCGTCTTCCCAGTGTATCACGGGGAATGGCTCGCCCCAGTAGCGCTGGCGGGAGAAAAGCCAGTCGCGCAGCTTGTACTGCGTCTTCGCCTTGCCGACGCCCTTCTCCTCAAGCCACTTGACCATCGCCGGGCGGGCCTCTTCGACGGAAAGCCCGTTCAGGAAGCCCGAGTTCACCATCACGCCCGTCGCTATGTCGGTGAACGCCGCCTCTCCGGTATAGGGCACTCTCGAGCGGCTATCATCGCTTCCACCGCTTTTATCGCTTACATCACTTTTCTCTCCAGCCGGCGCCACTACCTGGTATATTGGCAAGCCGAAGACCTTCGCAAAGTCGAAGTCGCGCTCGTCGTGCGCCGGCACGGCCATGATCGCGCCGGTGCCGTACGTCGCAAGGACGTAGTCGGAGATGAATATCGGGAGCCTGTCCCCGTTCACCGGGTTGACGCCGACGACGCCGTCGAGCCTGACGCCCGTCTTCTCCTTGTTGAGCTCAGTGCGCTCGAGGTCGCTCTTCGCCGCGGCCTTGCCACGATAGGCGACGACCTCGTCGGCGTTCCTGATCGTTCCGTCGCCGAGCCACCTCTCCACCAGTTCGTGCTCCGGCGAGAGCACCATGTAAGTCGCGCCGAAGAGCGTGTCGCAGCGGGTGGTGTAGACTGTGATGACTTCGTCATCAGTGGAAGAGTGGAAAGGTGGAAGAGTGGAAGAGTTGTGGACTTCAGACTTTTCCACTTTTTCACCATTCCACTTTTCCACTTTGAAATCGACAATCGCACCCGTCGACTTGCCAATCCAGTTGCGCTGCATCTCCTTTATGCCCTCGGGCCAGTCGAGCCCGTCCAGGTCGTTCAGGAGCCGCTCCGCGTATTCGGTGATCCTGAGCATCCACTGGCGCATCGGGCGGCGGACGACCGGGTGGTTGCCCCGTTCGGAGCGCCCGTCGATGACCTCCTCGTTGGCGAGCACCGTCCCGAGCGCCGGACACCAGTTGACCGGCACCTCGGCCACGTAGGCAAGGCCCTTCTTGTAGAGCTGCTCGAATATCCACTGCGTCCACCTGTAGTACTTCGGGTCCGTCGTGTTGACCTCGCGGTCCCAGTCGTAGCTGAACCCGAGCGCCTGTATCTGGTCGCGGAAGCGGTCCACGTTCTTCTTTGTCGTGACGGCGGGGTGGGTGCCGGTCTCCACTGCATACTGCTCGGCAGGAAAGCCGAAGGCGTCCCAGCCCATCGGATGCAGCACGTTGAAGCCCTTCATCCTCTTGTACCTGCAGAGGATGTCCGTCGCGGTGTATCCCTCGGGATGGCCTACGTGGAGCCCCGCGCCCGACGGATAGGGGAACATGTCCAGGCAGTAGAACTTTTCGCCTGGCGCGGCGGAGTCGGTCTTGAAGGTCTTGTTCTCTATCCAGAACTTCCGCCACTTCCTCTCGATGGCGGAAAAATTGTACTCGCTCATTTCTGCTTCTGGTCCTCGGCGTGTTCGGCGATCGACTTTGCGATCAGGCCGGAGACGTCGTTGGTCGCCGCAGCGACGCCGGCCTTCACGGCGTAGTATATTGCCTTGTGGCTGGAGCTGCCGTGGGTGATTATCACTGCGCCCGGCACGCCGAGAAGCGGCGCCCCCCCGTATATCTCCGGGTCGAGCTGCGTCTTGAGGGAACGGAAGGCGCCCTTAAGGAGCAGCGCGCCGAAGATGCGGAGCGGACCGCGGAAGCACTCGCGCTTAAGCCAGTAGCTGATCGCCTTCGCAATCGACTCGGTCGTCTTGAGCACCACGTTGCCGACGAATCCGTCGCAGACCGCCACGTCGATGTGGCCCTTGTAGAGGTCCTTCCCCTCTATGTTTCCGACGAAGTTGATGTCCTTCGCGCCCTTCAGCAGCGGGAACGTCTCCTTCGTCATCTCGTTGCCCTTGCAGTCCTCAGTGCCGATCGAGACGAGCCCGACGGCCGGCGTCGTGCGGTGCAGGACGGCCTTGGAGTACGCATTGCCCATGATGGCGAACTGCACGAGCCAGTCGGGGTGGCAGTCCATGTTCGCGCCGGCGTCGAGAATCAGGATCGGGCGGCGCGGGGTGCGCGTGGGGAGGACCGTGGCGATGGCCGGCCTCTTGACGCCCGGTATCCGCCCCAGGTTCAGTATTGCGCTTGTCGCCACCGCCCCGGAGTTGCCGGCCGAGACGAACACGTCGGCACGGCCCTCCTTGACGAGCCGCATGGCCACGTTTATCGAGCAGTCCTTCTTCTTCCGGACGGCGTCGACGGGCGACTCGTCCATTTCCGCGACGTCTGGCGCGTGAACGATCTCCAGGTGTCCACGCTCCATCGCCTCCTGCGCCGAGCGCTTGAGGTCCCGGGGAAAGCGATCGAGCTCCGACTGTATGGGCGAAAGCTGGCCGACAAGAAGAACCTTGACGTCCGGCACGCCGACTGCGGCCTCTACCGCGCCCCTGACGATCTCGGCGGGAGCGTAGTCGCCGCCCATCGCATCAAGCGCAACACGTGTCATGAGGGATGTCCCCCTGCCCCCGGCCAGGACTTCTAGGCCTTGGCCTTGACGGCTACGACCTTGCGGCCCTTGTACATGCCGCACTTCGGGCATGCGCGATGCGTGCGAAGCGGCGCGCCGCACGACGGACAAGCTCCGACCTGTGCGAGAATCGGCTTCTCCAGGGATGCTACGCGCTCGCGCTTGCGGCGCTTCGACACTCTGTTCTTAGGACTGGCCATCTTTACCTTCCTCCTTGCTTACCAAATTATCGAGCACATTCCACCGATCGTCCGCAGGCAACTGCGCCCGCCGTTCGATCCCCGGACAGGTCTCGCTGCAGACCGGGTATGTCGGTAGGGTGAGTATTATACTCTCTCTTATCTCATCCGTCAAATCGGCTTCCGGCGCATTTGCGTCGATTTCGCGCGAGACGGTGAAGTCGTCCACGACTACGGTGTCGTCGAAGTCCTTCCCGCACCGGCTGCACACCAGCTCGAAATCCTGCTCGAGACGGCCGCGCACCAGGAGCTCCGAGCCGAACAGCTGCGCCTTCAGCCGATAGCGGACGCCGCCGAATGGCTTCACCAGCTCCTCGTCGAGGTCAACGGCGCTTACCTCGCCATCCAGCTCCTCCCCGTCGGCATCAAGCCGCGAGGCGTCAACTATCAGCCTGTTTTCCACCGGCGAAGCCGCCAACTCGTCAGGATCAGAAGAAGATGTAGACCGTGCCCGACTTGATCAGATACCACTGCTCGCCCTTCTGTACGAACCGCCAGTTGCCGCTCAGGTCGGACAAGTCGACGACATAGTGGTAGCCGTTCACGATTATCGTGTAGGGCCCGTAGCTGCCTGCCGGAATGTCAGATGGCTTCAGCGTCGCGCTCGTGAGCAGCGTGACCTCGCCGTTGCCATTGCGAAGCGCCTCCCAGAGCGTGTTGTACTTCACGCCGTCGGACTCGGCGACCGCCCTGTCGGCGACTTTGGCGGATATCGTCTTGACGTACCCCTTGCCGGCCATTTCCACGGACGACAGCGAACCTGCATCCTGGCTGACAAGACTGATCCATTCGGCGGTGCCCAGCGCCAGCGGGACGAACGACACGCCGTTGGAAGAGACGAGATAGCGGACGCGATGCGTCGGGGACATGAAGTCGAACTCCGCCCGGACAACATATTCGGTGTTAGTTAGCGGCGTCACGCCGCCAGTGAGGGCCTGCCATCCGGTATCCGGATCGTTAATCCCGGTGTACGCATACCACGCGCCGCCGCCGTCGCCGACTGCGACGATGCCGCCGACGGCGTCTTCGCCAAGACGCTCGAGGGACTCCGCGTCTATGAACGACTCGAACGAGTACCTGGTGTCGACGCGCGAAACCGCGTTGGAGCCCGGGGCGATGTCCGTCACCTTGAATTCCGCGTTGGTGTCGACGCCCCACTTGCTGTCGGCAAACGTCGCGCCGCTGAAGACGCCGTTGGTCATGTCGGCCACGGTGCCGCTGCTGTTGCCGAGACCGAACCAGCAGTTGGTGGTCCAGTTGGCGGCCGTGAACGTGCCGGACTTCACCTCGCGAACATCGTCGCCGGACTTGACCTTGACCGTGTAGGAATACGTGCCACCCGGAGTGAGATCAGAGAGATCCCAGGTGTTCGTCCCGCCAGACGTCACGCTCTGGGCATCGTAGGTTGTCGTCACACCGTTATCGAAATTCACGACCGTGAGAACCACCGTGCGATCAGATCCGCTGGGATTGTCGGGAAGCGTCACGACGGCCTTGACAACGCCGTTCGTGAAGTCGTAGCCCGCCACCTCCGGCTCTAGGGCGATCTCGGCGCCGTCGTCCGTTAGGTTGTCGCCGGAGAAGTTCCCCACAGTCCCCGAACCCGCGAATGCGACCGCTGTGACCGAATCCGCGTTTCTCGGATTGCCGAGCCACGCATCGCCGTTGGTATCCGTCAGCACGACGGCAGCGCCACCATCGGGCGTGACAGCGTACCGAATGCGCTTCGTCGTATCGTGGTTGTCCACGACGATCTGTATGTCGTACTCCGCGCCGGACACCGGAGTGTTGCCGAACAGCGGTACCCACGCGGTAGCGTTGCTGTTCGTCTTGGCCAGGCCATGCCATTCAAGACATTCATACTCCGAGTTCGTGACGACCGTAATGGCCGCTTGGGCCTCCCCAAGATCTTCTATAGGAGGGAGTGACGCATTCGGCAAGACCGAGATCCTTGCGTTCACGACTGCGACAGGGCCGCTCGCGCTCGCCGGCTGATACTTGAGCGGGTCGGTGACGTCGGTGTCTATCTGGATCGCGCCGCTGGACACCTCCGCATCGCCGTTAGTCGGCACAGACCATCTTGCCGTATCGGTCAGGTCGGCACTTCCGGCGACAACCGTAAACCAGTTTGTGGTGGCTTCGCTAGGGTACACGATGCCCGCCGAAGCGGAGAGAGCAATGCCGAAAAACGCAGTCGCAGCTACAACGGCAATCTTACTTCTAGACATGTCTTTGACCTCCGAGGAGTACTTGTTGGAACACAACACCACAGATTATACCAAAAATTCAGGACGAATGGGGGAATTTTTCTGCCGCACTGTAAATGGCCAAATCGGCGCCACCGTCAAACCCTGGCGATGAAGTCCGAGATGAACGCCGCCATGCGAGGCTTGGCGGCCTCGCCCGCGGCAATGACCTCCTCGTGCCCCAGGGCCCGGCGGGAGATGCCCGCCGCCAGGTTGGACACGAGCGAGAGCCCCGCGACCTTCATACCGCAGGCGTGCGCGAAGACAGCCTCGGGAACCGTCGACATCCCCACGACGTCGGCCCCCTGCGCCTTGTAGGCCTGGATTTCGGCAGGAGTCTCGTAGCACGGGCCGGACGTGTAGGCGTACACGCCGTCCATCGCCCGCAGCCCCAGCCTGTTCGCGCTTGCGTGGAGAAGCTCGGCAAGCCTCTTGGCGTAGACCTCGGTCATATCGGGGAATCGCTCGCCCCACTCCTCGACGTGCGGCCCGACCAGCGGGTTGGCGCCGACCATGTTGATGTGGTCGCGTATGATCACGAAGTCGCCGGGGCGCAGCACCGGGTTGATGCCGCCCGAGGCGTTCGTCAGCAGCAGCCTCTGGCATCCCATGCGCCGCAGCATCTCGACGGGCAGGACGACCGGCTCCCAGCCCGTCCCCTCGTAGTAGTGGCGGCGGCCGCACCACGCGGCGATCGTCTTGCCTTCGCGGCGGTACAGCACGAACTCGCCGCTGTGCCCCTTCACGGACGCCGCGCCGAGGCCGGGTATGTCGGCGTACTTGATGCGGACGAGCACCTCGTCCATCTCCAGCGACGCCCCCCAGCCGCTGCCGAGCAGTATGCCGAGGTCGGGCGGATTCTCGAAGCACTTGTCGGGGAAGTACTCCGCGGACTTGTCGAACAACGATATGTTCATGTCGGACTCCTTTCAGCTGATTGCCACAGGCCAGCAGACGGACTCCCAGCCGTCGTACGGGCAGTTCCTTGAAAGCGAAACGAACTTCGAGACTTCCACGGCCCTCCATTCGCCGACCTCGACGACGGTCTCCGGCGCGGAGGCCAGCCGCGCGGCGGCGCGCGGGGAAAGGACGGAGCGCGGCATCTTCCACCATGCCCGCGCCCATGCCTCCGGATCCATCCCCTCGTCCTCGACCATCGCCATCCATGTCAGCGAAACGGCCGTCTCCAGACCGACGATCCCGTTCGCGCTCGCGGCGAAGCCAAGCGACTTCTTCGCCGCCGGGTGCGGCGCGTGGTCCGTCGCGAACATCAGCGCGCCTTCCTTCACGGCCTTTCGCAGCTCAGCCCTGTCCTCGAAGTTCCCGAGCGGAGGTGCCATCTTGTAGTTCGCGTCGTCGCGGGGAATCTCCTCGCAGCACAGCAGAAGATGGTGGGGCGTCGCCTCGGCCGTGACCGGCAGCCCCTCCTTCTGCGCGTCGCGCACGAGCAACACGCCCTCGGCCGTCGAGATGTGCTGTATGTGCAGGCGGCACCCCGTGACGCGGCATATCGAAAGGTCGCGGCGGATGGCCGTCGTCTCGGCAGACACCGGAATGACCGGCAGATGCATGGTCCGCGCAAGGTCGCAGTCGCGGATCACCCCGTCGCCCTGCTCCTTCGGATCCATCGCGTGCTCGCAAACGCACATGCCTAGCGCGGCGGCGCGGCGCATCGCCTCCTCCATCACCCTGTCGTCGGCCACATAGGAGCCGTCGTCGGTGAAGAACGCCGCGCCGGCCTCCGCAAGCGCCTCGAGGTCCGCGACCTCGCGTCCGAGCCGACCCCTAGTTATGCAAGCCGAAGGCAGAAGCACAGGCGACGCCCCCTCGTCCCGCGTCCCGCGTCTCTCGTCAGGAAGCCGTCTTGCCGCTTCCCGCTGGTAGGCGATTACGTCGGGCGAGTCGCAAGGCGGCGTGGTGTTCGGCATAGTGACGACTGCGGCGAACCCGCCATTCGCGGCGGCGGCGAGCCCGCTCGCCGTCGTCTCCGCCTCCGGCACGCCCGGATCGCGGAAGTGCACGTGCACGTCGATGAAGCCCGGGAATCTCAGCCGCGTCGCCATTGTCACCTTCCCACGGCCGACGCGCCATCCCTCGGCACCACCATGCTGAGCGAACGCATTTCGGGCCGGATGATCGCCTGCGCTACGGCGCGGACGTCGTCCGCAGTTACCGCGTGGATGCCGTCTATCTGCTCCTCCGGCCTTACGATCCTGCCGAACGACTGCAGAGTGCTCCCGCAGAAGAAGAGCTTCGACGTCACCTTCTCGTGCGACAGGCGGAAGTTGCCGATCATGAATTCCTTCGTCCGCCTGAGCTCGGCCGCGGACACGCGCCGCGCGCAGATGCGGGCAAGCTCGCGGTCGACCGTCTTCACCGCGGCGGCCGCCTTGCCGGGGTCGACGCCGGCCGTAATCGCCCACGCGCCCGCGTCGCTGAACATGTGCATGCGCGAGGAGACGTCGTAGCTCAGCCCGCGCTTCTCGCGGATCTCCTGGAACAGGCGCGACGACATGCCGCGACCCATCAGAGCGTCGAAGACCGACGCCGCGTACTTGCGCGGGTCGCGGATGCCGAATGTGCGGTATCCGATGGCGATCTGCGTCTGCTGGACTTCGCGCGAGATGGTCTGCTCCCGGACGACGCGCCCGTGGTTCGCCTTGTCGGCGGACGGGGCCTTGGCGTTGCGGCGGAAGGACCCCAGGCGGCTCGACACGACGCACAGCGCGCGCTCCGGGTCGAAGTTGCCGACGACAACCGCGATGGTGTTGCACGGCAGGTAGTGCGTCCTTATGTAGCGGCGCAGGTCCGCCGGCCTGAGCGGCACGAGCGAAGCGGGGCCGCCGGCCACCGGAGCGCCGAGGGCGCTGCCCGGGAATAGGTTCCTCTGGAGGTTCTCCATGGCCACGGAGTCCGGCTCGTCCGCATACATCTTGATCTCCTCCAGCACGACGCCCTTCTCGCGGACGAACTCGTCGTCCGGAATCGTCGCATTGAGGTACATGTCGGAAATGACGTCCACGGCCTCTTCGAGGCAGTCGTCAGGCATGTGGGCGTAGTAGCACGTGCCCTCCTCCCCCGTGCAGGCGTTGAAGTTCCCGCCGCGGCCCTCGATGGCCTGCGTGATCTGGATCGGCGTGCGCGTGGCCGTGCCCTTGAAGAGCATGTGCTCGATGAAGTGCGAGATGCCGGCCGTCTTCGCCGTCTCGTGCCGCGAGCCGGACGCGACGAAGAGCCCGAAGGCTATCGACTCCGCCTCGCACGGCAGCATGGCGACGCGCATCCCGTTTGCCAGTTTCCTCAGTTCGATCTCAGACTTCACTGTCGCTCCTCCGGTTTTTCGTCACGCCATCTGCGGTGCATCCAGAGATACTGCTCCGGATATCTGCGTATTGCCTTCTCAAGGCGGTCGTTCAAGGCCTGCGCCGCCGCGTCGCGGTCGGCGTCCCTGTCGAACACGAGCGGCGCGTCGCCGACGAGCCTGTACCGGTAGGGGGCGACGCGCACGAACGAACCCACCACCACGGGACAGCCGTAGCGGATCGCAAGACGCGCGGCAGACGTGACGGTCCTGGCCGGGCGTCCGAAGAACTTCAGAAGAGGGGCGCCGTACGTGTGCTGGTCCATGAGGATCGTCATCGCCGCATTCTCCCGCTGCCACTGCTCAAGCACTTTCTTTGTGAAGCCGTCGTTCTTGTTGACGATGGTGACCGGTCCGCGAAAATGGTGCTTCTTTATCCAGCCCTGAAGGAGCTTGCTGTCCATGACTCGCGCAACGGCTATCATGGGACGGGTGAAGGAAAGTATGTTCGTAGCCGCCTCCCAGCAGCCGTGGTGCGCCGAGACGAGCAGCACGGGTCGGTCGGTCTCGTCGAGAAGCGCCTTTACGGCTGTCGGGTCGGCCTCGGAGCCGCAGTCGAGGTGCTCGCGCCAGTTGTCCCTCGTGACTACGCCCGGAACGCACAGCGCCTCGCACATGTGCCCCATGAAATGGCAGAAGGCGCGCTTCGCAATCCGCCGCGCCTCCGCATCGTCCGCCGCGACGCCGCAGCGCAGGAGGTTCTCGACTGAGATCCGCCTGCGGCGGCGGAAGAGCGGCCAGAACACCGCCGCCAGTCCGCACCCGAAGCCGTAGGCGTGTCTCTGGACGAATGTCATCGCGCAAAGCGTATGGACGCGGCCCGGCCGTGCCCGTCGAGGCCCTCCACGGCCGCAAAGGCCTCGATGGTGCGCCTCGTCTCTGCAAGGTCTTCCTTCGTGAATGCGACGAAGCTGTGGCGCCGCCTGAAGTCGTCGGGCGTGAGCCCGTTGAACATGTTCGCCGCGCCGCCGGTGGGCAGCACGTGGCTCGGGCCCGCGACGAAGTCGCCCGCAGACTCCGGCGTCCACGCCCCTGCGAACACGGCGCCGGCGGCCCGGACCCCCTTCATTACCCTCAGCGCGTCTTTCGTCATTATCTCGAAGTGCTCCGGTGCGAAGCGGTTGACTACCTCAAGCCCCTCCGAGACCGACTTCGCCACCACGATCAGTATTCCGTCGCGGTCTATGACGCGCTCGACCAGCGTGCGGCGCGAGAGCGTCTCAGTCTGCGCGAGGATCTCGGCGCGTATCTTCTCCGCAAGCGCCCCCGACGTGCATACGCAGAGCGACTTCTCCCAGCCCGAGCCGTGCTCCGCCTGCGACAGCAGGTCCGCCGCGATCCACCGCACGTCGACCGAGCCGTCGGTCAGCACCGCGATCTCGCTCGGCCCGGCCACCTGGTCGATGGCGACGTATCCGTAGACCTGTCGCTTCGCCGCGGTGACGTATGCGTTGCCGGGCCCCGCGATCTTCTGAACCTTCCGGCATGTCTTCGTGCCGAAGGCCATCATGCCTATCGCCTGGATGCCGCCGACGCGGTAGACCTCGGTCGCGCCTGCGAGCTTGAGCGCGTACAGCAGGACGGGATTCACCCGCCCGTCGCGTCCCGCGGGCGTGCACGCGACTATCTCCCGCACGCCGGCGGCCTTCGCAAGCGTAACCGTCATGACGGACGTGGAGGCAAGCGGAGCCGTGCCGCCGGGAACGTACACCCCGACGCGGTCCATCGGCGAGAAGAACTCGCCCGCCAAGCCGCCGCGCGGCGTCTTCATCCGCCAGGAGCCGCGCAGCGACGCCTTCGAGAATCGCATCACGCGCCTGTGGGCGTCCTTGACGGCTCGGACGACCCTGGGGTCGATTCCCTTCTCGGAGACTTTCGACAGATCGAGGCGAAGCGCCTTTGCGCTTTTCGCCTTGTAGCCCTCGAACCTCGCGACGAGCTCCAGGACCGCCGCGTCCCCGCGCGCGCGGACGTCGGCCAGCGCGGCGGCCGCAGCCTTCTCCGCCTCCTCGGGAAACGCCGGGCGCGCGTTGAACGCCTCTATGCGACGGTCGCCGACCTTGACTATCCGGATCAACTCACGCCTCCCTCGCCTTCGCGCGCTCGCTGAGCATGCACTTGACCTTGGCTTCGGCGACCTTCACCCCGTTGACGTAGCCCGTAAGGGAGTATATGCCGAGAGGTTTGCGCAGCCTGACGTTCCTGACCACTGTCACAAGGGTGTCGCCGAGGCGGACTGGCCTGTGGAATCGCGCGCTTTCGACGGCGGCGAAAGCGAACACCGCCTCCTTGTCCTTCCCGCCGACGAACCCCTGCGAAACCGTTCCGGCCCCCGCGACCTGCGACATGGACTCGATGAGGATCATGCCGGGGATGATCGGGACCCCGCCGTCCTGCGCGTTGATCACATAGCGAAACGAGTCCGTCCGATACGTAAACTCGCCCACGGAGCCCGTCTCGTCGGCCGACAGAAGCTTGTCGACGAAAAGGAATGGCGACCTGTGCGGCAGCAGCGCCATGACCGTCTGCTCTGCATTCTCCATTTTACACTTTCCACTTTCCACTTTCCACTTTACACTTTACACTTTACACTTTACATTTTCCTCAGCACCAGCACGCCGTTGTGCCCGCCGAACCCGAGCGAGCTGGACATCGCGACGCGTATTTCGCGGCTCACGCCGACGTTCGGCGTGTAGTTCAGGTCGAGCGGGACTTCGCCGTTCGCCACGTCCACGTCCAAGTCGGGCTTCTCGTAGTTGATGGTCGGGGGCACGAAGCCGTCCGAGATGGCCAGCGCCGTGACCGCGGCCTCCATCGCCCCCGCCGCGCCGAGCATGTGGCCGTGCATCGACTTCGTCGAGGACACGTTGATCTTCTTCGCGCCCTCCTCGCCGAAGACCGTCTTGAACGCCTTGGTCTCCATCTGGTCGTTGAGATGCGTCGACGTTCCGTGCGCGTTTATGTAGTCGACGAGCGAACGGTCCTCCACTCCCGCGTCCTTCAGCGCGAGCTCCATCGCCTTGATGGCCCCCATGCCGCTTGGGTCGGGCGCGGTTATGTGGTATGCGTCGGCCGTCGCGCCGTAGCCGGCGAGCTCCGCGTATATCCGCGCCCCGCGCGCACGCGCATGCTCCTCCGACTCCAGGATGAGCGCCGCCGCGCCCTCGCCCATCACGAACCCGTCGCGGTCGGCGCTGAACGGACGGCAGGCCTTCTCGGGCGTGTCGTTGTAGTGCGTCGAGAGAGCGCGCATCTTCATGAAGCCGCCTACTGTGAACTCGGTTATGCAGCCCTCGCTGCCGCCGGCGATAACAACGTCCGCACGACCCGCCCTTATAAGGTCGAGGGCGTAGCCGATCGCGTCCGTCGAACTGGCGCACGCCGTCGCGACGGAGATGCACGGGCCTTTTGCGCCAAGAGCGATGGAGATGTTGCCGGGCGCCTCGTTGGGGATCAGCTCAGGCACCGCGAGGGGCGACAGCCTGTCGGGACCGCGGTCGAAGAGGACCTTGTAGTTCTCGCCTGTGACCTCCATGCCTCCGATCCCCACGCCGAAGATCGTCGCGACGCGGTCCATGTCGGGGCGGTTCGCCTCGCCATAGCCGGCGTCGGCCCAGGCCTCTTTGGCGACCGCGACGGCGAACTGCGAGAAGCGCGCCATATGCCGCGCGGCCTTGCGGTCCACAAGACCTGAGTCGATCGCGTACGCCTGGAAGTCCTTTACCTCTGCGGCCACCTGGCTTGTGCACTTCGAAGGGTCGAACTGCGTTATCCGCCCAATGCCGGGCTTGCCGGCGCGAATGGCGGCCCAAGCCGCGTCCTTGCCGTTCCCGCTCGCACAGAGCATGCCAATGCCCGTTATCATGACCTTCTTCATGCCGTATGTCTCCTCTCTTCTCTCGGCGTTGCCGCGTTGTCAGAAATGTTGAGATATTATACCAAATATTCCCGCCGTGCGGACGGCTTTTTGGTATAATAGCAGGCGAAAGGAAAAACGAATGAGAATCGCCATTCTTGGTGCCGCCGGCCGCATGGGCCGGAAACTCTGCGAACTCGCGCCGGGCGCGGGGCTGGAGGTCGTATCGAAAGTGGACATAGCCGACGGCTACGACCGCACGTGGTCGCCCGGTGCAGAGGGAGTCATAGACTTCTCCCACCATACCGCCGTGCCCGCCGCCATATCCGCCGCAGCGTCCCAGGGCCTCCCCTACGTGATAGGCACCACCGGCATAACGCCCGACGAGCAGAAGGCCGTCGCAGACGCAGCAAGTCGAATCCCGATCGTCCAGAGCGGCAACTACTCGCTTGGCGTAAACCTCCTTCTCGCGCTCGTCGGCCGCGCGGCCGCCGTGCTCGGCCCCGAATACGACGTCGAAATCACGGAAATGCACCACCGCCACAAGAAGGACGCCCCGTCTGGGACCGCACTCATGCTCGCGAAGGCCGCTGCCGCCGGACGCGGTGCCTCGGGCGAATTCATATACGGACGCCACGGCGACACGGGCGAGCGCCCTGTCGGCGAAATCGCGATCCACGCGCTCCGCGGCGGCTCCGTGGTGGGCGACCACACCGTGATGTTCGCCGGCGAGCTGGAGCGGGTCGAGCTAACGCACAAGGCGCAGGACCGCGCCGCATTCGCGGCCGGAGCGCTCAAGGCCCTCGTCTGGGCAAAGGGCAAGGCCCCCGGCATCTACACGATGCAGGACGTGCTCGGCCTCAGATAGCCTCGCCCACCAAGACCTGCGGGTGCGCCGACGTCACCCGAACCCTTACGGAAACCCCGGGCGGCGGACGGTCCCCCGCAGGCTCCCAGACGACGATGCGGTTGCCGCCGTCACGCCCCGACCACCGCGCCGCATTGCGCTTCGAGGGGCCTTCCGCCAGAACTTCGCGCACGGTGCCGACCAGCCGCTCGTTGCGCATCTGCCCGCGCCGCTCCTGGTCCTCGAGCAAAACCTGGTCGCGCCGCTCCTTCTCGGCCGTCGGAACGTCGTCCGGCAGCGCGGCCGAGCGCGTGCCGGGGCGAGGCGAGTACTTGAACACGAAGGAGTTGTCGAAGCCTGCCTCGTCCATGAGCGAGCGCGTCGCATCGAAGTCGGCCTCGGTCTCGCCAGGATAGCCAACGATGACGTCCGTCGTCACGGCGAACTCGGGGTCGAGGCCGCGGAGCTTCCTGACGGCGGCAAGGTATTCGTCCCGGGTGTAGCGGCGCCCCATCTCGGCGAGGATGCGGTCCGAGCCGGACTGCACTGGCAGGTGAAGGTGCCGGCAGACCTGCGGGAACTCGCGGTAGGCGCGCACGAGCTCGTCCGTGCAGCCCCTTGGATGCGCGCTCGTGAAGCGGATGCGCTCGACGCCCGGGATGGCGGCGAGCGCCTCGAGGAGGCGCGGGAAAGGCTCGGCGTATCCGCCAGGACTGGGTGCGTCCTTCTCGTCCCACGCCGCGTTGCGCACGCCGTAGCGCAGCACGCTCTGCCCCAGAAGGCACACTTCCCTGACGCCGCGCTTCGCGAGCGCGGCCACCTCTGCGACGACTTCGCGCGCGGGGCGCGAGTATTCGTGGCCGCGGACGTCGGGCACGATGCAGTAGCTGCAGCGGTTGTCGCATCCAAGCAGGACAGTGACGAACGCCTGCCATCCGCCCTCGACATGCGCGGCGAGGCAGTCCGGCACGAGGTCTTCGCCAAGCTCGAGCCGGGGGAACCGCCCTTCCTCGACGATGCGCGGGATGAGCCCAAGCGCGCGCGGGCCGACGGCGAAGTCCAGCTTAGGAAGACGCTTGAACACGTCTGGGCCCATGCGCTTGACTGCGCAGCCCATGAGGCCGGTCAGCTTCCTTGCGGCGATGAGGTTGCCAGCCTTGCCGACGGCCTTCTCCTCGGCCTTCTGGCGAACCGTGCAGCTGTTGACGACGACAAGCTCCGCGTCCTCCTCGCCGGCGGCCTTCTCGTGCCCCGCCGCGACGAGCAGTGCCTCTACTGCCTCCGAGTCGCGCACGTTCATCTGGCAGCCGTATGTGTGTATGTGGAATCTCACGGCGCAAAACCCATTCCGCCGTTCGGCATGAGGTTGACCGTAGTGTCAGCCTCAAGGTTCGGATCGCTCTCGTTGGGGTTATAGTACAATCCCCGGCATGTGAATTCACCACTGAAGCCTATAGCCCCGTAAATCTTTCCATAGTGCGCAGACACCAGCCTGCCGCTTTCATCACATCTACTACGTGTGCGAATAACGATGTATTCATCGTCATCAAGCAGTCTCGTGGCGAGATTGTTTTTATACTTCTTTCCCCATGAATCAAAGTCAAGGCGTTTGATAAAAGTTGCGTTGGTATTGACTGTATAATCTGAGCGGAATCGTGTCCCCGTGCATTTCGCGATGTAAAACCCATCATGGAGATTATTGGTGAACACAAGCGCACAATCAAGCGCCTTGTCCTCAGCGAAATGCTCCTTTGAATATTCCACATGAAAATCCGCTGTGTTTCCGCGTCCGTATGGAACAACCCAATCCCCGACCTTCATATCAAAACCCCACACACCAGATGTAGCACCATTGGGATAGCGCCTACCTTTATCCGCATCAACTGGCATCTCAATGACGCACATTGGGACTGGGTTCACAATCGGCTTCAACATCACGACAAGATTTGTCTCAAATTGCGTCTGGCGAAGAGTAAAGCCGCCTCCCGATCTTGCAAATCCAATCCCACCACCCGTACCATAGTAACCATCCGCACCAACTGAATACGTGAAATTCATTGATTCACAGAGAAACGTTATGCTCACTTCGCCGTTGGTATCGGTATTTCCGTAAACATCCATCATCACATCTCGACCAAAGTTTTCGCCGGGAATCCACTTCTTGAGCGTATTGACCCTCACCGCCGCATTGCTTATCGGGCTGCCGCGAAAGTCCACGACCTTGAAGTGTGCCGTGGAATCTTTCTGAAAAATCGCACCGACGGCGCTTGTACAGCCGATGTAGGCAACCAGCACTGAAAATGCCATTGACTTATTCATCGTAAATTTCCTTTCTCAACAATTGACAAAAACACCTCACGGACTACTTGATATGGTCGGTTCTTTATGTCGCTGTGTTTCCATGATTCAGTTGGATTTCCGCTCATGTCCTCACCATACAACGCCAACCAACTTGCTCTGACCGTATTGGGCATGTTTACATTGCGATTTTCCCACGCGGAACCATGCTCGATCCGATTCGCCCCTACCGCATAGGATTCGGCGGGGATGCCGTCGGCAAGCGCATGGATGCGGACGGCGGGCTGTATCGCAAGGAACGAACCGTTTGTTCCGTAAAGCCCTCGTTCGTCGAACAAGCCAAAAAAAGAGTTTGTGCAAATCAGCGAGTCCGCCAATTCCGCCGCGCTCGTAGGGTTCATGTGGGAAAGCAGATTGTCGTAGTCGCTGTTGAACGACCATCCAGCTTCGTTGTTCCCCGGCAAGAGCATCGGCCATTGGCCTTTACGGGATTCCTGATTGTACCATGCATAACTGCCAGAGAAAAGCGACTGCGCTGTCCCATTCCCATTTGTCAGGACGTCTTCGCCAGTCGAATAGTAGTTGTAGGCGTTGGTGATGCTTGCGAATCGTCCACGCCATGTCATGCCGCAACGTCCATCGGTCGGGTCAAGCCGCATCCACGCCTCGTGCCAGCGGCTCGCCCAAAGGCGGTTCGTATAGGCATGCCAGTCGGGGTTCGCCATGTTGTAGGAGGACTCGTCCGTCACCTCGCCCGCATCGTAAGCCTCCATCGGCACCGCCGCGTTCAGCATGAAATACGCCGACACCTGCATTTGGTGGTCGGCAATTGCGCTTGAAGTCACCATGTTGCCAAGGCTGTGCGCCGCAATTATCTTCTCGCCGGAAAGTTGCACCGCGACATTCGCCAAGGCCGCCGCCGACTCAAATGCATGTTCCACGTTTACGTAGTAGTTCGGCGTGTTGTCAAGATACCACCAGTGGCGGCTGTCGTCGCCGTACCATGTCACCGCCGTAAAAGCGCAGTTCGCTCCGGCCTGCCACATCCGCTTGAACATCTCCGAAGCCCAGCCCCGCGCCTTTTCTTCGCTGACTGAATAGCCGTGAACGAAAAGGAAGTGCTTTCCGTTCGTTTCAGAATCAGGCAGTCCCGACGGCACCGACAAATCGGTTGGCCTCTCCACCGCGCCTTGGGCCGCCGCTCGAATGTTCGCCCAGCGATACATGTCCTCGACATGGGATATCGTAATCGGGAGTCTGAACGAGAAGAAAGTATCGCCGCCGTTTTTGAGGTGCATCGCAATCGTGAGCGGAACGGTGCTTGGCCGCACCCCCTCCATCATCACAATACCCTTTGACGGATCGGCGAGAATCATATCGATGATCCTCTGTGGAACTTCGATACCCTCTGCCGTTACAGGCGTTACCGTCGCTTCGTAGGCGTTCTGGTCTAGGTTCGGGCCGCACTCCACGATATCTTCGCGATGGAATTTTCCGGCCTCCAGATTGCCAAGCTTCGTCCAAACGATGTTGATTGCGCTGTCGGCATGGCTGAGCCGCACGCCGACCTGTCCGCCAGAAAGCCACGGTGCAAAGGGCGATATGTTGATCCACAGCGGAAAGAAATCGACCAAATCCCGCCGTCCGTTCACATGATCGTCATTGCAATCGGCGTTAGATTGCTTGGGGATGTCAACAGGATTCGTCTCAGAGTCGGATTTGTCCGCGTCGTCGTTGACCCACATGCGGAAAATCTTGCCGCGCATGTAGGCGTCAAGGTCGCTCTCCGCACAGGCGGAAAGCGTCGGCAAAACTGCCGCGAACGCGAGAAGGAATCCCGCGATTCGGCGGCAAATCCTCTGCGATTGGCTTTGTTGAATTCGTTTCATCTGACGCACGATTTGGAATTTGGCACTACGCACGACGATAGGCAAGGTGCTTTTCGAGCCGCACAAACATCACCTCACGTCCGTATGCATCCAAGCGGTGTAGGATCGCGCAACATCGTTTGCATGGCTCATCACAGGAGAAGAACCTTCCTTTTGCGATGACTGCTTTGGGCTTGTTCCTTTCATGCGCGATATCGCAGCGATACAAGCGTCTCGAACCGCGCCGTGCGGGGGAACATGTTGAACCAGCGGACCGACTCGACGGCATAGGACTGCGAAAGCGTCTTGAGGTCGCGGGTCATGGTCGCGGGGTCGCACGACACGTAGACGATGCGCGCGGCTCCAGACGAGGCAAGCCACTTCGGCACGTTCGGCTCCATGCCTCCGCGCGGAGGGTCGACTATCACCGTCGTGCGGGAGCCCGCCCTCACCCTCCGCAGGCTGCGCCCGACCTGGTCCGCGTGGAAAACCGCCTTGGCCGCCCCCTGCGCGGCTGCGTTGCGCTTCGCGAACTCCACGGCCTGGCGCCCCGACTCGACCCCCGTCAGCTTCGGAGCCCTGCAGCAGAGCCCCAGCACCCCGACGCCGCAGTAGAGGTCGAGGACTTCCGGCGCATCCGCCGCGCCCTTCCGGAATTCGGCCGCGACCGCCTTCGCGAGCTCTTCGCCGACGTCCGTGTTTACCTGGTAGAACCCGTCCGCAGGAACCTCGAAGTCGAGCCCGCAGGTCGTCTCCTTCAAGACCATGTCCCTCGGCGCGTCGCCGACCCACCACTTGACGCCGCTCTTCCTGGTCCACCGAACCGTGACACTTCCCTTGCGCTCTGTCTCCCTGCGTATCTGGACCGGGCCCGTCGTGAGGAGCATCGTCACGGACCTCCTGATCTCGCCAAGCTTCGCGTTGATCTCGGGGCGCGCAAGCGGGTCTTCGGCCACGTCCAGTATCTCGTGCGAACGCTCGGCGCGGTATCCGATCCGCCATTCACCGCCGTACTTCGCAAAATGATACACCACTTTGTTGCGGTAGTTGAACGCCGGCACTTCCTTCGCGGAGACGAACTCCGGAACCTCGATCCTCGCGCGCTCGAGGAACTCGCGGAGCTGCTGTTCCTTAGCCTTCAGCTCGCCCTTCGGGGAGAGGTTCGCATAGACCATCCCGGGGACGGCCGTCGCGGAACCGTCGATGCGGTCAGGCGAGGGCTCCACGACCTCGACGAGCCGGGCCTTGACGAAATGCCGCTTCTCCTCGACTATCTCGGCCTTGACCTGCTCCCCGGCCCATGCGTCGGGAACGAACACGACGCGGCCGTCGCCAAGCCGGCCGAGGCCGTCGCCGCCGTAGACGTTCTTGGCTATGTAGACTGTGCTAGTCATTTTTTCTTATGAACCTCGCGACGAATCCGCCGCCCGAAGACATGCGGAAGGGAATCTTCTCGCCGGCCCGCACGCGCATCAGCTCGTGGTCGTAGGCGCGCGCGTCCAGCCTCGTGCGCCAGCTGTCGTGGAACGACTCTATCCTCCACGTCCCCTCCCCGAGGAACGAGCTGTCCAGGAGGTACATGCGGTGGTCCCGGTTAGTGATGCCGGCGACGTACCAGACGTCGCCCTTGCGGCGCGCCAGGACGACGAACGAGTCGGGGTCCCCGGAGAGGCCGACGGTGTCGTCCCATGTGACCGGGACGGACGCCATGAACGCGAGGGAGTCCTGGTTGCGCATGTAGTTGGTCGGGCTGTCGCAAAGCATCTGCAGCGGGGCCTCGTAAAGCACCATCATCGCCATCTGGCGACTGCGCGTGCCGACGGAGCCGGGTCTGCTGTAGGAGCGCGACTTCGGGGGATACTGCCCTATGGCGTAGTTCTCCATCGCGCCGGGGGTGTAGTCGAGGGGCCCCGCCGTCATTCGCACGAACGCGGCGCGCACGTCGTTGTCCAGTATGCCGGGGTCGCCGTTGTTCCACTTCATCTGCTCGAGCCCGTGTATGCCCTCGTAGTTCAGCACGTTGGGGTATTGCCGCTGAAGGCCGCTGGGGCGGTACGCGCCGTGGTAGTCGACGAGCATCCGCTCCTTCGCGCAGGCCGCGGCGAACTTCTCCAGGAACCGCGCGACCTCGGCGTCGCCGCGGTCCATGAAGTCGACCTTGAAGCCGACGGCGCCCATCTTCGCGAAATGCGACGCGACCCGCTCCTCGTCGCCCACCACCTGCGCCCACGCCATCCACAGGATTATGCCGACGCCCTTCTCGCGCCCGTACCGGATCACCTCCGGCACGTCCACCGCCGGGCTGCACTTCCATATGTCCAGCTTCGCGCTCCAGCCCTCGTCGAGGATCACGTACTCGACGCCCGCGCTCGCCGCAAAGTCGATGTAGCGCTTGTACGTCTCCGTTGTGCAGCCCTTGACGCCCTGGCCGTCCCAGTCGTTCCACCAGTCCCATGCCACCTTGCCAGGCTTCACCCACGAGAAGTCGGCGTCCTTGTCCTTCGGAGTCGCGAGCGCGTAGACTATGTCGGTGCCGACGAGCTTCGCCGGCTCGTCCGCGAGGACGAACGTCCGCCACGGGAAGGTGCGCGTCCCGTCAGTCTCGACGAGCCAGTCGGCGTGCTTCTCGACGCGCACCCAGCGCCCGCCGCGGTCCAGACGGTTCGTCCCGCCCGCAAAGTGGTACGAGCGCTTCGGCCAGCCGGCGAAGCGGCCCTGGAAGCGGGCGGTGCCAAGGTCCGCGTCCCCTTCGTCCAGGTTCCATATAGGATAGTCGCGCACGTCCGACTCCGTCACGGCGACCGTCTTGCCGTGCACCTCGTACACGAACGGCAGATAGACCATGAGGCGGCGGTCGTTGTCGGTCTTGACGTCCCCGGCCCGCATCGCCTCGCACTTGGTCTCTTCGCATCCGTCGCGGTTCGTGAAGTGCACCCAGCACCTTGCGCCGGAGTCCGGCACCACGACGTCCGCCCTCTCGCCGTCGACGCGGATGCGGTCCTTGAACCTCGTCTCGAAGCGGTATGCCGCGCCGTCGTCCCTGGCGACGAGACGCACGGCCCAGTCGCCGAAGTCGACGAGCGCCTCGTACCCGTTGTGGCTGATGCGGCTCTTCTTGTAGACCGGAGTGTCGAACTTGCCGAGAAGCCTTCCCGACGAGACGACAGGGTCTACGGTCTCAGCGTCGCGACCGAGGCGCTTGCCCGCCACTCTGAGCTGGATGCGGCTCTTCGCCACCATCGTCTTGCCGTCGCGCAGCACTTCGTACGCAAGGGGCTTCTGGTATAGCCGAATCTCGTTCCGCCCGTCCGGCGAGACGGCGGCGGCGACCGGCCCGTCGCCGCGGAAAAGCGCGCATCCGCAAGCGGCCGCGAGCAGCAGGGCGACGACGCCCGCCAGCTTCATGTGTCTCCTCAACCCGCCAAGTTCCATGTCGAATTTCTCCTTTCCGCGATCCTGTCGCCCATTACGCTGTATCGGCGACATTATACCAAAAACGCGGACGCGAACACAATCACCGAACCCGCCGACCCCTCCAAAGCGGACACCTATCAGTTTTAGTTACGCCAAAGCGGACATGCGTCCGTTCTGGTGTGATTTGCACCTTTAAGTTCCCTGCGGCATCCGCAGTGCCTCTTTTCGTGTAGATGGAAAGCGTGCCTTGCGTTGTATTAACGCGTCAGCTTTTCGATGAGATCGGCGATTTCGCGGCGGACGGCGTCATACTGCCACCCCTTGAGCGCATAGCGGTCCATCGACTCCACCATGCCATCAAGCATGAGGACCCGACGCGCCGCCGCGACAAGTCCGGCATCGCGTCCTTCCGACTCCGCAGCGGATGCCGCGCGGTCCAGCATGACGAAATACTCGTAGTCCTCCATCGAGTCGGCAATGACCTTGAGCCGTATCGACGGCACGGGAGCAAGCTCTTCTCCGTCGGGATATACGAGCACGCCGTCTCCGTTGACGGAGTAGCTATTGTTGTGCCGCAGCGTCTTGTCCTCCACGTTGTAGAACGCCGCCGCCCAGTAGAGAATGCCGTCGAACTTCCACTTCCAGCTCATCCACGTCTGGATGCGCCACGCGCCCGGCTCAATGTCGAGGTGGTAGTTGGGATACGGATACCACGGCCCCGAGCACGGGTACCACCAGACCTCCTTGCCCTCCTTTTGGGCAATGTCCTTGTTGCGCCAGTTGACCCAATGGCTCGCCGGACACCAGATGTCGATGTTCTCGAACTGCGAAGCCGGCATCTTCGAGCAGGCCCCCGTCACGAGGATCTTGAGATCAAGCGCAACCTCCTTCATCCATCGCGTCATGCGGTTGACCAGATGTCGATTCTTGTTCCCTGGCTCGTCAACAGGATATGCATAGGCCGTCTCCATGAGGCCGGCCGCACGACACTCGTCCACGAGACCCTTCCATAGCTTTTTCCATGGCTTTTCCTCTATCTTCGCATAATCGGCATGCGCCACTTCAGGCCCAATGTAGAAAGATGAGGCCCCGGCCTCGGCACAAGCCTTCATGGCGGAAAGATAGTGTTTTTCCATCACAACGCGAAAATCGGGCGGCAGCAGGTTCAAGTTCCGGTTGACGAGTGGCGCGACACGATGATCAACAAGCACCATTAGGTAGTCCTCAATCAGCTTTGCAAACTCCTCCGGCGAACGTTTCTTCCCCTCGAACCCGATGCGGTATATCTCTCGCTCCCAGAGGTTGAACGCAGTGCGGAAGCTCTGCTTGCGCGGCAGCGCGAAGGCTCGGACCTCGACGACGACGGGAATCGTCGCCACGTTCCTTCCCTCGCACTCAACCACAATGTCGCCCTTGTAGATGCCCGGGCTCGCATCCTGGCCAGTGCGCACCTCCACCCACACAACGGCGTGCTTCAGCGCGGGAACCATCAAGGATGTGAACGGTCGCAAGGGGTCGTAGTAATCGCCCGCGCCGTGCGTCGACGGGTAGCCGACCGGATCGGCAACGACCGTGTCCGCCCGCGAAAGAGTCCACGCCGAGGCAGGTAGCCGCTCGCCTTTCCCGGACAAGAAATCGCCGACGCGAACCGTCACGTTCTTCACGTCGCCCTCGCCCGCCAGAAGCTGGAGCTGAACGGCCTCGCGCTCGTTTTGCGCCACCATAAGTCGCACGCCGGGCGGTTCCGCCTGCGGAGCGTATGCCGCAGACGGGTCGATGCTCGTCATCGAGTCGAAGACGTTGACTGCAAGCCCCTTGACGCCGCGCTGCAACGCATGCGCCTCCTTCTGTCCGGCAGCGCGATCCAATGGGCGGTCATACCTGTTCCTGAAAAGGACATCCTCCCCCTTTGC
This sequence comes from Kiritimatiellia bacterium, assembly GCA_017405115.1. The sequence goes on from JAFRBA010000268.1 coordinate 36,941, forward strand.
AATCATCCAGGTCGTGCTATTCCCGTTAGTCACCGCCATCACTCTGGCGCCGGCGATCGGCGCGAACGCGCACCCCGAATCGTCCGCCCTCAGCATTCGGACCGGCTCCGGCATCGCCTCCGCGAGGTTGAGCTCGGCGAAATCCAGCGGCTTGCAGAGCTGGCCGGAGACGTGCACAAAGCCGCCATACTCCGGCCCGCGCCCGTCTCTGCGGCGCATGCCATTCTCATTGAACGAACGATAGACGTTGAAGCGAAGCGGATATCGCGTCGTCAGCGCGGCCCTTGAGAACGATTCCGCAGGAATGCGGCACTCAATCGTCCAGTCGCCTGCATTTATCCTTGTGGACGTCTCCGCCTTGCCATTCGGCGTCACATACCCGGCGCCGTATTCGGCATCGACCCGTATCGCGTCCGCCTTTCCCGCCGCATAGAGGATCCACTGCGTCACGTCTGCGGAACCCGGTTCCACGAGAAAGAGCTCGATGCAATCGTTGTACGGATTCTCAAGGTCGATGCCGGCGACATTCGAATCGGAGCAGACGGCAGCAAGATAAAGGTTGTGTACATCCCACTTTAGGTAGAATCGCGTCTGCTCGGTGGCGAAGCCGCGGTCGCTTGTCAGCTGAGTCCCGGTGACAAGGGCCGCGTCGTCCCATTCGCCAGGCGAAAGGACACCATCGACTTCAGGCGTCATCCTCGCCTTCGGTACAGTCAGGACAGGCGTCGCCGCGAATACGCTGGCCGCACATCCCAGTGCCAGGATTTCCGTTGCAAGTCGAATCATGGAATCGTCCTCCTCTTCTTTTTGTCCAAGGCTTCAATCGCCGCATAAAGCCGCTCGCGCCAGGCCAGGTAGCATGCTGGATCGGTGTATGTCCGATAGAAGGCGTACGGATCGAGAAACGTGCCGTATGATCCTTCACTGGGGCTTTTGATGTCGATCGGGATCGCAGCGTCGAAAGTCCGCGCAGGAACAATCGCCTCAAGCTCCTTCATGAGGTCCTTCGCGCGACCGGCATCGATTCCGCTCAGCATGTGGAACGCCATCCAGTCCTCCATGCCGTCCGCTAACGCCTTGAGCCGGCAGGTGGCCACGGGTTCGCCGTTCTCCCCGGCGAGGACGTACTGGCCCTCGCCGTACTCATAGGCGGCCGTCGGCTTGGCGCGCCTGCCCGTGTTGAAGTTCGCCCCCCAGTGCAGAAAGCCGTCAAACCCGAAGCGCATGCCGAAACCCGGCACCATACGAATGGCGGCGAGTGGCGTGTCGCCATGCAGGTTGGGGACGGGGAATTGCGGGCCGGTGCAGACATAGTACCAGACCTCCCTGCCACGCGCCTGCTCCGCCGCCTTCTGAAGCGGATTGACCCAATGGAGCGCCGGCAGCCAGATGTCTACCGCAGGCAGCCGGTCTGGCGCCGGGTAGTTCTTGTTCGCTCCGGTGATCAGCCATTTTATCCCTGGCGCCCATTCCTTCATCGCTTCGCCGACACGCGAAGCCTCTTCAAGATCGCGCTCGCCCCACTCGTCGATGCAGTAGGCGACGGACTTCTCAAGCCACCCTTTCTCCTTCACGTGCTCCAGCACGGCGCGCCAGGTCTTTTCCTTGTTCCGGGTCTTGCGCCATGCGTCTGGCGAACGGTAGAACGGGCCGACCACGACACGGCTCATGCCCCGTTCCACAAGCCTCCCGGTCAGCTCGTCGAACGCTCCCCAGTTCTCCGCGCCGTCGGAATAATCGGGGTAGCATCTGCGTGCATCCGCATCGACAATTAGGTCGGCCTCGTGGAGGTATATGGGGTTCATTCGATGCTCCACGAGCATACCGCAGTATGACTCGAGCAACGCGAGGAACCGCTTCGGGTCGCCGTCGGCGTATGAGAGGATGTCGCGGTCCCACAGGTTGACGAGCGTCGGCACTGCGTTTTCCCGCGGCAGCTCGAATCCGAAGACGCGGACTTCCAGGCGGATGCGACCGCGCAGGCCTCCCTCCACGGAAATTTCAATCCAGCCGCGATATGCGCCAGGCGGCGTTCCGCACGGAGTCTCGACCTCGAGCCAGACGGCAAACGGACCATCGCCCTCGCGCGCAACGGCCTGTGCCGCCTCGAGGCGATCCGGTATCTTCATGCCCGCATACATGAAGTGGCTCGGCTTCGGGACCGGCGTATAGCGGATGCGGCTGAACTTCAACCCGAAGTTCGTCCTAATTCCGTCACGTGTGCACAACGAGCTCTCCGCCCGAACGTCAAGCGTTTTGCAGTCGCGAGAGTCCGGCACGACGATGAGCTGCACGTTCTCTCGCTCGTTGGCCGCCGTTGACACGGAGACCTCGACTGTTGCATTCGTCAGCTTCGTTGCGAAATTTCCAGGGTGCACCCAATCCATCGCCGAAAACGCATACACGCCCGGAACCAGCGGCACCACTGGGCGCTCCTGCGGGCGGACGGCGGACGGCACGACCGTGAATCCGTCGACGCGCCCCGGCACACCGTCTGCGACTCTGATCGAGTCCACGTCAAACGTGCCGAACCCCGCGACCTCTGTCCGCGACAGCTTGCAGCCATCGAAGTAGACATCGACAGCATCCTGGCCAATCACTGCGGCGTAATGGTGACGCTTCCCGTCCGTCACGCCCTGGGGATGCACCACCCGCCCGTGGATTCGCCTCTCGCTTCCGCCGACGACATACGAAATCGTGGACGGAGATATGTAGAGGTCAAATCCGGAAGGCGAAGAATTTACATGGCAGGGCTTCTCCCAGGGAGATTCCGGCGCGTAACCGAGGCTGACTGTGAATTCGGTCGCGTCGCGTCGCCCCCAGGCCGCCAGGCACAGGGCGCACGACGCCGCAAAAAGCAGGGCGCGAAAAGGAATGCTAACAACGTCGTCCGCCATTGCGTGTCACCTGATTATGATGCTCACCCCCGACCCGCTCGCGACAAGAGACCTGCCGTCAGGGGTGAGCGCAAGGCGCATTCTGCCATCTGGCGCGACAAACTCCGGTATCTCGCCGGAAATGCCGTCCTCCGCCGTCAGGATCGCTTCGCTGCCACCATGCAGCCTGATCCGGCCGCCGGACGCGACCACCCCGGATCCAGGGCCGAAAGTCGCCGTGCCGCCGACGGACAGGCGATTCACGCCGACATCCGAAGCTGCGACCACCAAGTTGCCCGTGACTACCAGGTTGCCGCCGTACAAGATTCCGCAACCCGACAATTCGCCGACAGTGAGAGTGTTCCCCCCAAGATCGACCATCCCCGAAGCTGGCATCTTCAGCTTGTCGATCCGGGCCCCGACCACGGTGCGGAACACGGTGCCGGAACCGTCGTCGGCGGGCACGTAGTATTCATCGCTGTTCGCACCCGCACCCGCCGAGAACTTTATGGCAAAACCCTTGGTGTAGCAACTGACGCCGTTGCCGTCCACCCACCCGCCATTGGCACTAGAAGGACCATGTGCCGTGGTCGCAAGCGAATTCAGGACGAATCGGTGCCAGCCCGGCGTCAGCTCTATGTCGACGTTCTTGTTGTCCGTCCACCACCGCTGATCGATTCTGGATTCGCCGTCAATGTAGAGTTTCGCATAATGGTTCATGCAGAGATGGACGTTCCAGGTCGCCGTTTCCGCTCCGGGTACGAACATCTGCCCTGCGTATGTCATGAGCATGTTGTTCCGCGAGGCCGTGCCGTCGGTGAAGTACCTGAGCGCCTTCGCGATGCGGTTGCTGATGACTATCGCCCCAGCATCATATCTATCGCGCCACGACTGCGTCTCGGATTCGTCGAACAAGACTTCGCCTTCGTGAAGCCCGACGAATGGCACCAGCGCGACGGTTCCGCTCGCCCCGTCGAGTTCCGCGACCGAACCGGCAAGCCTTAAGGTGTCGCCGTTCAGACCCTGGATCCTGCCGAGAAAGTCATTCTCCGGGTTGACGAGTCCAAGCGTCAGCCCGTGCTGGCTGAAGTTCAGGACGCCCGCACCGGACACCTTCCCGGAAAAGGTCAGGGCGCAGCCGGACGTACCCTGCAAATGGCAAGTCCCGCTGCGGAACTCAACCGGCCCCGGATAGGCGTTGCTGGTTCCGCTCTTGGCCTTGGGATATCCGCCGCTCGGCCAGATCATCTTCCAGTTGCCGTTCGTGCAGGGCGAATTCCAGAATTCGGCCACGCCGCTGGCCGCCATGGTCAGCGTGTTCGTGTCGGCGCCGCTGGCAAAGCACGAAATCTCCCTCTGCCCGTCGAAGAAAACGCCGCAGGTGTCGAGAACGATGTGCCCCGGATTCTCAAATGGCTCGTTGGCGTAGAATCGCACCTTGTGCTCGACATGCGTCCTCCTGACCGTCAGCGTGTGCCCCTTCATGTCGAGCCTCAGCCCCGAAGCGAAGTCCTTGTGCTCCGAGCCGGTCGCGGCTATCGTCGTGTCCCCTTCAAGAACCACGACCCCGGAGAGAAGCCCGTACGAATACCTTTGCTGGTTTGACGCCTCGTCGATCAGCGCGCCAGCCCCTCCGATGCCTGCGCCGCAGAGGTGTATCTCACGCGTGCCGAAATCCATCGAGTTCGCGGCGCTGGGATTCACGATGAGGCTCGCGCCGTCCTCGACCACGATCACCGAGCCATTCGCGCAAAGCTGGCCGACGTTCGCGATTCTGACCGCACCCTCCTTGATCGTAATCCCGCCGGTGTAGTCAGTGGTGTCAATGTCCATGACCAGGGTTCCGCCGCCGCGTTTGACGAGGGCGATGGCCTTGGCCGGAGATCCAGCCGTCGCAATCCATTGCGAGAGCGTCGTCGAACCTTCATTGACCGTAATCGTATTCCGGTCTTCTTCTGAGACGACCTCCAGCACGACGGACCCGTTCCTGACCTTCGCCTCGAGGCCGGTCTCGGCGTCAAGCGAGGCGTTCACGGCCGCGGCGACTGCGGAAAGCGCCGTCGCGTCGCCAGTCGTGAGAAGAACCGCCCCGGAAGACAGGGACGAGGCCGCGACCGTGACCGTCGCGTCGTCCGCGATGTCCAGTGTACCGACGTCGATGCTCTGCCCGATCTCCAAGGCAGTCCCAGTGGGCAGCCTTAGACGCGAGAAGCTGGCCGTGCTCGCGCCCGCGACGGAGACCTTGCCCGCGGTCACCGCAAGCTCTGACGGGAAAGCACCGGACAGCGTCAAAGCGCCGGCTCCGGTCTTCCTCAGCACGGTGTTAGTGCCATATGCGAAGCCCGTGAAGTCGGCCGTCTTCCCGGAGGCGACCTCGACGGTCGCGTCGGCGTCGGGGGCCATCGACGCCGTCACGTCGCAAAAGGCGGCATTCTGCTCACACGACAGCGTCCCGCCGCTCAGTTCGAAGAAGTATTGGCACAGGGCCTTTTTATCCCCCGAGGTCTGCTTGTCCACATTGCCCTTCAACTTCCACACGCCGGCCTTCTGGCGCAGCGTGAGGCTTGAAGCCGAATTCTGCCCGTAGTTGTGCGGAAGCCGGAATGCGTATCCGTCGACAGGCTCTATTGCGCCGTAGTTCTCTATGACGCTCGGGTAGCTCGTGTTGTTTAGCGGGTAGACCTGGCCGATCTCCATCGAGCCGAGCGCGTGAACGGTTATGGACATGTTGTAGGCCTGGACGTGTCCGCGCATCTTGAGGCATCCGCCCTCATACACATCCAGAGGGCACGTGTTTGCCGAAGACTCCCCTGGCTTCGGATATCCGGGAAGGCTCAAGACGCCATCCTTGTAAACCGCATATCCGGCCCGGCTACGCATCCTAAACTCGCCCGTCACCTCAAGAGTTCCGTTGGTGACGGCAAAGCGGTGATCGGCAGCGCCCCAATATTCACTCGTGCCCCCCAGTTTGTATTTGACGCCATTTTGATGCGCCTTCACCGTAATGGACTGTCCCTTCAGATCCAGCATCATGTCGCGACAAAGCCATAGCTCGTCCGTTGACGAGGGAAGCGCAGCCGGATGCACACCAGGATCCGGATAGCCGTTCACCCAGCTCGTCGACCAGTTGTTCAGATTGGTCGCGTCCGCCCACTGCTGCGTGCCCGGATCGTTGGCGATCCAGTAGTATGTCGTCGCATGGAGACTTGCTCCGATGGACATGAGGACTATCGCGGATGGCATCTTCATTTTTGGTTTTCCTTTCGCTGCGACAGGGTTGTCACTTCAGTTCGATCCAGAGATAGTCCAGTTGCCGCGGGATGCCGACAGCAAGCCTCTTCCCGACAAGCTTCGCCGTCCCGTTCCCCGCTATGACATTCGCCGCCCTGGCCGACGGCACCAATGCCGAGAGATCGACTTCATAGCCGGCATTCTCGTTCAATTCGCGGAAAAGGAGCACAAAACCGCAGCGGCCGTTGGCGGCGCATGTGGCAAAGCCGGTCCACGCGACGCCATCCGGCTTCTCGCCAATCGGAAAGGTGATTCCGGAATGCAGCCGCTCACGATTCGACTTCCATACATCCACCGCCTGGCGAAGCTCCGCCGCCGAATCCCTGTCAAGCTCGGAAAGCTCCATCCATGCAAGCGGCGAGGCGACCATGGCGATCGCAAACAACGCATCCACACGATAGTGCGCGGGCGAAAGCGGCGAATCAGCGGGATACTCCCCGGCTCCGTGATGCGGATTCAGGAATTCGACGCGCAGGCGCATGGGGTCGACTACCTCGGCGAGCGACCACAGGCTCCGCAGCGTCTGATGAGGCCAATAATGCCCCCTCTTCCACATTCGGTTCTCCAGAAAGATCGGCCCGACATCGGGAAGCCCGAAGTATCCGGGGCGCTTCGCGACGCCAGTGACGTCAAAATCACTCACAATCGCGCCATGCGATTCCCGGAGCAGTCGGTCGAAGAACCTGCGCTGATTGGCGAACGCCGCCTCTGACGACATCTCAAGTGAATCTATCTTGAAGTACCGGATTCCATGAACGCGGTAGAATTCAAGGAGCGTCTCCGCGTCCTCCTCACAGGCCGCGCAGTCGTGCGTGGAATCAGGGCCGAACCAGAGCCCGAGTTCGACGCTACGCTCGCGAGCCAATTTGACGAGCGCGCCCAGTCCGTCCGGGAATCGCACAGGATCGACCTTCCAGAACTGCGCATTCTCGCGAAAATTCCCCCACTTGCCTTTCTCGCCGGCCCTAAGCAGCAGAGAGTTGATGCTTTTCCCTCTCTGCCAGCCGTCGTCAATCTGCACGACGTCGACGCCGACCCTCCCAGCCGCCCTGACTTCCGCCGCGATGAAGTCCGCGTTGATGCGCCGGTCGGCGTTGCTGTCGCCCCAGGTGTTCGAGACGAGCAATCCGTCGCGGTCCGCGCGATAGTCGCGCAGCGCGCGCTGCATTGAGTGCAGCGCGCGTGTGCGCCCGCGCACGCCGCCGACATATGCGATTTCCGCAACCGGCCAGCCATTCCGGACGGCCGCAAACGTCAAGCGGTTCCCTGCTGCCGTGAATGCGTAGTCCGGCATTGCGCACGGACGCGAAGCGTGCAGAGGCGCGAGGCGCGCAAATGCGACTCCGGCGCCTGTCAGCACGTCTTCGACCGCCGCTATCGACTCGTCGAGTCGCTGCGGCGCGGCGAGGGTCGTCGGAAGCCATTCGCGCTTGAAGAGCTTCTCGTCGTTGACGTCCGTCTGGTCGTGCAGTTCATATGCGACGACCTTCGCATGCGGCCATGCGAAACGCATGGAATCTGCACCAGCCCGCCAGGCTTCGTCTTCGCGAGGCATGTCCTGCCAGACATCGCCGGTCGGCACGAACCGGAAGTCAAGCCGCGTCGCCTCTCTGACGATTCCATCCATGCCCTCCGCAAGCGAAAGTGCCTCGGTCCAATCGCCTGAAGACGCAACAATCCTGACTCCCGCCTTGCCAACAAGCGTCAGCGGCTGGGCACTGGCCGTCACCCTGATGAAGCGCACCTGCTTCTGCAAGGCATTCCGACCGCAGCTCTGATGCAGAAGCTCTCGTCCGCCGACCTTGAGCGAAACCGTCTCAAGCCCCCGTTCGCCGGGGCGAAAGACGCGTGAGAAGACGCCATTCCCCAATTTCAGTCTGTCGGGTGTCCAGATGACGAGGCAAGAACCGTTCGTAAGGCCCCCGCATTGCGCCTGTTCGCCAGGTACCGCCGCATTCAGCGCGGCAAAATGCACACAGGCGGACAGGGCCAAAGCCAGAGGTTTCCAAGACAACTCGTTCATCGGGCATGATTATAGCCAAAACCTACGCCCGCTCGCAACCGACAGGAAACGATCCAATTGGTCCAAAATACAGCCGCGCACTAGAACACCGGGAAGGATAGTCCTCGACGATATACGGGTGAATTCACGTACGGTGTAAAAGATCCGGTCCTCAGATAATGCAATGCGGATTTCGCGCAATTCGAACCTTCCTGAAACGGATTAGACTCCAGACAGGCCATTGTATTCAGGAATGCGAACCCAGAACCGCGATTCACATAGGAAACCACCTTCACGTCTTTCGGAATGCGGTATCCTCTTTGGTACAAAGCCGAGATGGCCCCGTTCGCCAGAAAATCGTCGGTTATGAAGACAAGGTCCGGCAGGGAGCCACGACGGAGGCGATTGGACATCGCCCGCTCTGCGTCCCTTACCAGGGCATCCAGACCGTCATAGTCAGAACCCCTGGGAGTGGCAAGGCGCTCGACGGCGATTCCTTGCGCCTCAAGATCGCTCTGCGCATCGATATAGGAATCGCCGCCAAAATCAACCTGGAGCACGGACCGGATGCGGGCGCGCACGCAGTCGCGTACGAACTCGCCAACCGCTTGCGACGCATCAAAGCACACGTTGCCGACGCACTTGTCGCGCGAAACCACGACGTTCGAGACCGTGGCATACGTGAATCCGCGCTCCGCCACGCATCTGGCCACCGCAGGCAGTCGGCAGTTCGGCGCGCGGATAAGCACGAAGTCGGGGTTTTCGTTCAGCACCTTGACAAGCGGCTGAAGATTCAGCGCCCTCACGCCATCGTGCGAAAGTTGCACGTCGGTATAGCGGCATCCGGCCTTCTCAACTGTCCGCCGAACCCCCAACGAGAACATGGAACCGGAACAACTGCCGTTGTCTTCGCTACGGACGTCCAGAAAAAGCCACCGCCTCTTCTGAGGACGCTTCAGCACGATTGCACCGACCCTCCGCCGAACCTCCAGGACGCCATCGGCCGAAAGACGCGCAATTGCGGTGCGGACAGTGCGCTCACCCACCTTCAGCCCAGCGGCGAGATTCTTGCGCGACGGCAGGCATCCGCCTACCGGAAACCTTTCCGCGGCAATTCCGGCTACTATCTTCTCGACTACGCGATCTACAAGACTATGCATTGCCGCCGAGGAACCCCCGGACGCCCGTCATTATCATCTGCGAGGAAAGCGCGGCGAGGATGAGCGCCGTCAGGCGCATCAGTATCGAGAGCCCGCGCCTCCCAAGGCGCCTCTCCAGCCACGTCCCGAGAAGGAGGATCAGCCATATGAAGAACAGCGCGGCGGCAAGGGCCGCGAACCCCACGAGCTTCATGCCGGCCGAGTGCAGCTCCGCCGAAACGACCATTATGGCCCCGCAAGACGCAGGCCCGACTATGACCGGCATCGCGAGCGGAACGACCGAGATGTCCTCCCCTTCCTTCGCCGCGACGGCCTTCGGGTTCATCAGCGATATCGCAGTCAGCAGGAGGAGTATCCCCGCGCCTATCCTGAACGCGTCTACGGTTATCCCGAACAGGTCGAATATGAGCTGCCCGAAGAACAGCAGCGAGCCGGATATCACGACCGTGGCCAGAGCGACCCGGTTCGCGAGCGCCCGCCGCTCCGCCTGGCTCCTCTCGGCCGTCATAGCCAGGAACATCGACAGCGCAAAGAACGGGGTGAAGAGGAAGAAGAACTTCAGCGCCAGTGATACGAACGTCGAACCCATCGCCCCCGGCCCCGTCAGCGGCAAAGCGTGTACAGCACCCCGGCCACCACCGCCGAACCGATGACGCCCGAGACGTTCGGGCCCATCGCCTGCATCAGGATGAAGTTCGTCGGGTCGTTCTGCAGAGACACCTTGTTGGATACGCGCGCGGCCATCGGAACGGCCGAGACGCCGGCCGAGCCGATGAGCGGGTTGATCTTGTTGTCCTTCGACGAGAAGACGTTCATGAGCTTCGCCATGAGGACGCCCGCCGCCGTCCCTACGCAGAACGCGCAGAGGCCGAGCGCGAGGATGCCGAGCGTCGTCCCGGAGAGGAACTTCTCGCACGCGAGCTTCGAGCCGACGGAGAGACCGAGCATGATCGTGACGATGTTGATTAGCGCGTTGGACATCGTGTCGGAGATGCGGGCGACCGACGGGCCCGCCTCCTTGGCGAGGTTGCCGAGCATCAGCGCGCCGATGAGCGGCACCGCGGACGGCAGCAGGACGGCGCAGAGGAGAAGCACCACGAGCGGGAAGCATATCTTCTCTATGCGCTTCACCTCGCGGAGCGGCGGCATCTTGATCGCGCGCTCGGCCTTGGTCGTCAGCGCGTTCATGATCGGCGGCTGTATGATCGGCACAAGCGCCATGTAGCTGTACGCCGCCACGGCTATCGCGCCGAGGAGGTCAGGCGCCAGCCGCGACGTGAGCCAGATCGCCGTCGGGCCGTCAGCGCCGCCGATGATGCCTATGGAGGCCGCGGCCTTCACGGGCAGCACGTCGCCGAAGAAGCCCGGGAAAAGCGACGCCAGGCCGAGCGCACCGAAGAGCGCGAAGAAGATGCCGAACTGCGCGGCGCCGCCGAGAAGCGCCATCTTCGGGTTGGCGATCAGCGGTCCGAAGTCCGTCATCGCGCCGACGCCCATGAAGATCATGATCGGGAAGACGCCCGTGTCGATGCCGAACTTGAAGAAATAGTACAGGAACCCGCCGGGCTCCACGATTCCGCCGGACATCACGGGAACTCCGCTCGTGAGGAACGATATCACGCCGTCGTGCATCATCGCGGGGGCGGTCACGCCCGCAAGCGGGCAGTTGGCGAGGAGACCGCCGAACCCGATCGGCAGCAGCAGGAGCGGCTCGAAGCCCTTCACGATCGCGAGGTACATGAGCACGAGGCAGACCGGTATCATGATGAGCTGCCCGACGCCGTACGGCATGCCGAAGAGCGTCTTAACCTCATGGCCCCTGACGAACGCGCCATTCTCGTCGAAGTAGCCGCCGACCCAGTCGCCGACCTCAACCGTGTGGGTCGACGAGGATGCCGCCTTCGCCTGGAGCTTGCTTATCACCCAGTAGCCGTTGCGGTTCGCGTAGTCGGACGGATGGCGCAGCGGCTTGGTGAAGTCGGGCTTCTCGGCCCGGTCCCCCTCCGCGAAGTTGCCCGTGATGTAGGCCGGGGCCTCTTTCTTCAAGAAGCCGGAGATGCCGGTGTCGCCGGAGAGGTTCTTCACCTTGGTGAGCGTCTGCTCCCAGGCCGGGGCCGCGTCGACATCGGCGGCCTGCGCACCAACGGCGCAGGCGGCAACGGCAAGGGCCAATAAAAAGCGTTTCATTCCGTAGTGTCCTTTCTAGAAGCCTGGGAACCTAGAATTCTAGAAGCCTAGAATCCTAGAAACCTAGAAATCACCCGATAACCGCCAGAACGTCGCCGGTCGCCACCTTGTCGGTCGCGGCGACGACGACCGTCACCGTGCCGTCGCACGGAGCCGTGACGGGCGTCTCCATCTTCATCACGTCCATGACGAGGATTTCGTCCCCCTTGGAGACCTTCTGCCCGCTCGACGCGGTGACGCGGAGAATCGTGCCGGGCACGGGGGCCTTCACCTCTGTGCCGCCGGCGCCTCCGGAAGAGGCGCCGCCCTCCGTAGCCTTGGCGGAGGAGGGCAACCCTGCTTTTGTGGAGAACGCGACTTCCTTGCCGTTGACGACCGCCTTGCCGTCGCCCTTGATCTCGACGCCGTAGGCCTTGCCGTTGATCGTGACGGTGACGCCCCCCTTCGCGGCTCCGCCGGCTACGGAGGGCTCGCTTGCGCTCGCGAACCGGCACCCCATGGGCGCCTTCGACGGATCCTTGAGGAACAGGATGCCCTTCTCCTTGCACGACGCGGCGATGAAGATGTTCTCGTCGGTGACGGGAAGCCCCGCGTCCTCGAGCATCTTCCTGGCGACCGCGCCGCCCTTCTTCGGATCTGCGTCGTTCATCTCGAGCACGGTCTTGGTGGTCGGCTCGCTGTACGCCTTGTTGAGGTCGCTCGACGCCATGAACTCGCTCGCCTTCTTCACGATCTCCGGGTCCGGCGGGACGGGCGTCTTGCCGAAATAGCCGAGCACCATCTTCGCGTAGCCGGGGGAGAACTTGTTGAACTTGCCGAACATGACGTTCTGGATCGCCTGCTGCGCGTAGAACTGCGAGACGGGCGTCACGGACGTCCCGAAGCCGCCGAGGCGCACGCAGTCGTACATCTCCGCGATCATGTCGTCGTACTTGTCCATCATGTTGTTGTCGCGAAGCATCTGCGTGTTGGCGGTGAGCGCGCCGCCCGGCATCGGGCTCCACACGATCTGCGGGTTGACGCTCATGGCCTCCGGCGGCAGGAAGTACTTCTGCATCGCGTTCTTGAAGGAGTCCTCCGCCTTCTTGATCTTGTTGATGTCAAAGTCGAAGCCGAAGTCGGGATCGCCGTCGAGGCAGTGCCACATCGTGATGATGTCGGGCTGGCAGGTGCCGCCGCTCATCGGCGCCATCGAGAGGTCGAGGCCGTCAGCGCCGCCGCGGAGCGCGGCTAGGTAGCAGGCGACGCCGTTGCCCGCGGTCTCATGGCTGTGGAACTGTATGTGCACCCCGTCGCCGAGGAGCTGCCGCGCGAGCTTCATCGTGTTGTACACAGTCGTCGGCGTGGAGGTTCCGGACGCGTCCTTGAACGCCACGCGGTCGAAGGGAATGCCCGCGTCCATGATCATCCTGAGGCGGTCGCGGTAGAACTCGGGCGTGTGCGTTCCCTTGTTGTCGATTCCGGGCGGCAGGCCCATCATCGTCACGACGACCTCGTGGTTGAGCCCCGCGTCGTGGATGCACTGGCCGGACCACTTGAGGTTGTTCACGTCGTTCAGGGCGTCGAAGTTGCGGATCGAGCTCATGCCGTGCTTCTTGAACATCTGCGCGTGAAGCTTGATCATGTCGGAGCTCTGACTCTCCAGGCCGACGACGTTCACGCCGCGCGAGAGCGTCTGCAGGTCGGCCTCGGGAGCGGCCCTGCGGAACGCGTCCATCACGTCGAACGCATCCTCCTGGCAGTAGAAGTAGCAGCTCTGGAACCGCGCGCCGCCGCCGGCCTCGAACCAGCGGACGCCTGCCGCGTATGCCTCCTCGACGCAGGGGAGGAAGTCTTTGGAGAGAACGCGCGCGCCGACGACGGACTGGAACCCGTCGCGGAACGCCGTGAGCATGAATTTTACGTTTTTCTTTGCCATTGTGGATTTGCCCGTTAGTTGTTTTGTTGAAATTGCTTTGCCTTCGACCAGACGAGGCGCGAGACATGAGACGTTAGACGTGTTCGCGTCTCGCGTCCATCGTCTCACGTCACCCTTTCATCGCGACGGCGATGGCGAGGGCGATGTTTGCGTCTTCGTCGCCTACGGCCTTTGCCGCAGCCGGCTTCTTCTTCGGAGCCTCCTGCGGGAGGATGGAGTCGAAGCGGGCGATGCCCTTCATCGAGACCTTCGTGACTATGATGAGAATGGTGAGGAACGCGTATACGATGCCCATTCCGGCGAGCATCAGAACCAGACCCTGTCCTATCATCTTCTTGTCTGCCTTTCTTTACATCTAGGAACCTAGATGCCTAGACTTCTAGAGCTTCATGGATCGACGTTCTCCAGCTTCAGCGTGTCGAAGTCGATCCTGCGGTAATAGCAGTTGCGCGGGGCGCCCGCCTTGTTCTTCGTGTGGCAGATGCCGCCGCGGCACGGCCGCACGACGTAGAGAAGCGAGTTCTGCTCGCAGTTGACGTACGCCTCGAGGAGGTCGAACGTCTCGCCGCTCGTCTCGCCCTTGAACCAGAGCTTGTTGCGGCTCGTGGACCAGAGGATGAGCTTGCGCTTCGCGAACGACTCGCGCATCGCGAACTCGTTCGTGTAGGCGACGAGGATCACCTCCTTCGTGTCTGCGTTCTGCACGGCGACCGGAATCACCCCGGGGTCGCACTCCGCAGAACCCGCAGCCCTCGTCTCCGAGACCTGACGGCCGACCTTCTCGAGCTTCGTGAAGTCAAGCTGAAGCTCCGACGATTCTTCAAGTTGTCCCATTTTCTCCTTGTTCGCAAAAAGAACTTGGAGTGTATTATACCAAAAATCGGGGCTGTTTGGGGCACTGGAATTCACTTCGAACGGTGAACGGTGAATGCGAGGGCGTTCTCATCACGAACAACCACCACAGTCTGGACATTCCCCAACTCCGTACAATCACATATTAGACCCTATGGCATCTCGACCGTTACCTTGAAGAACCTGTGGAGCGAGTTGGTCGGGTACTGCCTCTCGCCGCCGTTCTCCAGCGTCTCGCTGCCGTAGACCTTGTAGAGCCGCCGCACTACGCCGTCTATGCCTTTATGTACTTCGAGCCTCGTCCGCCTCCAAGTCGGCGGATCA
>JAFRBA010000269.1 GCA_017405115.1 Kiritimatiellia bacterium
GCTCGCGAGGTAGTCGCCGACGAGGAGGTGTGCGAGGCCGAGGCGCCAAGGTCAGCCGCGAAGTCCGCCGCCGCGCCGTCACGGTCCGCGCCCGTCGCGACGGTGAAGATCGCGGCGTGGGACCCGAAGACGCCGTACCTCAAGGCGATCGGGAAGGAGAAGGACGCATACGGCGAGTATCTGCGCCAGAGGGAGTCGTACGCGAAGTCGCCCGCATTCTTCCTCGACTGCGCTGGGTGGTTCTTCAACGCGAAGGAGGGCGCACTCGCGGTGCGCATCCTCTCCAACCTTTCCGAGATGAAGCTTGAAGACGTCGGTCTCTGGCGCACGATGGGCTGGCGCCTGCGCGAGGCCGGCGAGCTCGAGGAGGCGGTCAAGACGTTCCGGCATGTCCTCGAGATGCGCGGCGAGGAGGCGCAGAGCCGCCGCGACCTGGCGCTCGTGCTGGCGGAGCGGGGCAAGGCGCTTTATGCCTACGGCGACCGTGCGGCGGCGAAACGGCTCGTGGAGGAGGCGATGCGCCTTTTCCACTCCGCCGCGTTCGAGCCGGCCGCGCGCCGCAGCGGACGGCGCGGCAACGACATGCAGACGAGCGTCGTCGCGCTCGAGGAGCTGAACGGGCTAATCGCGTGGAGCGCGGCCCAGGAATGGGATGCCGCGCCTGTCGCGCCGGCGATGGACGCGGCGTTCCGCCGCGACCTGCCGCTTGACCTAAGGATCATGATGTCGTGGGACACCGACGAGACTGACGTCGACATCCACGTACTCGAGCCGGACGGCGAGGAGGCGTTCTACAAGCACCGCCGCACGTCGACCGGAGGGTTCGTCTCGGAGGACGTCACGACCGGCTACGGCCCGGAGGAGTACCTGCGCAAGGAGGCGCAGAAGGGCAAGTACAGAATCCTCGCCAACTACTTCGCCTCGCACCGCCAGGCGCTCACCGGCGCGGCGGTCGTGATGGCGACGGTCTACACCGACTGGGGGCGCAAGACGGAGAAGCGGCAGGTGCTTTCCTTCCGCCTCGACAAGCCTAAGGACAAGCATCCGATCGGCGAGGTCAAGATCGACTGAGGGTACTGCAGATGAAAACGCATATGCTGCCATCGTTGCTCGCCGCCGACTTCGGGCGGCTCGGCGAGGAGATCCTTCGCGCGGAGGCGTCCGGAGCGGACGCCCTGCACCTCGACGTCATGGACGCCCACTTCGTGCCGAACCTGTCGTTCGGCCCCGACGTGGTCGCGCTCGCCCGCCGCACCGCGCCGGCGTTCTACCGGAACGTCCATCTCATGATGACCCGCCCGGACCTGTACGTCGAGAAGTTCGCGGACGCCGGAGCGCAGACGATCCAGATACACGTGGAGGCCGACTGCGACATCCACTGCGAGCTGAGGCGCATCCGCTCGCTGGGCCTCCGCAACGCCATAGCATTCAACCCAGAGACTCCGGTGGAACGAGTCGTCCCCTATCTGGACGAGGTGGACGAGGTGCTCGCGATGACTGTGCATCCGGGGTATGGCGGGCAGGCCTTCATAGACGACTGCCTTCCGAAGATCGCGGCGATCCGCGCGATGCGCCCTGGGCTTGACATAATGGTGGACGGCGGAATCAACGCCGAGACCGCGGTGCGCGCGGCGAAGGCGGGCGCGAACATGTTCGTCGCCGGCTCTTATCTCTTCAGGCAGACTGACATGCGCGCCGCGGTCGCCGACATGAGAAGGGGGCTTGCGGCATGAGCGGACGCAGGGTCGTGCTCGGGGTGACGGGGTCGATCGCCGCCTACAAGGCGGCGGAGCTGGTGCGGCTCTTCGTGAAGGCCGGCGACGACGTCACCGTAGTGATGACGCCGGCAGCGTGCAGGTTCGTCCAGCCTCTCACATTCCAGACGCTTTCCCGCAACCAGGTGTTCGTTGACCAGTTCGCGCCGCCGGCCGAGTGGAAGCCGGAGCACGTCGCGCTGGCCGACGCCGCCGACCTGGTTGTCGTGGCGCCCGCGACGGCCAACACGCTCGCCAAGATGCGCTTCGGCATTGCGGACAACCTGCTCACCTCCGTCCTCCTCGCGACGCGCGCGCCGGTGTTCGTGGCCCCGGCGATGAACGACGGCATGTGGGAGAACGCGGCGACTAGGGAGAACGTCGCCGCGCTTGCCGCCCGCGGAGTCCGCGTCGTCGCCCCGGCCGATGGCGAGCTCGCGTGCGGCTCCAGCGGTCGCGGCCGCATGGCCTCCCCGCAAGCCATATTCGAGGCGCTTGCTTGAGGATGGGATTCGAATACGGCTCTCACCTTGGCTGAGAGCGAAGGGGCTGTTTTGCCGTTGCCGTACGCAAAAACGCAGATGCGAGAATGCGAACCCGCGCGCCGCGCGGTTTTGGTATCATTGCGGCAAGCAGGAAGGAGTAGATGGGTGTGAAACGAATATGCGTGAAACAAATATGCCCGTTGGTTGCGACGGCCTTGGTCTTCGCGTGTTCTGCGTTGGCAGGCGAGATCAATGCGGACCACATCATCTGGACGAAGTCGATTTCCGGCGTCGCCGACCGCTACTGCGGCTGGCCCAGCGTATGCGCTGTCGGCGGCGGCGAGATAGCCGTAGTGTTCTCGGGCGACCGCAGCAGCCA
>JAFRBA010000032.1 GCA_017405115.1 Kiritimatiellia bacterium
GTCCGCACAGCGGCGGGCGACGTCCACGCCCCGTACGAGCCCATGTCGTTGTAGGCCCTAATGCGGTAGCGGTATGGATGGTCGTCTTCGAGGTCGCCTGGGTCGCTCCCCCCGTCGAGGAACGTCACGACGGAGGCTTTCAGCTCCTTGAGCCGGACGAACTCGCCCGTCTCGGAGTCCGCGCGCTCGAGCTCGTAGCCGACGACGTCCTTCTCCTGGCTGACCTTCCACGAAAGCGGCACGCAGCGCACCTGCCCGGCGGCGGCGGCGAACTCGGCCACGACTGCCGGCGGAGGCAGCGTCTTCACCGCAGCCTCCTTCGACGGTGCGCCGACGGCCCCGACGCGGTTCACGGCGGTCACGCGATAGAGGTATTCCGTCGAGTCCCCGAGGTCGCAGCCCTTCACGCCGCCGTCCTTAAAACTCGTTGTCGCGGAAGTTCCGATCTGTTTCCAGCTCTTCGCCCCCGCGACAGTCCTCTCGACCCTGTAGCTCACCACCCCGTCCGACCGCGGCGGCGCCCAGGAGACGCTCACGCATCGCGACGACGGCGCGGTCGCCGCCACCTTGAGCGGAGGGTCGGGGGGAGGAGCGGTCATCGTCTCGACGGCGGGCGACGGATCGCTCAGCGTGCCGGTCTTGCCGATGCCGGAAATGCGGTAGTAGTAGACCGTCCCGTCTTTCAGCGCGTCGCCCGAGTCGACGAACCGCCCCGTCGACGCGTCGACCTCCGCGATGGGCGCGAAGGGACCCTCCTGCGACGGCGCGCGCTCGATGCGGTACCTGGCGGGATGGAGCGGCTTCGTCCACTGCACGACCGCCTCCCTGAGGCCCATCTCCGAGACGGTCACACCCGAAGGCGCGGGCGGCGGCAGCGTGCCGCACTGCCCGGTCAGGTTCTGGTAGAGGCCGGAGACGAGCTCGTGCACTACGTCGCGCGCGTGCGTAGCGAGCGGGATGTCGTCGTCGTCCGCCATCTTCGCCAGGTCCGCCGACCAGACGATGTTGCCGGTCGCGCAGTCGATGAGGCGGATCGAGAGGCCCACGACAGCGTACGTGTCGCCGCCCTTGGCCTGCGTGCCGTATTCGTCGACGGTGCCTATCACGACAGCCTCCGCGCCGAGCATCTTCGCGGCCTCGACTGCCTTCGCCTGCGAAAGCCCGGCCATCGCAAGCTCCGTCTCGCTCAGGACGTTCTTCATCTGGCCGCGCTCGACGAGCTGGTACTTCTGCGTGCGCAAAAGCTCGGTGACCACCATGTCGGACACGGACGAGCCGATCAGCTCCGTGGACGCCTTGAATGGCATCACCGCGATCTTCAGCACGCCCGCCTGGCTCTGCCGGGCGTAGACGTTGGCCTTCGACTTCACGTCCGCGAAGTAAGGGTCGCCGATCCTCCCGGACGACGAAGCGCAGCCAAGCGCAAGCGCGACTGCCGCAGCCGCCAGCAACGGGAGAAATGCATTGGGTCTCATTCTAAGAATCTCCTTCCTCACTGACCATGTGCGTATATTATCATTTCTGCCCCCGCCTGTCTACCCTGCCAGATAGCAGGAGGGCGGCATCGATGATGCCGCCCTGCCGTTTGAGGTAGTTCTCGACGCGCAATGGAACAGAAGTCCCGTAGAGAGTCTTTCCCTGGATCGTGCCTCTCATGAAGACTGTGTCGTAGTCCACGACGCGCACGATGATTTCGTCGCCGTCAATGAGATTGGGGGTGTAGTTCGAGTCTTTCGTCAAGACGAACTCCTGGCCGATCAGCTCGGCGAGCCGCCCTCGCGAGAGCCTTGGTGGACGAGGTGAACTTAAGCGACTTCTTCGCATCGGCCTTCGTAATGAACTTCGCGTATATCGTCGTGTTCGCGGATGGCATCGCGACCTGAACCTCCGGGCTGCGGTTGTCGTACCCCGTCGGGTTCAGCTTCGCCGTACATGGTCGACGACCCAGCCGGCCACGTCCTGTTCTCCGTCGAGTACTTCTGCTCGGAGGGCGACGCGTTCTGGTCCATGGACGACAACGCGTTCATCGAAAAGTGCATCGGCGAGCTTAAGGCCGCAGGCATCATCTCCGACGAGACGAAGATCCTTGACGCAGTCCACACGCGGACCGTCAAAGGCATATCCGGCGTATTTCGGAAGCTACGCGGAGTTCGGCAAGGTGCGCGGATGGCTGGACGGGTTCTCGAACCTCTACTGCATCGGCAGAAACGGCCAGCACCGCTACAACAACATGGACCACTCCATGCTCTACGGGATCGAGGCCGCGCGCGCACTTGTGAACGGAACCGACAGGCACGCGGTCTGGAACGTGAACACGGAAGAGGAATACCACGAATCCAAGTAGCGCACTACAACGCGCACATTGGCTCGGGCGGCTGGATTCGAACCAGCGACCAATTGATTAACAGTCAACTGCGCTACCACTGCGCCACGCCCGAATGGTCAAGTGGCGCATATTATACCAAAATCCCGCCCCATGGCGCAAGGGGGTATTTTCCCGCAGCGTTTTCCGCAGGGGAGCGGGCGTCGGTCAGCGCTGGACGCGGGCGTTGCCGGCGTACACGTCCCAGACCTGCTTTTCATCCGCAGGCTCGGCGTAGTCGTTGAGGCTCGACGCTGCCATGACCCCTGAAGCCCAGCCGAACTGGAGGCACTTCTCGGCGTCCCAGCCCTGTATGACGCCGTAGAGAAGCCCGCCAGTGAAGCCGTCGCCGCCGCCTATGCGGTCCAGCACGTCGATTGGACGCGGCTCCTCGACGAACCACTTGCCCTTGGAGTAGACGATCGCGCCCCAGAGATGCTCGGAGGCCGAGACCACCTGGCGGAGCGTCGTGCCGCAGAGCTGTGCCCCCGGGTACTTCTTGACGACCTGCATGATCATCTCCTTGAAGCGCTCGATCTTGCCGTTTAGGTCCTTGCCACCCGCCTCCGGCCCCTTGAAGCCGAGGCAGAGCTGGAAGTCCTCCTCATTGCCTACGAGGATGTCGGCAACGGACGCGATCTTGTGGAACGCCTTGCGGAGCTCTGCCTCGCGGCCCTTCCAGAACGTGGCGCGGTAGTTAAGGTCGAAGCTGACGAGCACGCCGTACTTCTTGGCCTCGGCGGCGAGCTTGAGGCAGCACTTGGTGGTCTCCGGCGACATCGCGGCGATGAGGCCCGAGAGGTGCAGCACCTTGACGCCGTCCTTGCCGAAGATCCTGGCCGTGTCGTAGTCCTTCGCGTCGAGCGTGCGCCCGACCTCGCCCGCGCGGTCGTTCCACACGCGCGGCGCGCGGAGCCCGAAGCCCGAGTCGGCGATGTTGAACTGGTGGCGGTAGCCCCACGGGCCGCCCTGCGGGACGTCCGGCCCTACGTATGCGATGTTGCGCGCGCGAAGCTGCGCCTTGATGAAGGCGGCCATCGGAGAGCCCTGAACGAAGCGCGTCAGAACCAGGCACTCGGGCCCGAGCGAGCTGGTGACGTTCAGCACGTTGGTCTCGGCGCTCGTCGCCTGCAGGATGAAGCGGTTGGAGTTGTGCACCGCCATGCGGTTCTCGGGTGTGATGCGCAGGCCCATGCTCGAAACGCAGGCGACTGCATACTTCGCGTTCTTCTTGACCTTCATGTGTTCTCCTTGGTTTTCAAAGTGAATTTGCCGGAATTATACCAAATCTTGACGGCGCTTTGCAATCCGCCATGGCCCATTCGCCACGGTTCATGAAGACACTCCTGCCCGTTGTGCCGCGTGAACAGGCGCCGTGCTACTTCACGTCAATGACGTAGACCTGGCGGGAGCCATCGTGGACGGAGTTGAAGCCGAGCTGCCTGCCGTCGGGGCGCCAGCGCGGATGCAGGTCGCAGCGGCAGTATATGTCGCGGTACGGCTCCGGCACGAAGAAGTCGCCTATGCCCTTGATCTTGCCGTCGGCAAGGCGCACGATCTTCCAATGGCGGAAGAACCTGTCGTCCCAGTACCCGTCGCTTGTGATGAAGTTTCCGTCCGGCGAGTAGATGCAGTGTCCGTCGAAGTCCATCGCCCTTCCGCCAACCTGCCGCGGATAGTCTTCGTCGCCGACAGTGAACTCCACGTGCGTGTAGACCTTGTCGAGCCACTTGCACGTCACGATCATCGTGCGCGCGTCGCGCTCGGATAGCGCGGGCTTCCAGTTGAAGTGAGAGCTGCCCCAGCCGTCGGGGAAGCAGCGGCGGATGCCCGATCCGTCGGCGTTGCAGGTGAACGCCGTCGTGAACCAGTTGACGCCCTTGAACTTCTTCACGCCTTCCATCGACTGCTCGACGGAACGCGAGAGGAAGTACACGCGCTTCATGTCCTTCGAGATGACGGTGTGGCAGATGTAGCTCATGCCGGAAGGACCGACTGCGGGAACCATGTCCCTCACCGCCGCGCAGCTGACGATGAGCTTCGCCTCGCCTGTCATGAGGTCTACGCGCCAGAGTCCGTCGTCCTCGGGGAAGACGACGCCTTTTCGCGGATCCTGTCCGTTGCCAGCATAGCCGTAGTCGGGCCGCGTGAGGAAGAGCCGCGCGTAGTTGATGGAGAGCGCCCACGTTCCGTCCTCGCTCACAGCGCTCACAGGGAATGGATAGACGCGCTCCTTGCCCGTCCGCCAGTTGCGGACGACGGCGACGAACTTGCCGTCGCGAAAATCGTTGACGACGAACGTGTCCTTCTCGTTCGGCAGCCAGTGCGCCATCGCCGCCTCCTGGAAATTCCACGCTCTCGTCTCCATTACGGGGATGAAGCGGTTGCCGTCCTCCAAGTCGACAAGCCCGAGCGTGCATGGCGCGCCGTCCGGCAGCTTGTCCTTGATGTCGGTCTCAAGCGTCAGCAGGTAGCGGTTGTCGGGGCTCCATGCGTTTATGGCGAAGTAGTTGGCGAGAAAGTGGTCGTGCGGCCCCGACGTCACAGCCCTCGGCGCCGACAGCACCGGAAACGGCGCAAGCGGAATGGACTCCTGCGCGGAGAGCGAAGACACCGCGGCAAACGCCGCCACCAGCACTGTCGAGAAGGTTTTCATATCGGTTTTGCTTTTATACGCTCCTATGTGGATACCAAATGGAATTATACAACTAGACGCCCCTTTCTGGCAACTGACCCAAACGGGTGTGTCCCCTCAAAATCCGCGTTCCGCCGGCCACGCCCCGTACGCCTCGCCCTCCTTGCAGAGGAACATCGATCCGGCGGACATGGTAAGATGGAAAAGAGAGGTGTTCCACTTCGTGTCCGCGCCCCAGCCCTCGAACGTCCTCGTGCCGCCCTCGCGCAGCATGCGGCGCCACGATTCGGGCGACGCCAGCATCTCGTGCAGAAGCTCCGTCTCGCCCGTCGTCCGCAAGTACGCGAACAGCGGAAAATACTGGAACATGTTGATCGTCTTGAATCCCTTCTCCCGAACCATCGCAAGCAGCGCCGCATGGTTCGCCGCCGCGTCGTCGGCGGGCGCAAGCCGGAAGAACGCGGCGTAGACGTTCGCCGGCATGCTTGCGTGGTCGGAGCCGGCCTTGTCCCTGAACAGATGCCGCTCGCGGTCGTAGAACGCCTTCCTGAACGCCGCCTTGAGCGGCTCCGCGTCGGCGTACGGGCGGCAACCCGTGCGCGCGCACATGTCGTTCATGCACATTACGGAGCCTACGTACCAGGCGTTGATCACGTTGTGCAGGTCTGCGCACGGTTTGCCTTTCGTGCGGGCCACGTCGTCCACCTTCACGTCGTAGCCGTCGCGATACGGCGCGGGCCACTCCACCACGCACCACTTGTCGACGTTCGCCAGCAGCCCGTCCGCGCCCGCGTACCTTTCGCGGTAGGAGTCCAGCACGTCAGCGAACTGCGGGAGCCTCGCCCGGATGAAGTCCGCGTCGCCCGTCGCGTCGAGATACCACTTCGCGAACTGCATCATCATCATTGGGTATTCCGCGATCTCCTGCATGAAGGAGCAGTTCGCGCACGTCACGAGCCCTCGGTCGATGCTCCGCGTCCGGAGGAAGTCGTCGAAGAACTTGCGCGCCAGCGCCCATTCGCCCGTCAGCGTGCACCACGCGAGCGTCGTGTAGCACCCGTCGCCGAGGTAGTACCCCTTCTCGCGGTCCATGCAGTCCAGCGACTGCTCCTGCGTTCCATACCGCAGGCTGTCGACGCACAGCTTCCAGACCGGCGCCAGCCGCTCGTCCGAGAAGTTCGGATGCGCCCTGAGCGCGAACGGCAGATGCCGCGCCTCGAGCGCGACGCTCGACAGGTCGATGTCCGCACCCGCCGGCAGAACGATGTCGGCGTAGCGGAAGCTCTTGTAGTCGAACTGGCGCAGGACGTCGCGCGGCCCGCCGGAAAGCACGAACTCCTCCACGTAGTCGCAGTTGCAACGCATCTTGTGCCGCACCATGCCGTCGGCGGAAAGCTCCTGCCCGCAGAGGATCTTCACGGCGTCGCCGCGCCCGCCCTTCGCCGCAAAACGCAAGCCGCCCACGTACACGCCGCCGAAGTCCAGCAGCACGCGCCCGCCGTCCATGCGCTTCGCCAGCACAGGCCGGACCTCGTCCACGACAACCGCCGGCGTCGGCTGGGGGACGAGCCTGTAGTCACCGCCTCTCGGATGCACGGTTGCCGCCGCCCAGCCGGAGTCGTCGAACTCCGGCCTCTCGAATCCCACTTCGGGCGCGGACGCGTCGTAGCGTTCCATGAACTGCGTGTCGTACCCGACGATTCCAAGCGCGGAATAGGCCGTGTGCCGCGCCGTCTTGAACGAAGCGTCGGACTCCAGCACGCGCCTCCCGTCCACGACGAGGTCCATCACGAGCCCGTGCCGGTTGTCGCCGGAGACCCACACGCGGTTGACGAGCCCCTGGTAGTAGGTATGCACCGCGAGCACGTTGCGCCCCTTGCGCAGAAGCTTCGACACGTCGATTTCGTTGTAGTAGGTGCAGTCGGTCGTTCCGGCGGCGGGCCCCATTCCCGCGAACTCGCCGTTGACGTACAGGCGGTAGTAGTCGTCCGCCGTTATGCGTATCGTCGCGGACTCCGCCCCGTCCAGCTCGAAGGCCCTGCGGAACAGCACGTGCCTGTTCCGGACGCTTTCGTCGACTGGCGGCAGCGTATGCGCCTTGAACTGCCTGACGGCATACGGACGCGGATTGAGCGACGCCATCTCCGCGTCTGTTATCCAAAGGCCCTGCAAAGGCAGGGCGGCGGCTATGGTCAATGCGAGAAACATGTCTTTCCGTTCTATTGGCGCATGCCAATGGTCTTCTCGGACGCGATGCCAGACGCGCGGTCCTTGCACACGAGGCGGTAGGCGCCGGAGGCGTCGTCTACGTTCGTGGCGAACGACACCTTCGCGACGCCACCCTCCGCGCATGCATAGCCGCCGCCGTCAATCTCGCGGCCGGACGCGTCGTACAGCCGCACCTCCACCGGCAGCAGCGCCGGAACGGCGTTGCCCCTCCCGTCCAAGACAGTCATCGTCACGTCGACCGTGCCCCCTCGAGCAACAGAGGACAGCGCATCGACCTTCACCGATGCGATGGGCGACTGCAGGAACACGAACATCCGTCCGTCATTCGTGTCAAAAGAAACGGGAACCTTCACCTTGCCGCCATCACGGCTGAACGGCTTTTTCTCGCCCTTTGAAAGTTCATATACGGCGCCAATCTTGCCCTCTGGATCGTTGATGGAAATCCAGCCTTTGGTCGGAACGCCTTTCTCCATGACGCGCCCCCATTGCCCCACGTAGTCGCCGAATGTGCGCTTGTCGTTTACGGCGAACAGGTAGGGCGTGTCTTTCCATCGGCGATTGTACACCACGATCTCCGCCGACGAACTATCTGCCGCCGGGAGGTAACCCTTGGCGGCCAGCGCCACGCGAATCTTTTCGGCGGCATCATGCATAAACGCCTTGGCGCGAACAGTCGCGCGCCGCGTCTTCAAGTTGGCGGCCTTGGCGCGCTCCATGGCGTCCACGTCCTCGGTGTAGTCGCTTTCGGGCGGCGCGTCGAAGCTCATCACCGGCACCACCAAGTCCGGCTTGAGAGCGGAAAGCATCTCGGTGTCGCCGACCAGCACGCCGCCAGCCGCCTGGAACGCCTTGAATCTCTCTATCATGGACTTGGTCATGAACCGGCACTGTGGAGCGTAGAGGACCTTCACCCCCTTGAATCCGTCGCGCTCTATCGTCTGCTCGTACACGACGCGCGGGTCGAGCCGCGCCCGCTGCATGAAGGTTATGGACGGCGCCTTCCATCCCCAGCTCGCCGGGCCTCCCATTGCGCACGTCGCAAGGCTCTCAAACACCGCCACCTGCGGCACGTCGCGGCCGAGTCTCCTGAGAGTCGGCCCGAGCGGCGCGACAACATCCTTGAGCAGATGCCTCATGCGGTCGGCTGACTCGGGGTTCGTCATTCCGTAGTAGCTGTCGCCGTGCAGGTCGTGAATGGTCGCCCAGCCGTGGAACATGATGGACTGGACCGGCTTGGATATCATGGTCCACGTCGCCTCCTGCAGGACGTCCGGCGGAATCGTCGGGAACTTGAGCTTCGGGAACTTCACCGCCCATTCCGGCACATTCTCCGGCACTTCGTTAGTAGGCGACATCTGCGACCGGTAGCATATGAGCTGCGTCATCATGGAGACCTTCTGACCGGGGCGTCCTGCAGCCATGGCGAACATCTCCTCCGCCGGCCCGGCGACGTTCATAGGCTCCGGCACGGCGTAGCACCACTGGTTTATCATGTCCGCGCTGCCGCCCGCACCCCACGCCGGCGCCCAGCGCACGGCGGGGTCCCAGAAACTCGTGAAGCTGCGGCTGGTTATCCGCTTGCGATACTCGTCGAAGCCCGCCGTGTGGAACTTGGGCCAGCCGTCGCCGCCCTTCAAGAACCAGCTGTAGTAGCCCCATATCTCGTCGTCGTCGGGAATAACGCCGTCGGGGAAGCGCTTTTCGGCCTGCGGCAAACGGAACGTCCTCGCATCGACGCCCTTCGGAATGTCGCGGCCTGTGTCTTCCTTGTAGCGCAGGGGCTCGGTGTTGAAGGACGGGCAGGAGCGGTCGCGCCGCTCGGAATACGACAGCACTCCTACGTACGCGGGATGGTCGGCGAAGATGTCCGCGTCGCGCGCGCACTGCCGGCGGAAACGCTCCTGAAGCACGGGGTTCGACACCTCCGGGCGTTCGTGCGCCGGCTTTTTCAGCATCGGGCGGTGCAGGCAGTCCCACCGCACGTACTTCTTCACGTCCTCGCCGGGCGGGAAGAAGTCCGGGTTGTTTATGCGGAACACGGAAAGCCCCGCGACCGCGGCCCGGTCGAACATGTTCATCACCGGCTTCGCGTCGAACGGCCCCTCCATGTTGGGCCCGCCCATGTAGACGTAGCCGTGAGTGAAGCCCATCTCGGTCAGGTCGGAGGCGGGCGCCGCCGCCGCGTAGCCCCACAGCGTCGCCGGCAGCCTATCTCCAAGCTGCGGACCGACGCCGTAGCGCAGAAGCCTCGCGTTCTCGAAGCCCGCGCCGTCCGCCCCCCTGCCCGTCAGCGTCACGCGCAGCACGTGCCAGCCCGGCCTTACCCGCGTCTCGATTCCAAGCTCCACGTCCGCCGCGCCGCCGGCTGCAATCGTCCCGAGGTCCGTCCGCCACGTCCCGACGCGTCCCTCCGCGCAGAACTGCTCCACCCTCGCCATGACCCCGGAAAGCGCCCCCGGCCCCCTGTTCTCCACTACGAACTTGTAGCGCGCGCCCTTCTCGCCGCGCAGGAACGCCTCGCGCCCGGGCACGCGCAGAACCGTCATGTCCCGCTTCATCGGCGTGATCGACACGCTGCGCACGAACCCGTCGAGGTTCGCGTACAGGCTTTCGGGACGCGACCCCACGACCGGCCTGTACCTCTTCGACTTCACAAGCCCGCCCGTCGCCGGTATGGTCTTCTCCGTCACCAGCCCGCCGAACTCCACCACCACGCGGCCGTTCGCGCCGAAGAACACCGCGAACTTCGTCCGCGCCCCGGCGTACAGCCTCAGCGACTCGCCCTCCACGAGATACGTGTCGCCGCCCATGCCAAGGCGCACCTGCGGCGTCCAGTAGCCGTCGGTCCTCTGTCTGAGCCCGATCTCGAGCCCCGTGTTGTCGCGCTTCGGGCGGTAGTTGATTCCCATGTCGTCCCACACGCGCCCCACGTGGTCCACCCTCGCCGTGGCCGCGTAGTTGCCGACCTCGATCTCCGCCTCGAACAGGAACGCGCCTTCCGGAGTGGTCGCGTCGAGAATCTGCACTCCTCCCTTGGCGTCGCCCCGCTCGAATCCAGCGCACCCTACGCCCCTTTCGGACAGCGTCGCCGCCGGGCGAGCCTTCGTCCCCGCCGGCAAGGAGCCCTTCGTGAAGTCCCACGTCCTCGTCGGCCCTGCGGCTACGCCGCACGACGCCGCGCTGCGCGCACCGGCCTTCGGGACCTCCATTTTCTCGACGCCCGCGCCGGCCGCGAAGCAAGCCAGCGACATCGCGCAAGCCGCCGTTGCAACATGTTTGACCATTGTCCTATCTCCTTCTTTTCATTCTCGGAAGAAACTGAAGCGCATGGGCAATCAGGCTTACCTGACGTCGTCGGCCATGCGGAACACCCTCACGCCGAGCGCGGGGTAGAACGCCTTCCAGGTGTTGTCGTTGAGAATCGGCACCGGCTTCCTGCCGGAGAACATCTCCTCCGCCCGCGAGGCGTTTCGCGGCCCCTTGAGCTTGAGCCGCGCCCTTATCTCGCGGCGCGTGGTATTCACGGTGATCGCGTAGGTGGCGCTCCCGTGCCGCTTAACGAGGCACAGCACCGACGGCCTGCCGAATGCGTTCCGCTCCGGTCCCTCCAGCACCTGCACGGACACCTCGGGCGCGGGTGCGTCGTCCACTAGCACGGGCGAAAGCTCGCGCATCTCCCCTACAAGCACCCGCGTCATGTTCCATCGCTCCTCGGTGGCCGTAACGCCGCGGCACCACTTCGGGTCGTCCTTGTACACGTATATCATGAGGCCGTGCGCACCCGCCGCCACCGCCGCGTAGCACATGGCGCGGAACTCGGCCTTCGTCGGCCCCTTCCACAGCCTGCCCTCAACCTCGAAGTTCTGGATTATCGGCCACACGGCGTGGGGAGCGCCGTCGCCGAAGAGTCGCGTCTCCTCGTGGAACTTCTCCACGTCGCGCGCGGCTATGGCGGCGCAGTTGCTCGTGCTCTCCGCGTCCTCCCACCGCACTGGATACGTCTCCGGCATAAACACGTCGGCCGCGTTCACGTACGGGCGGTAGTTGGACGCCTCCACCGCGCTGAACATCCCGCTCGCGTGCGTCGTCAGCTGGTTCGGGGCGACGGCCTTGAGGTTCTCGTGCCTGTCGTAGAGCTCGCCCTGCGTCGCCGTGTCTATCGTGTCGTCGGCCACGTACCACGCGAGGATCGACGCGGCGTCTCGGCCCGGCCCCATCGCGAACGGCGTCGCGCCGCGTATGCCGACGAACGCGACCATGCCGTACTTGTCGAGGACGTCGCGGAAGTTCTGCGAATACGGGCTCCACCACGTGTGCAGGAGGTTGAAGCCGGCCTTGGCGAGCCCTTCGGCGGCGCAGTCGAAGTCCCAGCGGTTGAACGGGCTCTTCGTCACGTTCATGATGCCGATCGGGAACACGGGTCTGCCGCCGTCGATCGCGACGCCGTCCTTGCGCAACGTCACGCGCTGGCGCGACGGCATGGCGCCGCGCATGAACTGCTTCAGCGCCTCGCGTTCGTGCCCGAGGCAGTCGGAGACGCGTACCTTCGCCACGTGGAGCCCGTTCGTCCATCCTCCGGGCGGCGCGGCGAGCGCGATGCCGCATCCCATGCGGCGCGCTTCGTCCGTGCGGTCGACGCCGTCGACCACCACGCGCACGCTCTCCATCAGCACGGGCGATTCGTCCAGGAACGCGAACACCAGTTCTTGCATCGGGTCCTCAAAAGGCGACTTGCTAGCAAGATGCACGAGCGGCGGCTCCTCGTCGCGCACGAGCGACCAGCCTGAGTCCGTCCTGCCGCCGACCATCACGCTCTCCAGCGCGGGCGTCGCCCTGCCGTCGGACTCCAGCACCGCGCGGTATCGCACGAATTTCCCGCTTGGGACGAAAGTCTCAGTGTAGAACGTCCGGCCCGTTCCGTCGGGGCCTGCGAACTTCGCGCCGAGTGCCGCAAGCGCGGTGTCGCCGCATGCGGCTTGGAACTTCACCGCCGTCCCCTTCGGCGTCCGGGCCTTCCACTCGACCCTGCCGCCCGCACGCACTTCGGAGGCGAACGAACCGCGCCGCTCGTACCGTGGCGCGTCGGCGAGAACCGACAGCTTCAGGTCGCGGTAGACCACGCGCTTCTTTATCGGTATGTTGCGCCTGTCGAAGCCGAGCTGGAACGCGAACGACTTTGCGCCGGCGGGGACGCTCCCGACGATGTTGATCTCCGCCACGCCGCGCCCGGACGCGGTGTACTCCAGCGGGGCGGAGGCGATCTCGGCACCCGCCTTGTCGTACCACGAGATTTCGTTGCGCCAGTCCTTCGGCTCCTGCCCGCCACAGGAGAGCGGCGGCGCGAAGTCCGCCTCCAGTCCGAACGACAGCATGAAGCGGCGCGCGGGCCTGCTAAGCGGCAGACGCTTCGTGCGCATCGCCCAGTAGGTGTCCCACTCGCGCCCGTTGGCGGTCTTGTTAGTCTTGGTGACCGTAAGCTCAAGCGCGTTGCCGAGGGCGCCTGCGTACTCAAGCTTCATGCAGTCCGTGCTGTACGCGACCCGATCCCAGACAGACGTATCCGCGAACCCGTCGGAGAACACGGCCTCGCCGATCTCGGCGCACTTGACTTCCGCCATCGACACGTCGACGCCGCGGTTGTCGCAAATGCCGGCGGTCCCGGCATTTGCAACCGGGGCGGCAAGCGCGGCAATCGCGACTGCGGCGAAGACCCCGGTCTTCGATTTCATTCCCATTCAACTTCCCCTTTAACGAACCACGAAAACCATGCCGGGCAGAATCACGGTGAGCTCGCCGTTCGAGTACAGGACCTTCGCTCCCCGTTTTGGTCTGCCGTCAAGCTCAACGGACCATCCGGCAAAGTTCTCCGTGCCAGCCACGTTCAGGATCTCAAGCGGCAATGAAACCTTGCCTGAGACGACTTTGTCGCTCAGCACCTTGAGTGTGCCGCCCTCGCCGATCGCGAAGCCGTCGATCGTGCCGGCCCCGCCAACGTCCACCGCGATCGACTTTAGCGTCACCGTGCCCTCGGCGCGAAGAACGGCACCTTCCGCGACGGACACCGTCGCGTTCGCCAGCTGGTCCTCAGGCGGCGAAATAAGCGACCTGCCGTTGTCAAGCCCGAACGTAAAGCCGGTACGCTTCGCGTTGGCGGTGAACTTTGTATTACTGCTCACCCATGAATTGCCCACGAACTCGACCGTGTTCGAGGTGACTTCGTGCACGAGATCCCAGAACAGGCCGTCCGCGCTCGCCTCCATCGTCCATGCGTTCGGCGTCCATGTGTTCAAATGCTGTTCTTTTGAGCACCAGTCATAAGACGCAACGGCCGCCGCGCTTGACGACAGATGCATCACGATTGGAATCCAGCTTGCCGCACTGTTCGTGCGCGGAGCGCTATCGCCGCACCAACCATTAAAGAAATTCCCTGACGCATTGGATTCGTTGAAAAGCTTGGCCACTTGGCCTGAAGATCCTTTGTTGCACCAAAGGCTCGCTTCTCCTGGGGCGGGAATTGTCTTGTTCCCGGCGTCTGCGAACGAACGGTTGAGCCTGTTTCCGCTTGAATCGTACAACGCAAGCTCGGCAATGCGCACACCCGCATTGTTCCATGTTGTAGCATTGGCATCAGGGCAGTTCGTGTGCTTGACCGTATACTTGAACCATCTGTATTCCGTGCCCTGCGTGGAGGAGACGACAAGCTCTCCCTCCCTGACGTCGAGCCGGCCGCCGAAGGTCTGGTCGCCCGCAAGCACCCACGTGCCGCCGCCCTCCTTCGCGACCGACATCGTGCCGTGTCCGTCGTAGACGTTGTAGAGGTAGTTGGTGGAGGCGTCGCCGGCCAATGTGAGCGTCCCACCGCCCGCGTCTGCGGCGAACGCGCCCTTCAAGCCAATGCGACGGTTCGGGCCGTTCACGACAATGCGCCCGCCCTTGCCCGTCACCGCGACGGGGCGAGTTGACGAAGCGTTGTCCCAGAGATTCGTTCCGCACCACTCCAGCGTGCCGGCCGTGTTCGTGGCACCGAGCAGTATCGCGTAATCAGCCTTCTTCGCCTCGTTCCACGCGCCGGTGTACCTCTGCGCAAGTCGCGTGGAAAGGCCGAACGAGCAGGGAACGTTGGTTTCAGTGAGCGTGTCGAACTTCAGCGTTCCCTCCTCGACGCCGACCACGCCCTTGTTGAACCTGTTGGTGGTGCCGATGAGCGTCCACGTTCCCGTTCCTTTCTTGGTGATGTAGGTGGAGTTGTCGCCGTACTCGTCCCACGCGCATGCAAGCGTGGACTCCACGGTGTTGGAGCCGTCCAACACCAATACGCCCTGATTCGCTGTCGAGGCGTAGAATCTGCCGTACATCCACAGGTTGCCCGTCGCGCCGGCGTCAAAGGTGGCGGTCACGCCGTAGAGCCCGAATTTGAAGTCGCGGTCGGACCTCTCGCCCGTTCCGAGATAGCGAACACGGCCGGAGGTGTTGAATATCAGCGGCCTGCGGGTGCTGCTCTGGATCATCCGTCCCATAGAAGTTTCATTTTCAGCGCCCTTGCCGAACTTCATCACTCCAAGGTCCGGCGATCCGCTGTAGAACGAACATTCGCCCATGAAGGAGTTCCGCGTTCCCGTAAGGTCGATCGGACCGCACACGTAGAGGCGCATGTAGCTTGCTATCTCACCAGAGAACGTGCATGGCGCAGTCGTGGCTATGCGCAGAGGCCAATAGCCGCCGTTGGGCGTGTTCTGTATCTTGCCGCCGCCGGTCAGCTTTGACACGTGCGTAATCCTGAACTTGGCGTATGGCTCGAATATCGCACCTTCCGCAACATGCAGCGGCCCGATGTGCATGTCGACGCTGCTGGAAGTGTTCGGGAACGTGTCCGGGCAGTGCACCGTGCCCTTGTTCACGTCCATGCCCTTCTTGGCGTAGTAGCCGTCAACCGTTGTGTTGGAGAGCTTGAGGGTGCCGCCGCCGTTCTTCACGATCTTGCCGTTGCCGCGGACGAGGCCGGTCATGGTGTAGGTCGACTCGAAGTCAAACTGCACTACCGAATTGCTCGCGGCGAGGTATATCTCGGCGACGGTCGTGGCAAGCGCCATGTCGTCGTCGCCCACGGGCATCGTAGCGCCCTCCGGCACCGTGACGACGCTGCTGGCGGTCGGGACGCCTCCATTCCAGCTGTTGGGGTCGTTCCACCCGCCGGTCGCCCCGTTCACCCACGTGTTCGTGGCGGCGTGCGCGACGAATACCGCCGTCGCAGCGGCGAATCCAAAAACAAGTTTCTTTATCTCGTGCATCCTACTTTCTCCTTACCTTGGATTTATTTACCGTCGTCCTCGCTTCTGAAGACCTTCACGTCGAACTGCGAGAATGCGATCACTCCGCAGACAAGCGCAGAAATATCTTTTTTGATATTCATATCTACATGTATTATACACTAAATCCCTCCCGGCAGGCAACTGACCCATTTGGGTGTGTCGACCTCAGCGCTTTCGCGACATGAAATATGGTAAAATACCTCCGATGACTTTTTCCGCACTGCTCGTCGCGTCTCTTGTCCTGACAAACCTCACGGACGTGTCCGACGCCATCCACGCCTCGCGCACCGGCGAGCGCTTCGAACTGGACGGAACGATCCTGCTGCCAGGTCAGGGATCGAACACCCTGTTCATCCTTGCCCGGCAAGGCCAATGCATGACTTTTCGGGACGTCACCCCCCGGCGGCTGAGCACGCGCCTAGCGACAGGGAACGCCATCCATGCATCGGGCGTTGTCGCCATCAACGAAAACGGAAGCCCCGCCCCCAACTGCGACGACATCACCGTCAAAGACACGGCCATCGCCCCTCCGCCATCTGAAGTGTCGTCCAGGGACCTCGCGTCAGGGAGTTTCGACAGCCGGCTTGTCCGCATTCGCGGCATAGTGCTGCGCACCTTCCGCGACGAGATCGATCCGAAATACATACACCTCGCGCTGACGTCGGCCGGGGCGGCATTCCACGCCACCTGCTGCGACGACAAGACCTCCACTGACGACATGCGGTCCCTGCGCGGGGCGGAGGTCTTGATAGACGGAGTCTATTCAACGTCGCTTTCCAGCCTGAGAGAGCTCTTCGGCAAGTCAGTAAACACGCTGAGCCCCGCCGCGATATGCATCCTTCGACCCGCGCCTCGCGATCCATTCTCCGCACCGACCATCGACACGGCCACCCCCACTTCTCCTGACGAGGTGTCGACACTGGGAAGGCTCCGCACGACGGGGCGCGTAATCGCCGTCTGGCAGACCCGGAACCTGCTTCTCAGGGATTCCGCGGGCAAGGTGCGCAAGGTGACGCTCGAAGAAAACGTCTCCCCGGCTTGCGGAGATTCCGTCGAAGTCGTCGGAACGCCCGAGACCGACCTGTACCGAATCAACCTCAGCGACGCAGCCTGGCGTCCGTTTGCCGGACAGACGCCTGAAGACGAACCTCCCGCCGCGATGACTGCGGAAGAGCTACTCACAGATGGACGCGGCAACTACAAGATAAACCCGACCCTGCACGGACGCGCCGTGCGCCTTGAAGGCACCGTGGTCAACCTGCCCGGGAACGACCCGGCATACGGCATCATGACGTTGAAGAGCGGCGACTTCGCCGTGCCCGTGGACATAAGCGCCAACCGCAGTATCGCGGACGAGCTGTCTATCGGCTGCCGCATATTGGTCGCAGGCACATGCGTAGTGGAGACCGAGGCGTGGCGTCCGTACAGCGCGATGCCGCGGGCGACCGGCGTCACGCTCGTCGTGCGTTCGCCTGCCGACGTGCGGATACTGTCGTGGCCATCCTGGTGGACTCCCCAGAGGTTCACGCTGGTGGTGGGCCTGCTGCTTCTGGCTATTCTCGCGGTCGTCATCTGGAACCGCGCGCTCCAGAGGATGGTGGACAGGAAAAGCCGCCAGTTGCTCAAGGGAGAGATGGCGCAAATCAAGTCCGCCCTTCGCGTCAACGAACGGACGCGCCTCGCCGTGGAGCTGCACGACTCGCTCTCGCAGAACCTGTCCGGCGTCGCCTGCCAGATCGCAGCGACGAAAGGCACCCTGCCCGACGGCGCGGACGCCGCCACACACCAGCTCGAGACCGCGGAGCGCATGCTCCTCTCGTGCCGCACCGAGCTGCGGCGCTGCCTCTGGGACCTGCGCGGGGACGCGCTGGAGGAGAAGGACTTCGCGGAAGCCGTGCGGAAGACAATTGCCCCCGTCGCAATCGGAACGGAGACGCAAGTCCGTTTCGACGTGTCGCGCGCTCGCCTCAGCGACACTACCGCTCACGCCATCTTGTGCATCATACGCGAGCTCGTCTCGAACGCCGTGCGCCACGGCCATGCGAATACAGTCCGCATCGCCGGTGAGTTCCACGACGGCGCACTTTCTTTCTCCGTCCGCGACGACGGCTGCGGATTCGACGTGGACAGCGCAGCAGGCGCGAACGAAGGCCACTTCGGGCTCGAGGGCATCCGAGAGAGGGCAAAGCGCCTTGACGGCGAATTCAAAATCACGTCCTCCTCCGGCAACGGCACAAAAGCGAATGTAAAATTGAAAATGGAAAATTGAAAATGTAAAATTGAAAATGGAAAATTGAAAATGAAAACGGAGAACACCAGCACTTTCCACTTTACACTTTCCACCTTACACTTTCCACTTTACACTTTCCACTCGCAAAAATGATACGGATTGTCATAGCCGACGACCACAAGCTGATGCGCATGGGGCTTGTGTCCCTATTCAACGTCCAGCGCGACATGGAAGTCGTAGGCGAGGCCGAGGACGGCGAGGCGGCCGTCGAGCTTGTGCGCTCGCTAAGGCCCGACGTCGTGATCATGGACCTCATGATGCCGAAGATGTCCGGCGCGGACGCGGCGGCGGCGATAATGTCGTTCGCCCCGGAAACTGGAATCGTGGTGCTCTCGTCGTTCACGAACTCCGCGGACATGGCTCGCGCGATATCTAACGGGGCGCGCGGCGCGCAGGCGAAGGAGTCCCCGACAGAAGACCTCGTTGACGCGATAAGGGCAGTCGCCGCGGGCGGCACCGCAATCAGTCCGGAGATCGACCAGTTCATCAACGAAGACCCTCCCCCGTCGCCTCTAACCGAAAGGCAGATGGAGATACTGAAGTCAGTGACGCGCGGTCTTTCCAACAAGGAGATCGCCAAGCAGTTCGACATTTCGCCCGTCAGCGTGAAGAAGCACCTGACGGTCATCTTCGCGAAGCTCGGCGCGGCGACGCGGGCGGAAGCCGCCGCCATCGCCCTGCGGAAGAAGCTGCTGTAATGGTCCGACTTCACTTCCGCCGCCGCCATTCGCCAGGCGAAATGTCATGGCAGTCGGCGAAACAGTGGCTGAAGTACTGTGGCGACTTGAAGCCGGTACGGTCGGCGACTGCGGATACGGGAAGCGCCGTCGTCCTCAGAAGATGTTCCGCGGCGGCGATCCTGGCGGACATGATCTCGCGCTGCACGGTCGTGCCTAGGACCCGCTTGAAGGCGTTTTCTATCGTGCCGTACGACTTTCCGACGTATGCGACGACGTCTTCGGCCGTAAGCGCCTTGCCGATGTTTGCCCTGATGTAGACGAGAACGTCGGCCAGCCACGGCGGATCGACCGGATACACGGCCGTCGATTCGCGGTCCACAACTCCGGACGGCTTGACGAGTATGCGGCGGTCGCACGTCGCCTCCCGGCCGGAAATCATGTCGTCCAGAAGCCCTGCGGCGAGGCGACCCGTCTCGACAAGATCAGTGTCGACGCTGCTCAGCGTGACATTCGAAAACAAGCACGGGACCTCGTCGTTGTCCGCGCCGAGGATGGCGACGTCCTTCGGAACCTTGAGTCCGATGGTTCGGCATATCTCGGCGAGCTGCCACGCGCGGAGGTCATTCGCGCAGAACACCCCAACCGGCCTGGGAAGGCGTTCGGCCCACTGCCCGACCGCCTGTGCGTCGGGCGGCAGGGCCAGGCGCTCCCGCCTGACATGGCGATCAACGTAGCGGCTCATGCTCAGCTTATTCGACAGATAGACGTGGCATTCAAGGTGTTCTTCCTCCAGCGTCCTGATGTACGGCTGCATCCGAAGGCACGAAAAGGAAAGCCCCTTCCAGCCGAAGAACGCGAAGTTCCGGAACTGATGCGCGATGAACGTCCGGGCGGCAAGCTGTCCGCAGGCCTCGTGGTCCGAGCCTACGCATGCGATGCCGGCGCAGACCTCCTCGTCGAACAGGCTGACGACCGGCTTTGCAGTTGACTTGAGGGCGTTTGCAGTCCTCTCGTCCGCAATGCACCAGAGGAACCCGTCGAACCGCCTGAGCGTGGCAGCGTCGGGCAATCCGTCCTCGAACATCGAAAGATGCCATTCTGGACGCCCGTGCAGGTATTCCGCAATCCCTTCGCAGATCCGGCGGCCCCAGGCTCGGAGATGCTCGACGGAGACGGCTATGTCGAATCGGGCTTTGCTGCGCATGCGGCTCCCTGCCCTACTTGCGCTTACGCGCTCCGACGTCGCTCTGGTCGAAGTCGACGAAGCCGAGCTTGAGCGCGGGCGAACCGTCCGCTAGACGGAAGTCTCGCTCCTCCGCGTTCCTGAAAAGCGGGTCTGCGTAGACGGAATGGACGTCCTTCCCCGCATTGCGCCATGCGTGCAGATCAAGTCCGTTTCCAAACGTGACTCTCCCCTCCGCCAGCCCCGGGTTGAAGTAGACGTTCCTGTCCGCCGTAAACGTCACGGTGGACCCGACCTTGTTCGCATTCGCGTTGTTGCCCTGCCTGTGGACCGCGAACGGCTCGGGCGCATCGCTCCAGTCACCCGAGTAGAGCTCGCCTTGAGTCCAGTAGAATATGTTGTTCAAGAGTTCGCACGACACATGCTTCTCTCGTCTCCCCCGCGCCAGAAGATCCTTCCTGCCGAACGCGAAGATGTTGTTGCGCACGGTGATGTCCTTTGCGTAGTGGATGTCGTAGGCGGCGAACTTCGTGTCGTAGACCACGTTGTTCTCGACAAGTATCCCCGCCGACCCTTCGTCGTTGTAGATTCCCCATCCGCCGTACGACCGCGCGTCCACGTCGTGTATCCGATTGTTGGCGATCCGCGTACCGTGGGATGGCCCGAGCGTGTAGATCCCGCCCATGTCGGAGAGAAGCCCCTTGCCGATGTCGTGGATGTGGTTGTGGGAAATCTCGTTCATCTGGCTCACGCTGGGATAGTACCCCCACACCCAGCCCGCGGAAATGCCGGTGTAGTATCCGTCATGGATGTGGTTGTGGACGATTCGCGCCCGCTCGGCGTTCTTCAGAAGAACACCGACGCCCGACCGAAAGTCTACGCCGTAAGGCCCGATCTCGCAATCTTCAATAACATTGCCGGAATTGAGCTCGACGGGCCTGCATCCGGCCTTGCCGCCGTCCAGCCTCACACCGCCCGCTCCAAGACGCGTCATCGTGCAGCGCGAGAGGACGTTGTCGCGCGAGCCGCGAAGGATGTCCACCGCGTATCCGCCGACACCCCCGAACGCACAGCTCTCGAAGCGGCAGCGCCGCGCCCCGACCAGCCGCACCGCCGCAGGGAGCGACGCCGCGCCCTGTGCGTTGTTCACGTCCGCCGACGACAGCTCGCACTGGGAAAGCGCAAAGCGAAAACCCCTGAACGTGATGTTCTCGACATAGCGCCCGTCCTTTTCCGGCGTGCCCTCCAGCGCGAGAAGCACGGGACAGAACGGCGCCTCCGCACTGGCGGTCGACGGATCCTCTCCCGGCATCGGCCTGTAGTGGACGCGCCCCGTGCCATATTCGAGCCACCATTCGCCAGGCTCCGTCATCGCGGCGGGGATGTTTTCGACAGTGTATATGCCGCGCAGCCCTCCTGTCTTGTTGTTCGACCACCCCGTGTCGAACGCCTTCCCCGACGGCGTTACGAACGTCACCTTGTTCGACACCGCGTCTACCGACGCTATGCGCAAATGCGTGTCGGTCCAGAAATGGTAGCAAACAATCTCCGCATCCTTCAGGTTCGCCCACGACGGATTGAACTCCTTCGGGTCGTAGAAGAACGACGGACGCGGCACGTTGTACCTCGTGCCTTGGGGAAGATCGTCGTTGACCACCGTGAAGAAGCCCTTCTTCGGAAGCCGTGCACGGGGGCGCGTCCTTCCGTTGACGCGCAGCAGACGGAAGCCGTTCGTCCGGTCGGCCTTGACCCACGGGACCGGCGCAGACCACGTTCCGTCCGCCTCGACACGCCAGCCGTCCACGCGTCTCGCACCAGAAACCGTCACGTCGCCGTCGGCGACATACGTTACGCCGGAATCCTCCGGCCCAAAGACGATCGGCTTTTCGAGCCGATTCACACCAGGGGCGATATGCACGACCGCCGGCTTAGGCATCGTCCGCGCCGCGTCTCTCGCCGCTGCTATCGACGAATAGGCGCGAGCCTCGCCCTTCGGCGTCTTCCTCACCGTCCACACGTCGGAGATTTCGCCGCAAAGAGGCTTGCCGAAAGACCAGTGGTCTGCGAAGGAGCGGATGCTATCCGGCGCCGCCCCCTCATTCTGGCCATGCTTCATCGTCTCGCGTATGTCGTAGTAGACTTTCCCCTTGACGGCGGCGGCGGACTTCTTCAGCATCGGCACCTTGAAGAAATAGTCCGTCGTACCCGAGACGAAGAGGAAGGGACACCTGGCTCCGGCAAGGTATACCCCCGCGTCCCACATCCTCAGCCACTTCTCGCCCTTCACGCCCATGTCCGACAGCTTCTTCGCCCATGCCGAGCCGTCGTCGGCGTAGAACCCGCATCCGTACACGGGAGCGGCCCAGGCGAAGCGATGGTCGACGCCCGCCGCGATGCATGTGAGATACCCGCCCCAGGAAATGCCGGTGATGCCTATCCGAGCCGGATCGACCTCTGGGAGCGCCCTCAGGAATGAATGCGACCTGATTACGTCCGCGACGGCGTGATACGTCCACTGGTCGGCATCAGGCTCGTCGATCTGGTCGAATCCGCCCCAACCCGCCGGACCGCTCCAGTCGTGGCGCTTCCACTTGTCCTGTCCGGGCACGGCGCGGATCGGCACCCCGCCGCAAGTGTCCATCGCAATCGCCGCGTAGCCGCGCTCGTTCCACATCCGCACCCACCAGTCGAACGCCGTGCCGATGCCACCATGGACGAGAACGACGGCCGGACACCTCTTCGACGTAGACGCTCCGTTTGGCAGCCCATACCAGGCGAAGAACCTCGTTGGCTTGCCGTGCCAGGCCTCGCCGTCGAGGAAGACGGCCTTGGCCTTGCCCGAAAAGCCCTTCGCCTCGTGCGCCGCAGGCGCCCCCTTCTCCAGCACCGCGTCCCAAGGAGACGAGGCGAAAGACGCAGCCGCACAGACAGCGGCAGCAACAGCAAATGTCAAATGTCTACTTTTCATGTCGCCTATTTTGCCTCATTGATGTCAATACAGGAATCCAAAAATCCACAGCGGTATTTTGTTGCCAAACCCCACTTCATCTCCGTCATTGACGACAAAGCTCTCGGGGATGTCCTTTATCTGCGAAAAGCCCTTTCCTTTGCCTCCGATTTCAAAAAGCCATTTGTCATCCACCTTGAAATCACCTACGGAGGGATATGACACCCTGTGCCCCGAAGACCTCATCTGGTTGACGAAGAACGTCTCCCTGAGCGTGCCGACGTCTATTCTTGCCGCAAGCGCATGCATGAGATTGGGATTGTCGCAGTATATCTTGTCCGGCCGCGACAGATTGCCGAGGTCGGCGGACTTTGAGGACACGAGCGCCAGGAGCCCCGCCCTCTGCAGTGCATAGAGCATCTTCAACCCGAGGTTCCTGTCCGTCTCCAACTCGGCATACAGCTTCTTCATGTTTGGCACCTGCGGGCAGGACTGCGCAAGGATCATCAACATCTTCTCGGCCTTTTTCACCGTTGCCAGGGTCACATCCTCAGTCTCCGGCCAGTCGCGTTCAAGCGTCTGCTCCACCACGTTGTGCAGGCGCTCAAGATACCCGCCACGCGCAACCTTGTAGAACGGATAGTACCCGCTCTTCAGATATTCCCTGAAATGGCGCAGAACGGGAATCTTGGCGGAAATCTCCCTCGCGATTCCACGATGCCCGGAAAGAACATCGTCAAACGGTACCGCGGCGTAATCCAAAAGCTCCTCAAATAAGAGATATTCACGGAAGGAAAGTCCGCTTAGCTCATACGTCCTCTGCCGCCGCGAAAGATCTCCTGCGCCTGCCTCCAGCTTTATCATGGATGAACCGCTGTACACGATCTTCATCTTCGGAAAGTCGTCGTAGATGTTCTTGATCAGCGTCTGCCACGGCTTGAAGTGATGCACCTCGTCGATGAATATGCGGCGGCCTCCGTTGTTGTGATGCCATTCCACCAGCGACATGGGCGAATTGTTCGCGAACCAAAGGCTGTCCAGCGAAATGTATATCGCCCTGTCGGATTCCTCCGGATGCTCCTTTAGATACTGTAGCAGCATTGTCGTCTTGCCTGTGCCCTTTGCGCCTTTTATGCAGACAAGCCTATCGTCCCAGTCGACCTCACGGAACAAGGGACGATGGAACGTCGTCTCGACAGCGTCAAGACGACGCTCCATTGAATTCAAAAGCGGCTGAACTTCACTATATTCCATGCTACCGTCTCCGTAATGTTCAGAAACACTATTTTCTGCCCCAAAAAGTGTTTCCAAACATTCTGGAGGTATTTTACCATACGGCATCTGCCATTGTCAACCCCGGCATCGCCTGTGTGCGGCAGTCTTCATGTCATCGCCTTCGGGAACAGCATGTACGGCTGGGAGAAGAGCTCTTCGCCGGAGCCGTCGATGGCGGTGGCCTTGATGCGTGCGAACACGTGCGCTTCCTCGCGCGAGCCGCTCCAGAAGAACGGGTCTTCCATTGTCCAGCTGATCTTCGTGGAAGCCCTTTCCTCCTTGACGACCCCGACGCCGGTTATAACCTTCAGGTCCGCAGGCTTGTCAGTCTCGGCCATCGCCGTCTTGCCGTCGAATGCGATGCGCGTGAACTTGAGTTCGTTGAGTCCTCGCTTCGCTCCGTAGAAGTTCCCTTCCCTGTACGCCTTGAGGCAGGCGTAGACGCTCCGCTCCGGCGTGACGAGGACGCTTACGCCGAACGAGCCGTCCTTGCGGTGGATGCTGTGGTCGGGCACGCAGAAGCCGAAGCACTGACGGCCCGTCGCGAGCACCCAGTCCCAGTACGTCTTGCAGTGCACGTGCGTCGTGCCGCGTATCTGGTATGCCGTCGCCCAGTCTATCCCCTTGTATGGATGCCGGTTGCGGGGCGGCGGCTTCGCCACGTCCGCCGTGCGGGACGCGTCCGCAGAAAGCCGCATCCCCGCCGCAACGACAGATGCAGCAAGAAATTCCTTTCGCGTCATGTCAGTGCCCCTGGGTTGCAGCTTACTGGAAGAGGAGCGTAAGACCTGCGCTGACCAAAATCTCCGCTTCGCATGACGTGCCGTCGGCAGCGTCGAGGCGAACGGTCCACAGCCCCGCGTCGTCGAACGAGAACGGCGTAGTGCCGGTTCCCGTCAGGTTCTGCGAAGAGGCCAAGCCAATCGGGGGCGTGAATGTCAGCGTCGAAGTTGCCGCCGAATCGCCAAGCCAGCTGTCGCCCGAGTAGGC
Source organism: Kiritimatiellia bacterium (assembly GCA_017405115.1). Next base: position 24,901 of record JAFRBA010000032.1, read on the forward strand.
AACAGCCGGGAATGAGTTGACACGGCCCCGGCGGTTCGGCCCGTCGCCCTTCGTATGCATCGCGAAAGGCGAAAGCGAGCCGAGGTCTAGAGACCAGCCGTCGTTGAACACCGACCACGCAACTCCTACAAGCGCCGTTTCGCCGCTCGAGTTCACGAGCTGCCAGAGTCCGCCTGTCGTCGGCGCAAAGGCGACCGTCCCGGCGGACGGCGCGGCGGACGCGACAAGCGCGACGCTACCGCCGTCCGGCGCAGTCGCCGCGACAGTCTCCCCGGCGCGGTATGTCACACTCGGCAATTCTCCAATGGCAGCCTGCGAAGGGACGACGATCGGCTTCCCGCTCGTGTCCATATGAAAGCTTCCGTACGCGGCGGAAGTTACGAGGTCCTCGCCCGCCGACGCGCAAAACACCGCGCCAGTCGCCACCGCAAGCGCACCGAAAATCGCATTTCGTGTTTTCATTGCATGCACCTTTCGTATTAGATGCGCAGGAACTTACTCTGGTATATAGGAGACTCGGAAACCAAGAGCATTGCTCCTATCACCTGGTCCCGCATTGTTGCGGAACGAAGACCTCCATGGGGAGGACGACAAACCATTCGTCCAGTTTCCGCCGCGATGCCGCCGCTTTGTCGCAGTAGATACCCAAGTAGGCGTGAAAGCGTTGGGAGCATCGGCAAGATTGGCGAGACCGTTTGAATCACGGCACCAACAAGCAACGTTTCCGTCTATGTCGTAGAAGCCCCAAGCGTTCGGCAGGAAATGACCTACGGCCATTGTGTTTTTGTTAAGTGTTGTAGCGCATGCGGCATAAGGTTCACCGTCCGATGCAGTGTCTCCCCAGAAGTAGATTGTCGTTGAGCCCGCTCGCTCCGCAATCTCAAGCATGACTTCTGTAGGCAAATCAAAGCCAAATGTGTTGCCGGTCAAGAAATTGAGCCGCTGGAAGAATGTGCCGGTCATGGATGTCACTTTCGGGATTGGCGACGTAGAAGCAAAATCATCCGTTACGCCGGTAGGGCGACGCAACTCGTACCATGTCATCTTTTCCACAGGTCGGAAGTTCGCGTTGTTTCCGGCGACAGGATCCGTTCTCTCAGAAGGATTGTTGCCGGCGTCCGCACCGATTGTCCTGTACTGGCGCTGGGTCACTGGAAACACGCCAAGATAGTAGTCGCGGCCTGTCGCCCAGTAATGGGCGCTGTTTTTTGAACTGTTGTAGAAAATATTGCCATCAGAGTCCGCTCCGCCTGTGCGATAGCCATTGTACGAAGAGAGAAACTCCGCATTCGGCAGCACGCCCTTGTCAGCCCATTTCGGAACCTTGCGCAGCACCATGCTGTATTCCTTGTAGGTGTCGACGTTGTAGCGGCTGTTCGACTCGTCCTGCGTGGCGTATGCGCCCTCGAATACCACGTCGCCAGTGTTTAGGTCGATGATCATGTAGTCGTTGCCGCTCGGGACGTTGGTCGTGAAGAGCGTCGCGGTAAGCGAGCAGTCGGAGGCGACGATTCCCTTCGGCGCGGTCCACGTCACGGTGTGGTCGCCGTTCTCCGCGCTGGCTCCGATGGAATAGCCGGGAATGTCGTATGTGTTACCGCCAGCCGTCAGAGTGAAGCGAAGCCCGCAGTAGACGCCGGCCGTGCGCGTCTGCCCGCCCTCCACGCTGTAGCTGATGTCGACCTTGTTGTTCCAGGGCCATCGCTGCGCCACGCTGGTGATCGTCACGTTCGTGACGCCGGACGCTTCCGCATCGAACACGAGGCACACAGCCGAGATAAGAGCAGCGATGCCCATTGCCCTCGCTGTCTTACGGCACATTTCATGCAGTTTCATCGTTTGCACTCCTTGTTTTTTTGTTCGCTATTCTAGTTTACGGCAGAACACCTCCGCCGACATGAACATTATACCACACACACCCATGCAAACAGCAATTGTAACATTCTTGAATTTGATTGCAATATATTACACAATTGGACCAATTGCCACAAATACAAAAGGGAGGTCACGGTCGATGCAAAAATGCTATAATGTCCGGCGCATGAAGATCAACAGGAGAATCCTTCCGCCAGGGCGGATCGGGCTCGCCGTCAGCGGCGGCTCGGACTCCGTCGCGCTTGCATTCCTGCTGACGAAGGGCGGAAAGAAGAGAAATGCCGCAAAGAGGTTCGTGGTCCTGCACGTGGACCACGGTCTCCGCCCGGAGTCGAAGGAGGAGTACCGCTTCGTCCGCGCCCTCGCCAGGCGCCTTGGAGTGCCGTTCCGCGGCATCCACGCGACCGTCGTCAGAAGGCGCGGCGAATCACTGGAAATGGCGGCGCGGCGCGTAAGGCTCGCGTTCTTCGAGGACTGCACTCGGCGGCTGAAGTTGGACGCGATAGCGACCGGGCACCACATGGACGACCTCGCGGAGACGTTCCTCATGAAGCTGCGGCGCGCCTCGCTCTGCGGCATCAGGGAAAAGAGCGAAGTGGGCTGCGTCAGGTTCGTACGTCCGCTTCTGGGCTGCAGAGACAGCGAGCTGCGGGAGTACCTTTCGCACTACGGGGAGGAATGGCGCGAGGATGCGTCCAACGGTGACGTGTCCATCGAGCGCAACCGCGTCCGGCACGAGGTGCTGCCGTTCCTGGAGCGCACGCTCGACCCCCACATCGTCGAGCACATCGCGCGCATCAGCGGACGTCTGGACGCCTAGCCGACTGGCTGCTGTGCAACATCACGCGGCGCAGAACGACTGACCAAAACGGATGTGCGCTCATGCGAGGCTATCGGCCTGATGTCTCGAACACCAGGTCGCCGCCCGGCGGTCCCCTGCGGAAAGCCGCCATGATGTGTTCGTTCCGATTGCCGCGTTGACGCCCGCGCCCGCGACGGCGAACATGACGCCGTGGTCGCCCGGCAAAGTCTGAAACGAATTCGCGCCCTGAGCATAAACCGACACCTTCAGCTCGTTCTCGCCCAGACGCACGTCGCCGAGCGGGAGCACGTCGTAGAAACGCTGTGGAGGGACATCTGGGAAGCGGCCCCAATAGACGGCGCGTCCGTTCAGCTCCACGCGATAGACCGTATCGGCGACAATTGCCATCCGTGCGGACGACGCACGATCCGCTGCGAAAGCCTGCCTGAACTCGACTACCGTGTTTGTCGCTACGCCTAGTTCCGCCGGCCAAAGCCATCTGGCATTGCAGAAGTCAAGCGATGCGGAATCCGCAGCGACACTTCCAAACGCCGCCATGCCCGCAACCGCAAGCACTACGGCAAGACTACTGAATTTGATATGATTTTTCATAGTCAGAACAACGAATACCTTGAAAAGGTGTGATTTCCCCATCTACGAATCCCTTGAAAACGTGTAACTTTTTGATCTGCGAATCCCTTGAATTCAACCATATTTGACTTGCGACCAAAATCAAAGATATGATATAATACGCGCGTTTTCTGAGAGGAAGCACAATGAAACGCAAAATATATGACACTCTGCGTGCATGGAAAAAGACCAGCAACGGCAAGTCCGCCGTCATGCTGGATGGTGCAAGGCGAGTCGGCAAGAGCTGGATTGCCGAGGAATTCGCCAAGAACGAATACGCCGCATACCTTGTCATTGACTTCGCAACTGCCTCGCGCAAGGTGAAACGCTACTTCGAGGAGTATCTTGACGACCTCGACACATTCTTCATGTATCTTTGCACGGCCTATCACACAACGCTCATTCCGGGCAACAGCGTCATCATATTCGACGAAGTCCAGCGGTTCCCTCGCGCTCGTGAAGCTATCAAGTATCTCGTCAAGGACGGACGCTTCCACTACATTGAGACTGGTTCTCTCATATCCATCCGAAAGAACGTCAAGAACATCGTAATCCCATCCGAGGAATACCACGTAAAGATGTTCCCTATGGACTTCGAGGAGTTCGCCTGGGCGACAGGAAACGAGGCGATGCTTCCGTTGATTGAAAAGAGATTCGGAGAACGTATTCCACTTGGCTCCGACACGCACCGCCAGATCATGGACGTATTCAGGCAGTATCTTGTCGTCGGCGGAATGCCGCAGGCAGTGGAGGCATTCACGACGACGCACGACCTGAACAAGGTCGAGTTTGAGAAACGAAACATCCTCAGTCTCTACCGCGCCGACATACACAAGTTCGCCGGTGCGCAGAGGGAGAAGGTCGCTTCCATATTCGGCGAAATTCCGGCCCAGCTCTCTAAACACGAAAAGAAATTCTCCGTCTCGGCGCTGAAGGCAGATGCACGCATCCGCGACTATGACGGCGCTTTCGAGTGGCTGAAGGGCGCGATGACCGTGAACATCTGCTACGGCGCAAGCGAGCCGAGCGTCGGCTTGCGTCTCAACATGGACAGAACTACGCTTAAGTGCTATCTCTGCGACACAGGGCTTCTCGTCAGCCTCGCGTTCGACGAAAACGAACTTGCGGCGGCAGCCATTCACGACAGGATTCTCAACGACGACATCGAGATCAACGAGGGGATGATCGTCGAAAATGTCGTAGCACAGATGCTCCGCGCCGCAGGGCACAAGCTCTACTTCTACTCCTGCTCCGACAGGAACGACGCCGCAAACCGCATGGAAGTGGACTTCCTCGTGTCCAAGTCCCGTACAATGCCGCAGCACAACGTCTCGCCGATAGAAGTCAAGAGCGGACGCAAATATTCCACTGTATCCCTCGACAAGTACAGGGCGAAATACGCGGCATTCATCGACACCCCTTTTGTGCTCCACAAGAAAGACCTTGCGGTCAAGGACGGGGTCGTGTACCTTCCGCTCTACATGACATACCTTCTCTCTCGCAGAGCCTGACCGCCGCCTCACACTCCCTGACACCCGCCACATCCGCTTCCCCGCCTCATGGGTCATCGCCGTATCACTCATTGTTGACATCTTAATTATGGCGTCCATGTCTTTCTGCGCTCCACAGGGAGCGACCGGTCATATTGCAGACGCTTCCGCCATGTGCCGGTTCGCACTACTTCAATCTCGTTTTCTCCAACCACGGCCATGGGAGATATCATGCACACATACGGCGGACACCAAAGTCTCGCGACGCGGTATCCATTGACACGCACATCCAACACATCCCTTTCGTCGCCAAAATCAAGCACAATGCCATTTTGAATATCAAACGCGCTAAAGGCCAATCTGCGACCTTGCTTCGCTCGTCGGAGAACCTGATGTCTGCGGCGGCATCGGTGCATCTCGCTCTGGCAACGTAACGACTTCGTTGTAGGCGAATCTCGCGGCTCGGCCTACGACTTCGGGGGATATTCGGATTCAGCCGTTACCATTTCCGTTAAGCATATACAGTAGAACACATACGGAAGTGTCTGACCATTTTTACCTCTCGCGCATCAGCGAGAGGCTTGCCGACGGAAGGAAGGGGCGGAGACCATCGGCCCCCGCCCCCTTCTTCGCGTAACGCGAGACGCCTCGCGTCAGTTGCAGACCTCGATCGGGCCGTTCGTGCCGATCTGCGACGGCGCGAGGTTGACGCAGCCGTCCTTCGTGATGGCGATCGGCTTCTCCCAGCGCAGGCCGAACGTCGGCGAGGTGACGAACGTGTCGATCTGGAACGTCATGTTGGGCATGAGCTCGTAGTCGGAGATCGTCTCCATCCAGGGCGCCTCGACCTCGATGAGGCCGGTTCCATGGCACGGACCGTAGAAGTAGTTGGCGCGGCGGCCGTGCTCCTCGTAGAACTTGATGAAGTCCTTCGCGACCTGCGAGGCGAGGATGCCGGGCTTGAGGTGCTCCTCGGTCCAGTAGTGGGCGTCGAGGCCGAACTGCACGAGGTCGCGCTTCTCGGGCGAGAGCTTGCCGCAGCAGACCGGCAGGCCGATCGACGGCGAGTAGCCGCAGATCTTCGCGGAGAGGTTGAGCTGGACGATGTCTCCCTCCTGGATTACCTTGTAACTGGAGCGAGAGATCGCGTGGCGCGTAGACTTCTCGGCGAAGCAGTACATGGGCAGGCCCTCGTACTCGGCGCCGTTCTCGTAGATGCACTTCTGCGCGACGCCGACGAGCTCGAGCTCGGTCTTGCCGGGCTTGAGCTCGGCCATGACGGCCTTCGTGGCGAGGTCGGTGATGCGCGCGGCCTCGCGGATGCAGGCGATCTCGTTGTCGCTCTTGATGCGCCGGAGGGCGAGCATGATGTCGTCGGCCCAGACGATCTCGGCCTTGGGATAGCACTCGCGGATTCCCTCGAACTGCACGCAGTTCGTGTTGAGCTTCGCGGCGACGCCAATCTTGATGTTCTCGCCCGTGACGCCGAGCTTCGTGAACACGTCCTTGAACGTCTCGCTCTTGAGCTCGGGATACGCCGGGTTGGCGCTCTCGCGGTACTGGTAGACGACTGCAATGTTGTCCATCCAGCTGAAGTCGCCGGCGAACACCTGGCTCTCCGGGCCGACCATGAGCATGTACTTGCCGTTAGCGGCGATCGCCACGCCAACGCGCTCGAACACCGGCCAGAAGTTCGAGAAGTACCGCGTGTCGGCGTAGTCGGCCTCAGAGCCATTGACGACGAGCACGTCGAGCCCCTTCTCGGCGACGAGCTTCGCCGCATTGGCGACGCGCTGCTTGAACTCCTCTACGGGGATCGTGATCCTTGCCATTTTCTTTTCCTTTCGTTTTCTTTGTTTTGCGAGAAATCCTCTTCTGCGAAGCCTTCACATCGCGGCCTTGAAAGCCTCCGCGTTCCTTTCGGGCCCCTGGTCCCCGTCGATCCTGCGCAGCAGGCCCTTGCCCTCGTAGAAGGCCACAAGCGGCTCGGTCTCGCGGTGGTAGACGACCAGGCGGTCGCGCACAGTGTCGGGGTTGTCGTCCTTGCGGATGACGAGCTCGGCGCCGCACTTGTCGCAGATGCCCTCGACCTTGGGCGGCAGGGCCCTCACATGGTAGCCCGCCTTGCACTTCGGGCACGTGCGGCGGCCCGCTATGCGGTCCTGTATGATCGAGTCGGGCACGTCGACAAGGACGACCGAGCGGATCGGGGCCCCGGTCTGTTCCAGTATCTCGGCCTGGGCGACGTTGCGCGGAAAGCCGTCGAGCAGCATGGTGACGTCGCCGGAGGTCTCGGCAATCACGTCCTTTATCATCTGGGCTATGAGCGCGTCTGGCACAAGCATGCCCTTGTCCATGAAGCCCTTGGCCTCCACGCCCGCAGGCGTACCCTTTGCCACGGCGCCGCGAAGCAGGTCGCCGGAGCTGACGTGCTTCAGATTCGAATCCTCGGCGGCAAGCCGCTCGGCGATCGTGCCCTTCCCCGAACCCGGGGCTCCCAGCAATATGACGATTTGCATAACGTGTGTATTATACCATTTTTCCCTCGACCAAGTCAGCGACTTTCGCAGCCGCGTCCGGAGTGGCCATGGCGCGTATCCGCTCCGACATCCTTGCAAGCCGCTCCGGATGGTCGTAGCGGTCCATCAGGTATCGGCAGACCTGCTTCGGCGCAAGCTGGTCCTGCATCCCCTCGTCCGCGGCTCCGCTGTGCGCGAAGGCGTCGGCGTTGAAGTGCTGGTGGTTGCGCATCGCGGTCGGAAGCGGGATGAGAAGCGCGGGCTTGGCGCAGGCCGCGAGCTCGAAGCAGGTCGACGCGCCCGCGCGCGCCACGACCAGGTCCGCGGAGGCGAAGGCGTCGGCCATCTCGCTCTCGAATGCGTGGACGCGCGCCGGCAGGGATGCGGCCGCATACGCGGCGACGACCTCCGCCTCGTCGGCCGCGCCCGTCTGGTGGACGACGTAGAGCGGGCGCGACACAGCTTCGCGGCGGTCGAGCTCGCGCTTCATCTGCGTCAGCGCGTCCTTCAACAGCATGTTCACCGCATGGGCGCCCTGCGATCCGCCGGTCACGAAGACCACGAACGCATTGGGCGGGATGAAGTCGAAGCGCTTTCCTGCGGAGATGCCGGCGCGCACCGGCAGCCCCGTCCTGACCGTCCGGACGCCGGCGAGGTGCCGCGCCGTCATGTCGAAGCTGATTGCAACCGCCTTGGCGAAGCGCGAGAGGAACTCCACCGCCTTCCCGGGAACCGTGTTGGCCTCGTGGAGGTATATCGGCACGCCCCTGCTGCGAGCCGCCAGGACCGGCGGGAGGGACGAGTAGCTGCCCATGGCGAGCAAGACGTCGGGCCTGGCGTGCTTCATCTTGCGCCGGCATCGGAGTAGAGAGCGGAGCAACGACAATGCGTTGACGAGTCTGAGCGGCCTGGCGTACGTCGAGAACACGGGGCCGTCCCAGCTCTTCATCACGCTTGACTCGATGTCGCGTCCCGACGCCCAGACGACGACCTCGTGTCCGCGTCGGCGCAGCTCATCCGCCACCGCAAGGCCGGGGAATGCGTGCCCGCCGGTCCCCCCACATGCCACGACTACCTTCATCACCAGTCCCTTTCGTTGGGCGGAAGCGGTGCCTTGCGCATCCTGGCCTTCTTGTCGGCCTCGTGTTCGTCGTTGCGCTCCTGGGCCTTTTTCAGGATCGCCTCAAGCTCCTTGTCCTCGTTCTCGTCCTTTTCGTCCTGCGCTTCCTCCGGCTGCTGGTCCTGCTGCTGCTCGTTGGGATCCTGGTCCTGGCGCTCCTGCTGGTCCTGCTGCTGTTGCTGCTGGTCCTGGTTCTGCTGTTCTTGCTGCTGTTGCTGCTGATTCTGGTCTTGATTGTCCTGCTTCTGCTGCTGGTTCTGCTGCTGGTTCTGCTGGCCCTGTCCGCCGCCGGAGTCCTTGGGCATCAGCTCGCGAATCTCGCGTATGATCTCCAGCGCCTTCTCCTGGTTCGGCGGGAGGGACTTCTGCGCGCATTCGATCTGTATCTTCTCGAGCTCGGTTGCCAGCGCCGATATCTTGGCCTGGGCCTCCGCGGTGAACGGCGGCTTGTTGGTGTCGGCCTGGGCCTGCTGTTCATATGCCTTCGCCCACGCTGGGAACTTGGAGCGGAATGCACGGGTGAAGTCCAGCGCGTCCGACTGCCATGCGCGGCCATTGACGGCCTCTACGTCCTGCCAGGCGTTCGACTGGGCCGTCTCGTCCTCCGCGATCGCCTGCGGAGGCATTGCGGTGAGCTTGTAGAACCGCGTGAAGTCGTGCTCGACGTCGCTCATCGTGCCGTATGTGTCGCCGCTGAGGTCGCCGAACTCGGTTGCGGCCTTCTTCGTCTTCTCCTCCGCCTGCTGTATCTGCAGCAGTATGGTCGACGCCTGCTCCTCGTTCGTGACGGACTGCGCGATCGCCTCCCGCACGGGTATCCACGTCTCGGCCAGCCGGTCGGCGCGGCGTGAAAGCGCGTCCGCCAGGGCGACCGCGCGGTCCGGCGCGTTCGTGCGGAACGAGCCGGCCTCGGACAGCAGCTGCCGCGCGTCGAGCGTGGCTGCCTGCATCATCGACCCCGGGTCGCGCCCCTGCGACGCCTTGAGTATGGCGTTGACGCGCTTCGTCTCGCGGAGCTGGGGCAGCCCGTCGACCGCTCGCGTGAAGTTCCTGTTGGCCTTCGCGTCCTGCGGGGCTGCCCGCAGCGCGATCTGCGCGGCGACGGCCGCCTCCTCGAGGTTGCCGCGCTCGTGCTCGAGCTTGGCCACGACCTCCGCGGCGCGCGGACCGTGCGTCTTGGAGAGCATAAGCGGACGCAAAACGCGCAGCGCGTTCGTCGCGTCGCCGGACTCGTAGTATCCGACGCCCTCGTTCCAGACTTCGCCGTCCGTAAGCGGTGCCTCGTCGCCGCGCGCGCCGCACGCCGCGAAGAGGAACATGGCAAATGCCGCAGACGCCATTCTCATTTTCTTGCCAGCCTTCCCAGCCATTCCTTGAAGCAGTAGTTGTTTCGCATAAGCGTGTCGGCGCCGGGCGCCACCCAGTCCCACCAGTGCCGCGGACGAGCGTTCGATGCGCTGAAGTCGGCTGCGGCCGGCACCACGCGAAGGGAAGTCTTCGCGAAGTTGCCGCAGGCGCGCGGCATGTGCCAGGCGCTCGTGACGAGCAGCACCGACGGCGCGGCGTTGGTCGAGCTTCCCGCCCGCTCGAGCAGCAGGCGCTCCGTGAAGCGCGAGTTCTCGTACGTGTTGCGCGACTTGTCGTCGACGACGATAGCCTCGCGCGGCACCCCGAAGTCCAGGAGGAGCGGCACCGTGGCTTCCATCTCGCCAGTTCCGGACGCCACGACAATCGGCGCCTTGCCGGCCTTCCACAGCCTGGCGGCGTGCCAGACGCGGTCGGCCGCCTCGTACATGTCCGGGTACGCCATGTCCTCGTTCTTGCCCATTCCGCCGCCGAGGATGACGACCGCGTCTGCGGACGGCAGGGACTCGACCGCCTGCGTCGGCAGGTACGGACGTTCCAGCGTGCGGCCCACGACGCTGAGGCACGCCTGCGTCGACTCGAACCACAGGATCGCGAGCGAGAGGAAGAGAAGCGATCCGCCGAGACGCCGCCAGGGATTCTTCCGGACTAGTAGCACGCCTCCGACGACCGCGCCGACAAGCGGCAGCGTCAGCGGGTTGAGGAAGAACCAGACGATCTTGTTCAGCACGTACATCAGCCCATCTCCGCGCGGATGGCCCGTGCCGCCGCGGCCGGATCCTCCGCCGCGAGAACCGGCCTGCCTACGACAAGGTGCGTCGCCCCGCCGGCGACGGCCTCTGCCGGCGTCGCCACGCGCTTCTGGTCGCCTACGGACGCGCCTGCGGGACGCACTCCCGGCGTGACGAACAGAGTCCCCTTCGGCAGCGTCTTCGAAAGGTCGCCGACCTCCTTCGGCGAGCATACCAGGCCATGCGCTCCATTGGCGGTCGCGAACTGCGCCATCGCCCTCACCTGGTCCGCCGGCGTCCTGCCGACGATGCCCACGTCCTCAAGGTCGGACGCATCGAGCGACGTAAGCACCGTGACGGCCAGAATGCGCGGGCCGCCGTCGCCGAACTCCGCCGCCGCATCGGAGGCTGCGCGGATCATGGCCTTGCCGCCGACCGAGTGTATCGTCATCAGGTCGACGCCTAGACGTCCCGCAGAGCGGACAGATCGCTCGACAGTACGGGGAATGTCGTGGAGCTTGAGGTCCAGAAACACCTTCTTTCCGAGGTCCTTGACCGCCCTGACGACATCCGGTCCCTCGGCCGTGAACAGCTCAAGGCCGATCTTGTAGAAGCCCACGGCATCGCCGATCCGCCCTACGGTCTCGACGGCCTCCTGCCGGCTGCCTACGTCCAACGCAACTATGAGTTCCGCCATTTCCCCTGCTCCTTACTTACTTCTTCCTTTTTCCTTCTTACTTTCTCAATAGACTTTCTCGTATTCGCCCTTCTGCACCTTCTTGAGGCACGAGAAGCCGGCACGCTTCGCCCGGTAGTGGAGATTCGTCTTGGAATGCGCCAGGCCTGGCGCCTGGATCACGCGGAACACCTCCGCACCGCAGACCGGGCACGCGGTCAGCTTTGCGTCGGACAGCGACTGGCGAACCTCGACCCCCGCGCGGCATGCCGCGCATCCCCTTGCGGGGTCCTTCGCCTCGTATACGTACATCGGCATCGCCTACTGCGCCCTCGCGCGGGCCTCCGTCAGAACTATCGCAACTGCTTTCACAAGCATATATTATACCATATCGGCATAGAGCAGGGACGACAAACGCGCCGGCCCCAACGGCTGTCATGGCGCCCAAGTCGAATCGACGAATCTATCGTATGACGAAGTCAAACTCGGCCGACTCCACTTTGATGCGGTCGCGTTCCAGCGGCAGCGGACCGCACGAGTTTCCGCCAAGGCCGCGGCTGCGCGCCCAGATGCCGAAGAACGTCGAGTCGCTTTCCGGCAGCTCGGCCGGATGGCGGTACTTCGTCAGCACGTCAGGCGCATACGGATTCACCTCGAACGCAAACGGCCCGGACTTCGCCTCGAACGTCACGGCGTCGAACCCCGCGGACAGCTTCACGCGGTACGTCCCCTCGCGGTTGCCGCAGTCCTGCGGAACGTCGTACGGGAAGAAGAAGTCCCTCGAGCAGAGCGACCAGCTGCCGAGAAACGCCCCGGACTTGCGGTCCGCATAGTTCTCCCACGGCCCGCAACCGAGCCAGTCCACCTTCATGCACGGCTTGTCGAACACCGTGCAGAAGCCGAGGTGCGCCGGCTCGAACGGCTTGCCCGAGGCGGTGATCTTCGCCTTGACCTCCGCCGCGCCGTTGCGGATCGTCCAGTCGCTCTCGACTCTGTAGACCGTTCCGGATATCGCATAGTCGACTACGCTCTTGACGCGCCGCACGTAGCCATCGACGCCGTCGCTGAAGGACACCAGCCTCTTCTCCGGGGCGTTGGCGCCGGCGGCGTCCCACGCTTTCTTCATCGAAGGCTCGTTCTGGCTCGGCGCGCGGTAGATGTCGAGCGTGAGCGGCGACTTGAGCAGCTCGGTCTTGAAGAGACGCCCGGACTTCAGCGACACCAGTTCGCCCGTCTCCGGGGAGAACCCGAACTCGAGGTTGCCGCACGCAGCCCCTTCTGCGAGCCTGGGCGTCGTGAAGTCGATCTGGTCGTCGGCGATCACCCAGCCCTTCGGCCAGAAGCCCTCCGCCTCCTTCTGCCGGAACTCCACCCTGTACGACCCCACGGCGCCGCCGAACGCCTCTATCCTCGCGGTGCCGCGCGGCTCCGCGGCGACCTCGATCTCGCGGATGCCGACCTTCTCGCCGTCGACGAAGTGCGTGACCACGCAGTCGTAGGCGAAGAGGTCGCGGAAGTAGTGGCGGTTCCTAACCTCGATCGACTTTCCGTCAGCCCCCTTCTCGGCGACGATCGGCTGGAAGACGTGCTTGATCTCCCAGTATCCAGGCTCAGGCGTGCGGTCCGAAAGAACGCAGCCGTTCATCATGAACGCCCCGCAGTTCGGAACGTCCCCCCAGTCACCGCCATAGGCAAGAATGCGCCGCTCCTCCCATTCTCCATTTTCAATTTTACATTTTACATTCTTGTAAATCCCCTGGTCGACCCAGTCCCAGATGGCGGAGCCCATGATGCGAGTCGTAGACTCTATGGCGTCCTGGTAGTCCTTCAGGTTGCCCATCGCGTTGCCCATGTTGTGGGCGTATTCGTTGAGGTGGAAGGGATACCTGAGCGGCATGGTGCGCGGCTCGTGGAAGAGGTCCTCCTTCGCGTTCGCCGCATCCCACAGCCACTGTACGGACGGATACTGGCGCGAGCCCATGTCGGTGATCCAGTTGTTGCGCTCGTACTGCACCGGGCGCGAGACGTCGCGGGCCTTCACGGCCTTCACGCAGGCGACGAAGTTGGAACCAGGCCCGGCCTCGTTGCCGAGCGACCAGATGACGACCGACGGATGGCACTTGTTGCGCTCCACCATGTTCATCACGCGGTCGACGTGGGCAGGCTCCCAGCTCTTCACGTGCGACAGGGACTCCTTGCCGTAGAAGAAGCCGTGCGACTCGAGGTTGGCCTCGTCCATCACGTAGATGCCGTACTTGTTGCAGAGGTAGTAGAAGTAGTCGGGCTGCGGATAGTGCGAGTTGCGCACGTGGTTGCAGTTCGCCTGCTTGAGCTGCTTCACGTCCAGCTCGATTAGCTCGTCCGGCGTGTAGTGCCCGTACATCGGCGACGTCTCGTGCCGGTTCGCGCCGCGCATCTTTATGGGCTTGCCGTTCAGGAGGAACGTGCGGTCGCACTGCTTCGCGGCGTCGCGTATCTCCACTTCGCGGAACCCGAGCTGGAAGCCGACGGCTTCCAGCGTCTTCCCGCCCCGAACGAGCTCCAGTACGAGCGTGTAGAGGTTCGGGCACTCAGCGCTCCAGAGCCTCGGCGAGCGGAAGACCAGCCCGTCGTTCGGCACCTCCGCGCCGTCTGCGTCGAAGACGTGCGCCTTCACCTCGGCCGCGCCGCCAACGACGTCCGTCTCGAGATCGAGCCTCCAGTCGCCGCCGTAGTCGCCCTTTCGCACGGGGGCAGTCGTGAAGTACACGTCGCGGATGTGCGTCCTGGGCGTGTGGAAGAGCCAGACGCTGCGGGCGATGCCGCTCATCAGGAGCATGTCCTGGGCCTCGAGGTACGAGGCGTCGCAGAAGCGGTACACCTCGAGCGCGACCGTGTTCCTGCCGGTGTTGACGTACTTCGTGACGTTGAATCGCGCGGGGTCGCGGCTCGACTTCGAGAAGCCGACGTAACGCCCGTTGACCCAGAGGTAGAAGAATGAGTCGACGGCCCCGAACTCCAGGTACACCTCGTCGCCGGACCAGTCCGCCGGAACCTCGAAGTCGCGTCGGTAGCAGCCAACCGGGTTTTCGTCGTCCTTCATCGTGAACCCGGGGCCCTTGGCAAGCCCGCGAACGCGGGGCCAGCTGTTGGAATTCGCGGGGAACTTCGCGACAAACGGCCAGTTGGCGTTCGTGTAGTAGGGGTGGCCGTAGGGCTTGCCTTTCTTGTTTATGCCCATCGCCTGCCACGAGCAAGGCACCTTCACGACGTCCCATCCGGAGACGTCGTAGTCCGGCTTCTCAAAGCCGGCGGGACGGTCTTCCGGGCGCTCCGAGTAGGCGAAGCGCCACTCCGTCTCCGAGTCGAGGCACACGCGGCGCGGGCACATCTCGGGGCGTATCGCCTTCGCCTCCTCGACAGTCGCAAACGACGCGAACGCGGCGGCCGGAGGCTCCTTGCCCGCGTGCAGCTTCGTGTGATCTTCCCATTCCGCAGCCGAAACGTCACTGGCTTCAAACGCCGCAAGCAGCAACGCCGCCAGGCATGGTACGACTCTCATCATCTGGGCCTCCGACATATCTTCAGCCCGCACGGCTCCAACGAGAACCTAGAGGGCATCTTCGCCTCATGTGCAAGAACATCGGTCCACGCACCCGGCAGGCAGATATCCACTGTTGTCCTGGATAGGTTCGCGATGAACGCGACGTCGTCGCCTGCGGCGGTCCTCGCCGTGCGCCACATGACGCCAAATGGCTTCTCTCCTGAAGCAGTCCTGACGTCCAACGGCGGACGCACGCCCTTCTCGGCAAGAACCGCGTTCAGCGCCGCGAAACGCGAGCGGGACGACACGTCCGGAAATCTGCGGAACTTCGCAAGCGCCGCCGCCCGCGACGGCGTCGCCTTCCCCCACTGGTCCTTGGTGAGCGCGAGGTCGCCGTCCACGAGCACGACGCCGCCCTTCTCGGCGAAAGTCCTGAGCGCGCCGAACGTCACGTCCGAGACGCGCCGCGCGTCAGGCACGACCACGACCTTCGCGCCCTTGAAGTCACCCCTGGCGAGATGGCGCTCGGTGAGGAACCGCGTCGCCCATCCGGTGAAGGAACACGCCCCGTAGAGCCCGTAGAGCGAACGCACATACGGGTCACGCTCCGCGAGCGACGGCAGCGAATGAAGGATCCTGAACGGCGGACTGGGCGCATGGCGGAACGCGCCGATCTCCTCCGCATGGCACCTGATGTCGAGCGCGCAGCGCACCATCTCATGGTACATGTGTGCCCGCGTGAACACGTACTCCCCGTATGTGTGGCGCGTGTTCGCCCAGTCCCAGACGGAGCTGGAGTTCTGCCCCAGCAGGAAGGCCAGCATGTTCGACAGATAAATCTCCGCGCTCGTGCGCTCGGCGTACATACCGTCGCCGCCGATATGGTTCTCGTTGTTCGCCACCGGCTTCTCAGGGCACACGCTGCGGGCGAAGTCCAGCTCGAACCCGCCCTTCGGGAAATCGAACGCCCATTCGCTCCCTTCAAGCCCGAAGCCGCCGTCAAACCCCACGATGTCGAACATGCTCCACAGCGCCTCGAAGTCAGCAAGGGTCACGAGCGGATCGAGTCCGGCGATGTTGTAGTGCGTCGAGTAGTGCGTCGACCGCGGCAGCCCGAAGCGCCGCGCTATCCACCTCTGCTGCGGAATGTCCCTCGCCATGTTGGTCTTCATGCGGTAGACGAAGCTCTCGTACTTGAGCGCCGGATCCGCCAAGGCCGCTCCAAAGGTGATGTTGCTCCAGGCCGGATAGGAAGAACCGAGCGCGGCATTGAGCGCGGTCAGCGAGCCGAACTTCTCCTTGAGATGCGCGCGGAATGTCTCCGCCCATTCCTCCGTCGCCTCGCGCTTGCGCGTCCACTGCTCCGGGAACGACACCTGGAACACGAAGTTCGGCGAAGGGTTGGTCGGCACGAGAGACCCCCTTGAATAGCCCATTCCGTTGCGATACGCGTTCTGCTTCTCCTCGGACCACTCCGGCTGAGGCGCAAGCAGGTCTTCGTCGGTGTCGGCGGCAGAACCCCACACGCAGTAAAGGCCTCCCTTCTCGCACCGCCGCACGACGTCAGCGTAGTTGGTGCCGCCGATGTAGAACACATCGAGCTGGTTCATGCCCGTCGCGGCTATCACGTCGACATCGGCGTTGCGCCAGCCCTTGACGTTGGTCCACGTGTCTGGCCCGATCAGTAGAAGCTCCCGCCCTGCCACCTTGAACCCGCCGTCCGCAATCACGGGGCGCACGCCCTTCGGATGCTTTACGGCAACGAGGGGCTTCGCCTCGCCGGCGGCAAGCGCCTTCTGCCGCAGCGCCAGCTCCTCCTGAAGCTTGAGGAGATAGTCCGCGTTCTTGTTGACGCGGTCGTCCATGTAGTAGCGGTAGGCGGCGTCGATCTTCCGGACGCGATGGCTCACGTTCACCTGATCCTTCGCCTCAAGGTCGCTCCGCATGAACTCAAGGAAATACGTCGTCATCGCCTTCAGGCACGATGTGTACTCGTCCGCGCCGCCCTCCGGCAGACGCGCATTCGCGGCCGCAATGGACTCTATCTTCCGGCGCATCTCGTCGTGGCTCGGCAGCGTGGGGCGCTCCGGAACGAACGGTGCGCACACACCCGCAAGGTCGAGCAGCGGATACAGGGACGCGTCCCGTCCGCCGAGGATGCCGTCGGCAATCCCCATCCAGTTCTCGTAGTTGGTGTTGCCGCCATCCTGGTCGGCGACGCACAGGTTGAAGCGCACGCCGCCATCGCGCGTAATCCCGGCCCGCGCAAGCTCGTCCCAGGCGATGCGGAATTCCAGCGCATATCCGTCTGCCGTGCGTCGTCCCTTCAACGCCGAAACCGTCCTGTCAAGACTCTTCGCGCACGAAGCGTCGGCAAAGGCGAAGCGGACAGAATCGCCAAGCCCGACATCCCTCCCCGAAAACGCGTTCATCACGACATCGTCCGTCACCTCCACCAATACGCGCAGGCCTACGTCATCCTGCGCAAGCTTAGCCGTAAAGCTGAGGTCCCTGGCACCGTTCCAGTGCAAGCCGGCAACCGGACGGTAGTCCTGGGTCTCGCCACGCCGAACCGCCACCGGCACGCCCGCCCAGTTGCCCTCGAAGCGGCCGACCGGCAAGCGTCCGTCCCCTTTCCGCAGCGCACGGAGCCGGGCGACGTCCGACTCGTCGCGGACGCGCCCCACGCAGACCGCAAGCGTAATGGCCTCTCCCGGCACAACGCTCTTTCCGTGAGAGGCCGCCGGCGTGTCGCCGAGGGCGTAGAATCCACCCGGCCTGCCGTCGCCGTACGGACAGAACGTACCGAACTCTCGTCCCATCCACCAACGCATGCCCTCCGGCGTCTCACCCATCACATACGCGCCCGCCTTCGTTCCGTACCCACCCTCCTGCGCACGGAACTCCGCCGTCGTGGGATAAGTGCGCCATTCGCGTCCGTCTACCGAAAAGCGGGTGAACGCAAAACCGATGGGGACATTCCAGCTGAAGAAAAGGAACGGCTTGAGCGCGACGAGACGCTCGACCACGACCACACCGGGCGTATCCTTTCTGAACACATAATCGATGCAGAGCCGCGCCTCATCCCACGCCGTCTGCACGGCTCCTTTCTCAAACGCCTTTGTGGAAAGCGAGCGGTCGGCATGCACCACGCACCTGTCCGAGGTGTCTTCCACGACCGTGACGCGATCATCGCGCCCGTCCGGGAACGCAGCCACTTTCCCCGCCTCGCCGCCAACGCGCATGTTGAAGGACAGCACGCGCTTGAGCCGCCCGTCGACCTGCCTCGCCATGAGGCCGTTCTTCGCCGACACTGTAAACTCAACGCCGCCGGCGGTCACCGAAATGTCGTCCGCAAGCCCCGCCGACACCAGCGAAAGCGCGGCAGCAAACATCAAAATGCGCATGGCACTCCTTTCCGTCATGCCTTGCGGCTTTTCGCCTCAAAGTCTTCGCGCGCCTTGCGCACGATGTCAATCGCAGCCAGCCCCTTCTCACGCTTGGGCGGCAACGTAAGAATCCACGGCGCCATGCAGAAGCCCTTCAGGCGCTCCAGCGGGACGTGCGTGCGCCCCCACTCGACGATTGCGCCGAAGTTCCGGTCGTTGCCGCAGTTCGACCCGCACGGGACCTGGTCAAACTTCGCGTCCTCGAGCCACTGGAAGGCCGCTGTCCACACACGCTGGTCCCAGTGGTTCGCGACGGCCTCCTTCGTCTGGGGCCCCTTGTGGAGCTTCGGGTCTATCTTGTCTGAGTTGTAGTACCAGTTCGACTGCAGCACGCGCTTTGGCATGCGCCTCTCGAACGCCTCGCGGTGCCACCAGATGTAGTCCGACCATATCCACGGGCGCGGCCCCAGTTCGGCTACGGTCCTCTCGAACCAGAGGAAGTCGTGCCACCACAGCTCGCCCTGCCGGATGACCATGAAGTCGTGCCTGCGCTGGTGCACGTCTGTCTCCTCGTCGTATCCAAGGTGGAACAGTCGCGGCCCGTCGAAGATCTTCACGAGATCGGCGATCACGTCCTTGCACACCTTGTAGTACTCCGGCGTGGAGACCATCCTGGCGTACTCGCCGAGCCATGTGTCGTGCGTCGCCGAGAAGTTGAGCTTGGGTATCGGCTCAATCCCCATCTTCTTCAGCCGCACTACCTCGTCGTGCAGGCGGTCGGCGCTCCAGCTGCCCTTGATGGCAAGTTCGGGATGGCTCGGATAGACCAGGCCCTCGCCGATGTCCATGACGACCATGTTGGTGCCGCCCTTCGACATTGCATCGGTCCAGCAGCGCCATACCTCCTCGTCGAAGCGCAGGCTGCCGTAGACACCGCTGGTGGAGCCAGCGAGCGCCTTGTCGGAGTCCACCGGGCGGTCATACCACATGTGCGTGCCGAAGTGGAACAGACACGCCCAGATCAAGTCATCGCATTTCATCGAGTGCCTTCTCTTGGAATCACGGAGCCTTTACGAGTGCGATGCGCGCACCAAGATACGACTCGATCACAGTGTTCGTCCTGTAGTATCTGGTGCCGGATCTGTTGTCACGCGAAGGGCTTGAGGCCGTTGAATAGGTTCCGCCTCGCAGGGCCAGCCAATATGCCGAAAGTGAAGGCGCATAGTACGGATCCGTTGCGGCGGCGGTATTGCCTTTGCTGTATCCGCTATAGATCTCTATCGTCCACTGCCAAACGCAGCTATGCATGTCATAGAATCCCCAGGCGTTCGGAGAATATCCTCCAACGGGATACATCGGCTTGGTGGCTGGCGTTGCCGGGCCTATGCCTGCGATCGAATCCGTGCCGTTTCCGTATGCCGTTGTCGTTCCTGCGCGGCAGGCATACTCCCATTGCGCTTCCGTCGGAAGCGAAAAATGCGTCCCGTCCGGAATCTGCCCCGCTGTGATGCCAGCGTTCAGCTTGTAAAGCCACGACCCTTCAAGCGGCACCGGCGAGGCGAACCATGAGGTGTTTGAATTGTCTGGCCATCCCATCAGATCGGTGGCGCTCAGCTTCACGGCGGGGCTTGCGTCCTTCTGGTTTGCAGCATATGTCGATGTCTTTCCATACTCGCTGCCATTGACGATTGTCGCCTGCTTTAAGGTAATCGGGAATATTCCAAGCCAGTAATCCTTCGTGATGGTGACTTTATGCTGCGCCATGTCAAACACAATGTTGCCAGAGCTCTCAGTGCAGCGGCCATTCTCGTCTTCAGGCGTTCCCATTACGAAAGTACCGGGCTTAACGTGGCGGAATACAATCTTCGTAGTCTTGTACTCGTCCGTCCAGCCGCCTGCAGGCTTGGCGGCGAGGTACGAAACGGAGTAGGCGTTCTCCTGCGAGATGTCGATCACGCAGTAGCGCTGCGAATCCACCTCCGCCGCAAGCGTGAACGTAAGCTGCGTGTTGCCGATCTCCAGACCCGACGCGGCGGGATTCCACCAGATTACGTGCTCACCGGGCGCAACCTCGTTGAGATCGCCGGAGAAGGAACTGCCAAGCGGCGCAAGCGTGCCTCCCTGCGCGTCGCGGATCGTGACAGCAACATCAACAGACTCTCCAGCCGTGCCAGAAAGCGTATAATCGATGCGCACCTTCTCGTTCCACGGCCACATCTGCCTAACGCACACGTGGTCGATGGTGGCCGCGCCAGCTGTCGCGGCGAACGCGACCGCAAGCGGAAGAATCATTCTCTTGATGCTTGTGATGTTCATTTTCTGTTCCTTTCAACGGAATACAATCGACATTCCGGCGATCCCGCGCACCGTGTTAGCACAGGTCTCGCCGCTTTCGAGCGCAAGGGCAATCGGCGTGGCCGAGGCGCCGATCGAACGCCACCAGTACCAGTCTGGCGGGGTAGGCGACACAGGCACAGTCGTGTCGCCTATCGAAAGCGACGTTGCTCCATCAAGCACAGGAAGCACCGCTGAAGCAGCCCCTGCCTTGTGCCATGCCCCGCTATCTGCCACCCGGACCGGTATCGAGGAAACGCCGTCCGTTCCGCACACCAACCCCAGCTTCGCCTCATCCGACCCGACGACGGCATCCGTTCCATCAAGGTAAGACACGGAAAGCGTAACCATACGTTCGCCGGCAGGCGTTGACGGCAGCGCGAACGAGATGTTCGTGGACGCGACCGTCGCATCGTACACTGTCGCGCGCACCTCGCCATCGACGCTCAGCACGGCTCTTGACGCCCCGTCCGGCCAGTCTAGCATCACCTCCATGGAAGGCGCCGTAACCGTCTTCCACAGCAGCGACGCGGAGGGATCCTGCCTTACGAGGACGGTGTCGCTTGAGTTGGCAAAGGATGCGTTCGAGATGAGGGCTGCCGCCGCAGCGGCACACCACACAGTGATGCGTTCAAGATTTTGCATAGTGTTCAAGGCAAAACCCCTCTTTCGCGCCATCCGCGAGCCAAGCTACACAGCCTGACGCAACTCGCAGAACGCCTCACGCAGAGGTAGAATCGCAATGTAAATATGATACCAAATCATCCCCCTTCGCGCAAGGGGGCATCGCATTAAACGTCGCTTTCAGAGACGAATGCAAATAGGTATTTGCTGTGAGCGCGTTGTCCTTTTCGAGGTTGTAGAAGCGGAAGCGCTGGAAGTCCGACACGACGACGACGTGGGGATAGTCGGCGGGCGGCAGCGTGCGCACGTACTCCATCGCCTGCTGGTAGGCGGTGTCGAGATCCTTTCCCGCCGACTTCATCTCAACGAGAATCTTGCCCTGCCAGAAGCAGTCGGCGTAGCCTTGCGAGCCGTCCGTGAACTTGACGCGGTGCTCAAACGCGTTGAACACCACGGTATCGACGCCGAACACGGCGAAGAACTCCTTCAAGAAGCTCTGCGCCTGTGCCTTTTCGTCGTATGCGTTCTTCCAGCGTTTCGAGAACGCCGTCGCCGCCTTTCGGATTTCGTTCCAAGATTTCATAGCTCTATCTCCTCGGCTCAAGGTTCGTGTCGTTGGGGGTTGGGTTGAAATCATAAAACAATCCTATTCCGCCTTTCCCATGCCACCCCCCAGAAAAAGGCATCTTATATATTCGCCCATAATTATAGGAAACTGCTTTTGTGATTTGATTTGTAATACAACGCGTTCGTAATATCAATTCTACGTTCGTATCCATGAACTGTTCCACACACCGTCCGTTTTCATAATGAAAGTTCCATCTGAATTCGTTATCGATAAATTTGTTGGTTGATGCGTGATACGAGCTGCTGAATTCACTGTCGGGATGTCTTGGACAAATATAGGCACCTGGCTCATCTGATGCCACCTTGAGCACAAGTGAGGCCTCGGCCCTCTCATTGGGCTTCTTTCCGTTCCATAAGAAAAATATTCTGAAATCCTCCGTAATTCCTTTCCCGTATGGCGGTAACCAATCTTGTTTCATCATATCAAAAGATATCCACCGATTCGTTGTGGGCACGTCAACCCAGTCATACTTGGAAACGAGATGAATCGGCTTGCGGATTTTTCTGATAAGAATGCGCATGGAAGAAGGGCTTGGCTGCCATGCACCATTCGCAACTTCATGTTCGTTTCCCATATCAATGAAAGAGAAACGTGACGCCGAGTTGTAAAACCCATCCTTGGTGACATAGATTTCACCATAACCGTTTGTCTTGCGATCAAACAGAAACACGCCAGATTCATCCGTTTTGCCGAACACCTCTGAACGGCCCTTGCCGACATTATAACAAACATGTACGGTCGCGTTCGACACGGGCGACCCGTCATCGTCGCTAATGCGGATTTCGACTGATGTATCCGCGCCCTTGCGCATTACATTTATGAACTTTGCGCTATACTCACCGAATGCCATAAAAGCACTCAGAAATGAGATTGTCATTAGAATCTTCTTCATTTGAGACCTCCAACTTCAATGACTTTTTCGTAGAACTTGGACTCGTAGAAATAGACCCTGTCCTTCATATCGGAATGCACCTTTCATCTCTTAGGCTCGAGGTTCGTGTCGACTGATCCGTTGACATTGTCCCGTTGCTTCTTCAATCTCTCATTATCCTCACGAATAGTGTCTTTAGTAACGGGGACAACTACTTTATCGATCTTCCTGCTCCAGTAATCGCACACCAGTACTCCGTTATCTGGAACATCTAGATTCCAATATCTGAGATATATGCATGCTGGCGTTCCATGCAGACGAAATCGATTAATCCAGCATGTTTTAACAATTGCATAACGGCTTGTCGATTCTGTCAGTTTCACAAGGGCTGGCATCTTCATGTTGCCAGGTTCCACTACTTTGTCAAATGCTCCAAGTGGCGGCGCATAGTAAAGATACGGCCATTTATTGCACCCGTCAACACTCATATGCAACACATCTGGATTCTCATATTCCATGTTCAGCGAACTACGGATCCTTGGTGGCGATTCTTCATCTATCAGCCGAAGCTTCACGTCGGCATATTTCCCCGCACCAAACGGTGCGCACAATTCTGCCGTGGACAAATCTATTCCATATTCAACGCCCGACACGACATTGGACACAACAAGATGATAACTATCGGCAACTGGTAGTGGTTGCGGTATCTTCTTCATGAATACGTTTAACGAGTGTAAACTGTTGGTGGTAGGAATAGTGACTGCATGGCCTCGAAACTCCTCTCTAAGCATTGGCGGCAGTCCGGATTTGACAGCCTGTTTCAACCAAGTTTCTTGAGGGACGACCCAATATCCATCTTTGGTTGCAGCAAATAACTCAAAACTATTAACTCTCCGTGGGTAATAGAAACGCCCAGTTGCGTCGGTTTTCTTTTCAAGCCAGAAGAATGAATCTGTCCCGCATGCACTTATCAAAACATCAGGAATGGGCTTCCCGTCCTGATCATAGACATAAAAGTTCACGCCATCAAACTTAAGGTAAATGTCATACGGGATGCAAAGAGTGTCCCACCACCATGAGAATAAAATTGCACGGAGTGTCAGAAAACCTCCAATCGATACCGAAAGAACAGAATGGTGGTATCCCTCGCCGAAAAAACTTGCACCATTGCACAATGTCCTTATGCCAACTTTCGATGAAACCTCAGTATCACAATAGAGCGTTCCCGTCCTCTGGACACACCCGAGAATTCCGGTCAACAGTGACAATGCAAACAGCAAAACCTCTATCATGTGCTTTGTGCGTTTACGCATACTCATTTCTCCGTTTATCATTTCGCCTCAAGATTCGTGTCGGTGGGGGTTGGGTTGAATACGCCAGAAAGCAGAAGCGTTGGCATTCCATCCCAACTCGCATCAACATAAAAAACCTTAATATAGCCATAACAGGCAGATTTCACTTTGCCATCAGCACCCATCGCACATCGGCACCTCACAACCGCAAGCCGCACGTTGTCAGGCCGCTTCACATATCCGCTACTGTCCCTGCCGACTGTTTTAAGTTCCTTTTCAGTGTAAGGGGCCTTCTTCACAGCCTCATACACGTACTTATAGTCGCTTTCTTTGATACAGTTCACATAGTACGCGCCCGACATCTTTCCCGGGAAACGAAGTGATGCCGTGCAATGACGACTGTCCGGCGGCGGCAAGCCGTCCCACTCCACCTTGACCTCAAAGTCTAACTGAACACCAGTTCCACGAGGTTTCACGAAATCACCGGCATCCATATCCACGCCAATCCAAACATTTGTTGCCGGAACGGGTCTGTGAACAAAGGCGAATTGGCGCAAGTTTGCGGGATGGCGCTTTTCCCTCAATCGCATCAGTTCAATCCCCCCATACGGCATCCATTTCCCGTCTTTCACTTCATGTTCCTTGCCCATCAGCGAATAACAGAGTTTGCGGTGCGAGTCGTAATATCCCTCTTTTGAAACGAACAAATTGATTTCATCTCCGCATGTCTTGCCGCGTATCGAAAAATGTCCTCTCTCGTCCGTCAAGCCCTCTATCCAATATCCCTTAGGTTTGAAATTCATCCCCATGAAGACACGGACGTTGGCATTGGAGACGGCAACGCCATCATCATTAACAACAGATAATGTAATCGCTGCGTCTGCGCCTTTAAGCACTGCTCGGTTAAATTCGCTGTTCGTCTGCGATGCCATTGCCACAGACGAGACCAAAAGCGACAATACTGTAAATTGAACTCTCATTGAAGCCCTCCTTGTGATTTGATTGATTGATAAAACTTAAAGTTAAAGAAGTACGATACATCCTTGATGTCAGAGTGCAACCATTGTCCAGGATATGTTGAATGTATTGGCCATCCGTTGGGGCGTTCGATTCCACCATCCGACTCGTCTGCATTATTTAAGTCTGTATTTCGAGTGGATCCCAATATAGACGATAATCCCGACCTTCCGGTCGCAGGCGCGAGTGCAGGTATTCCAAGCGCCAAATGCGCACCGCGAACGATAAGAGGTATGTTCGTAACATTCATGCTCGAAGGATAGCAATAAAAAACAGTGTTGATTTTGAAATCGTCATCGGTCATGTGCGATGCTTGTTCTACGGAAATCTTGTTAACGCCAAGTGGATTCTCCTCGATATTCCAGCCCGACCAGTTGGTTGCACCTCCGCCAACGGACATGCCTCTCCCTTTGAATAGTTCCTGCTTGTGCCAAGAGTATCGCCCGAGGCTACTCGTAACGCCCGACAAGACTCCAATGTTGTTTCGAGGATACAGCTCCAGCACCTCGTCGCCAGTTGAATAGAAGTTTACCGCATTACTCACGACGTTTGCAAATCGGCCCGGCCATCCCAGATATTTCCGGTCATCAATAGGCTCGTTGGCAAAAAGCTTGTGCCAGTTAGATGACCAGGAGTTCGTCGGATAATCTTCCCAGTCTGGATGGACAAGCTGTTGAACACGAATTGAAGTGTTACTTGCATGGTAGAAGGCTTCGGATGGAACGGCTGAATCACACATAAGATACTTCGACACCTGAAGCCCGTGGTCCTGGATCATCGACGAGACGACCATGTTTCCGAGCGAGTGCGCCATGATGACCTTATCGCCTGGAATATTTGTGATGGTCGTTACGAGCTGCGCCGCGACCTCGAATGCGTTACTCGCGTTCTGATGATAGTTGGCGTCGCTCCCGATGTCGCTCCGCCAGTCGACGTTGTAGAAGTCGACGTTGCAGCCCGTGTGCCAGAGACGCTTGAAAAGCTGGTCACCCCACAGCTCGGCGTCGGGCTCGCTCACGTTAGCCCCGTGCAGGAAGATGAGCTTCTTCATGCCCTCGACGCCGTATGGCGCATTGTCCGGCAGGGAGATGTCCGTCGGGCGAGCCGCGCCTTCGCCCGAAAGGTGCCGGGAGTTGATCCAACGATACATCCAGCGGACGGGCCGCGTCCTTATTGGCAGTCTGCACCTGAACGCCTCCACCCCGTCGATATACACCTTGAGCGCAATGGCGTCAGAATCCCACCACTTGGATTCGGCAAGCATCACGCCGGAGTCAGGCCCGAAGCTCTGAATCACGTCGTCAAGGACAACATCGCCGTTCACAATCGGAATAAGCGGCGCCGAGCGGAGCTGTCCGCCGTACACGGTCTGCACGTCGTTGGTCTGGGCGAGCTGCAATTCCCTCCATGGGATGTCGGCGAAGGTCACGTTCAGCGAAGAACCCCAGCTGTCGCCGCCGATCCGGTACGAGACTGTGCAGTTCTCCCACTTGTTGGTAAGATCGTGGAGGTCAATGGCGACGGCAAACAGATTCAGAAGATCGTATGTGCCATTGACCACAAAATCTGCGGTATTGAGCGGTTCTGGTGAAAGCCATTCGGAGACTCCGCCTACGACCGGCAAGGGTGAAGGTATCCGGTCGAGTTTGATTTTCTCCTCGTTGATCCAGAACCTAAACGGATTCCCCAGACGGAACAGTTCAATGTCTTCGACGTCAAGACGTCCGTTGTGGTTGTAGTCCGCCTTGAGAGGAGGCTTAATCGCCGTCACGCGCTGGCAAACGACGTCGCTCGCGCATTCATTGCCATTGGTGGCGGCAAACCCGAACACGATGTCCGTCGCGCCCTCCTGCGCGGCCGTAAGCGTGACGGTTATTTCACGTCCGCTCGTATGCTGCGCCACGATCTTCTTCCACTGCTTGAGGGACACGTCAAACGACTTCCCCGTGGAGGAATCGGCCAGCAGCAGCGGTTCGTCGGTCAGCGTCCCGTCAATCGAGAGACCATAGAGCGGAGAACCAAGATAGAGCTTGAAGCCCGGCGCAGTTCCATCCAGTCCGATGTGGATGTTCCCAGACGGCAAATCGACGTCGGTGCGGAGCCGGAAGTCTGCACCGTAAATTCGATTCGTGCCGATGACGACGGGGAATCCGAACGCGGCGTTGCGGTCGTTCAGCTTCTTGATGTCGAAATACGGATGGTCAATCTTGAGTCCCAGCACGGTGTAGCGGTGTGTCTCGTAGACGACGCCTGTCTTGCAGAGGGAGAGGATGGAATCCTCGAAATCCCTGCTGGGCGCGAGACCGTGGACGTAGATGCTGCAGTTGTCGACGGTGCTCTCGAAGCGTTCTCCGCTCGCCGTGCGCACGGCAAGATTGTATGATTTCGCGGCAAGCGCGACGTAGTTCGTCCAGTGGTCGCGGCAATCGCAGCACTTGACCCATCCGTCGGGAACGTCTATCGGGATGGTGTTCGTGTACACCGGATCCCTGTCGAGCTTAAGCACATCTACCATCGAGGCGATTGCCATCGCATTTGTGTATGCGTCGCGATGGAGGTCTTCGCACTGGTCGTAGGGACAATTGTGTTCGTCGCATATGTTGGCTGGGGTTTCGCCATGCGCCGCCTCGCAACAGGCGCATCCGCAATCGCACCACGGATTGCCGCAGCAGACACCAGACCCGCAGGAGCAACTGTGTTCGTCTCCGTATTCTTCGCCAATCGGCATCCCGTCCCCCCGCATGGCATCGTCCTCGCTCGCGGACAGCCTTGGGCAGAACCGCGCCGTCTGCGTGTATTCCGTCGGGCCGTAAAGGTGGCGCGGATGCGTCAGCGCATAGGTTACCGGGGTGGTCGAGGAGCGTGGGAAGCTCCCCGTCAGTTCGGCGGAAAGATCGGATTTCGCCTCGACGGATATCCTGTCCGTCGCATTCCAGGTGCAGACCAGTCCCTTGATGTCCCTGCCTGGATCAAGGTATACCAGCAGCTTCTTTGCGTTGAGGTCGTGGATGCACGGCTCCTTCGCCTCGGTGTTCGGGAACGCGATCCATCCGCGTTCAAGCGTGTACCAGGCGGGGATACGCCCGATGGTGTAGCTTCCCGAACCGATTTCCGCCTGCAAAGTCGCAGGGATTGACCCCCAGATTCTGAATTCAACGCCCCTCGGCAGGGGGACGTGAACGCTATTGGCGGTTGGGTCGGGAGCGTCTCCGCCCGAGCCGCGCAGAGGCGGAGACGCGGGACGAGCCATCACAGGAACGACGATGTCGCCGATGACGATGCGCCCGGCTCCGCTCCCGCTCACGGTGATTGTCAGCACGGCAGTGTCGTTGGTGTCAACGGGATAGGCGAATGGCGCATTTGTCGTCCCAGTGTAGAAGATGTGCTCGTATATTGTGTTCGTCGATCCTTCGGGGCAGGAGAACGGGTCGAGGTCTCCGAGCTTCACGGCAAATCCATCGCAATATGTGTCGCTGATGGAGTTGGGGTCGAGCGGATTGGTGTTGTAGACTAGCAGTTCCTCTCCATCGTTCAATCCGTCATAGTCGGTGTCCGCATTGTGCGGATCGGTGTTGTAGAAGAAAAGTTCGTCGATTGTTGCAAGTCCGTCGTTGTCAGGGTCTTGATTATATGCATCGTCCTCGGTGAGCGGGTAGAACACCATCGAGGTGACGTTTGTCGGGATGGAATTCGTCGTCCATCCGTTGCCGCCTAAAGACGCGCCGGCGAGAATGTTTGTAGCGGACTCGGCGTTGAGGCGCGAGAGGTCGTAGCGGTAGGTGAACTGGCCGTTTGTCTTGAACTCGACCTGGAACGAGAGCGGCTTGCCTGTGTCGCGGTCAAGCAATGCGTTCTGCCACGTGATGACAAGCGAGTTCTCCGGCGTTATCGCGTACCACACCTGGGAAGAGTGTAAAGTGTAAAGTGTAAAATGTAAAATCTGGGGCCAATTCGCTTCGGGGACTATTCCAAGGACTGTCTTGAGCGGGTAGAATACCGCGCCGTCCTTGACCTCCACCCACCCATCGGAATGTATCCTCAGCTTCGTTTCGTCGTCTGTTCCCTGCTCCCCGTTCCCTGTTCCCCACTTTACACTTTCCATTTTCCATTTTACACTTGCATATATCCAGTCCGTCGCCGCGCCGAACGCCCGCCAGTCCTCGCAGACGACGGCGGCAGGCGGCGCGGAAAAGTCTAACTTTTCGTCCGTGCCGATGCGGGCCATCACGAAGCCACGGCGGAAGTCTTCGCCGGTCAGCGTGCGCGTGGTGTTCGTCGAGGTGATGGGCGTGAAACCGGTCCACTGGTCCGTAACGGGCGCAAAATCACCGACGAGACCGCCCTGGGGCGGCTGACCCCCGCCCTGGAGACCCTGCTGCTGGCTGTTTGTGACCGCTCCTGGCGACACAAGCGGCTGAAGTCCGCCGCCGGGGCCAATCACCATCTGGACGTTGTTCGTACCGCCGCCGTCGCCTCCGCCGTCGCCACCGCCGTCGCCCGACTTGTTGCTGGCGAATATCCACAAGGCGGTGAAGAACGTGACGAGGACGACACGACCGGATTTCGGCTGCTTCTTGAAGAACGACACAATGTCGCGCACTGGGCGGACGCCCTTCTCGTGCATGAGCGCGACAAGCCATGCGATGGTCGATGCGCACGCGAGGGAGAGGATAAACGCCGTCCAGAGTCTCGCAATCATGACCTACATCAGCCTTATGACGAAGAAATGCGGACGGGCGTCGCAGAGGAACCACTCGTCCGGGACTCCTGGCCCCCTGCGGGTGACGCGCATCATGTCCCATCCGTGGCGGCAAGGCCAGCCCTGCGCGGCGGCGGGGAGGCCGGTGAAGACGGCTGCGCCCGTTTCGTTCGTAGCGGTCAGGCAATGGATGCCGCGGCCACTGGAAATGCGGAAGCCTACCGTGAACACGCGGGAGGTCGCGCCGTTGTCGTCCGCCATCCCCTCGACGCGTATTCCCTTGGGCACGTTCTCCGCGAAGTATCGCCCGTTCCGCCATCCGAACACGGTCTCGGACTCGTCCGCGCCGAGGATGCCGTCGCCGTCCGCATCGCGCCCGAATGCGACCTGCAGGCAGTTGGACACGCTCTCGCCGTGCAGGGCGAAGGTCATCTCAAGGTCGTGAGGGAGTCGGCCGTCCACGGATATCGTCAGATTCGTCGAGACCTCCGTGTCGGCGAACTCCGGCATCGGCATGGGAATATCCCCCGAACGAAGTGAGCATTGCGAAGCAATGTCACTAGAGGGGTGCACGGCAACCGGCACAGACAGGCAGGCAGACGGCGCGACGGCGGCGACAAGCCATGCGACCAGCATCCCTGCCGTCCGCCCGTGTACAGATTCAGCAATTGCCGCGCCATTCATGTTGAGACATCCTCAAGCCGCTTTCACCCGTTGCTACGCTGATAGTATAGCACAAAACAATCACCGAAACAGAGCTCAATCCGACAACGAGCGGCGCGGACGGAAGCAAACGGGGCAATCTTCGCCTGTTAACGGCAGGCCGCCCCGCCGCCGAAGAGCTCGTCCTCGTCGGTAACGTCCTCCTCCAGGTTCGGCGCGCGGAAGTACGTAAGCGTGTTGTCCTCGTCCGCGAACGGCATAAGCGACACCCGGCGCACGTTGTCCGGGTTCTTGCCGTCCACCGAGAAGTTCGCGATGCCGACCGCCCAGTTCTGCGTGGATATGACCGCGAGGATCCTGCCGTCTTCGTAAACGAGCTGCTTCGGATCCATCGCCATCTCCGTCTGGACGTCGTAAGGCGCCCAGTCCCTGAACGCATCCACCTTCCTGGTGTCTAGCGCGTAGACGACGGGACCGCGCATCACCGCGAACCGCCCGGACTGCCGCTTGCGCCCGCGCACCGTGCGAACTTCCATCGGGAAGTCCAGCTCGACGACGTCGCCCTTGCGCCACATCCGCGGGATGCACAGCATCTGGCCCGGGCGGTACTTGTAGACCACGAGGTCGCCGTTCACAGTCACCCTCGGGCTCCGGCACCAGCGCGGCACGCGGACCTTGAACGTGAACGAGGCCTCGCGCTCAGGCTCGAAGGTGAACTTCACCTTGCCCGACTTCGGGTAGTCCGTCTCCTCGCGGATGGAGACCCTGGTGGTCCCCGCGTCCAGCGTGGCCGTGCACGCGGTGTAGAGATTCGCCGCGACCGAGGTCCCGTTCGTGTAGAACACGTATTCGGGCAGCCGCCCCACGGCACGGCGGAAGTTGTTCGGGCAGCAGTAGAGGTCGTCCCTCCAGAATTTCCTCGTGCCGTTGAGCGGAGTGTAGTAGCGCAGGCGCCGTCCGTCCCGGCTCTGCGCGGCGAAGAGCGCGTTGTACACGGCGCGCTCCATCATGTCGCCGATAGTGGCGGCGTCGCCGAGCCCGAGTCGCAGGAGCTCGTCGTAGAAGAGAAGCTGGAATGCGATCATGCAGGTCTCGCCCACGCACCCCTCTCCGTCCTGGTCGTTCGTCCAGCATTCCGCGATTCCGCCGGTCCCGTCTATGAGCAGCCCGTCGCCCCTCAGCATGAAGTCGAAGGCCCGGCGGCTCGTCCGCAGGTATTCGGGGCGCGGGTCCCACGAATACAGCTCCAGCTGCTCGAGGCACGTGCCGAGATAGCCGTACGCCTGGCCGTAGATCATCTTGTCGCGCCCGATGACTATCGGGTCGTTCCAGTCGTCGAGTGCGCGCTCGTTGCGGAGGAACCTGCGGTAGCGTTCGTCCTTCGTGTTCGCGTATAGCCTGGCCACGCCGTATCCGAAGCCCAGGGTGGTCTCCCGGTCGGTGATGAACTTCAGCTCCCAGTTGTCCGGCATGCCGCCCCAGTTGCCGATAATGTAGTCGACGTTCCTGCGTGCGGCCTCGAGCGCGGCCCGGTTGCCGAAGAGCTCCCAGTCGGAGACGAGCCCCTGTATGATGAAGCCCATCTCGTGGATGTCCCAGAGCTCGTGCATTCGGTGCTCCGGCGCAAGGCACCCCGTGTAACCGTCGGGAAGCTGGTTCTTCACGATGAAGTCGATTATCTTCTCCTTGCGCGCCACGACGTCCGCCTCGCCGCTGTTCCAGGCGAGATGCACCGCCGCGTCCGCGAGCTTGCCCAGACCTATGAATCCGCCCTTCAGCCTGCGCTCGGCGAAAGGCCTGAAGAAGTCCCTCTCAAGGTCCAGCTTCATGAAGTTTCCGCGGACGGTGAGCTCGAAGCGCTCCCCTATGGCGCCGCCGACCTTCACCGACGGTGCCGGCGCGGCGCCAAGGGCCGCGGCAGCAGCGACGACGCCGAGCAATGCAATGTGTTTCATCATACCACCCCTTCCTGTTTTCAGCCTCAAGCGACAAGCACGCATGCATCCGCCGCTACGGCATATGGTCCAGCTTCTCATGGAGCGAGAGCTTGAACGGCAGCTCCATGCAGAGCGGACGCAGCATGCGGAAGACCCGCCCCGAGCGCACCTTTATCTCGCCGGGGATCCTGCCGCAGCGGACAAGCTCCTTCAGCAGCTGCGGCGGCATGGACTCCCAGAGCGAGCGGAGCCCGCCGTCCGCCACGACAGACGTCTGGCAGTCCGTCACCCTTTCGCCCGTCTTCGCGTCCACGGCGACAAGCGCGTAGACGCAGCGCGGACGCGGGTCGTCCGTCATGACGCCCGTGCGCAGGAAGAAGTCGACTTCCAGCGCGTCTCCCTGGACGAGCGGCAGGTCCTTCGCCGCCTTGACGTCATCCTTTGGGAACGCTATCTTCTCGACATGCGGCGGCGGGTCCGGTATGACGAGCGGCTCGTCGACCCACACGTCCCTCTCCCGCTCGACGCGCGCGAATATGGCCCGGTCGTCCGCGAACTTGAGGGGAAGCCTCCTGTCGGCCTCGACGCGCAGCATCACGCCGAACGCCTCCCAGAGGATGCGCACGACGAAGTCAAGCTGCGCGGCCGTGGCAGGCTGCGGAACGTAGCCCGGGTCGTGGCGGAACACCCTTGTCGCGCCGCCATCCAGCACGATCATCTCGTAGTGGGGCATCTCTGCGGGCGTAGAGTAGAAGCCGAAGTTGTTGTCGTAGCGTGTGCGCACAAAGTCGTGCAGCGTCTGCCAGCCCTCCAGCATCATGAACCGCACCTTGACGGGCTTGCGTTCGCCCTTCATGACGGTGCAGAAGTACGGGAAGGCCGTGCCCTTGGGCTTGACGGCGAAGTTGTAAGGCTCCAGGAGTTCCCAGAGCCCGAGGGCGTCCATCTTGGCGCCGACCTCCTCCGCCTTGCGCGTCACGTGAAGAGCAGTTTCACGTGGCGGTCGCCGATGTTGGCCTCGATTTCGCGGCCAATCACGTCGGCGCTGCGCTCGAGGGCCGGGATGTACTCGTCCTTCAGCTCTGCGGCGACCTTGAACGACACGTGGACCAGCTGTCGGAACGACGGGTTGTAGAGAGGCTCCGACTCGTCGTGGCGGAGCGTCTTCGCGAACGTCTGCGCGTCCCAGCCGTCGACGTCGCCGGGGTCGGGCAGCTTGGACTTGTCGACGTCGATGACCGTCGCGTAGGGAACGGTCAGCTCGTCCATCCGCGTCAGAGCGATGCGGTATATCTTCTTGGCGAGGGCCAGCGCCGCCGGATCGGCGAGCGAGAGGCCGATGATCTCCTCGAGCCATGTCGTGCCGGCCGTCTTTATGTGAATGCCGGCGCCGTACTTGCGGATGAGCCTGCCCATTATCGGGTAGATCGAGAACTTGTCGGACCCGGAGTGTATCGAGAGCTTGAGGTTCCCGGGGAGCCCCAGCTCCTTCACCGCCCACGCGATGACCTTCAGGTCCTCCTCGAACTCCCTCTCGAACTGCGCGAGGTCGCCAACGTAGTCCACGCCCTTGTTGAAGCGGCCCGTGAACTTCGGCGCGAACGTCTGGAGCGGAACCTTCTCCTTCGCGAGCTCCGTCAGGATGTACCGGACCTCGTCCGGCGTCTGCGCGACCGCGACCTCGTCCATCGACACCTCGGTTACGAAATTGTCCGCGCCCTTGCGCTCGTCGATGTGGCGGTATATCCTTCCCGCCTCCTTGACGGCGGGTAGGTAGCGGTCCTCAAGCGAGCCCTCCTTGCCGATGTAGTCCGCGACGTCGATCGTGAAGAAGTCGCAGGCGTCGATGAACTTGTCGACGTTCGTCAGGTTTATGTGGTCTGCGTCGCAGAAGTACGGGTCCGCGTAGCCGAGCGCCTTCACGGCGGCGTCGGCCTCGGCGCGCGTGGAGGCGGGCTCCGTGCCGATGATGGTGTGCTCGCGGTTGGACTTGTTCCAGACCGGCGTGAAGTGCACACCGAAGCGCTTCTCGGCCGCTATGAGCGCCTTGAGCTGGTTGACGCCCTCGTGGGCGAACCGGTCTCCGATGCCGAACGAATACTTGCTGATAGTCATGTCAACTCCTCCTCTGGATGTCTTTGCCTGTTGAATTATACCATATTTTCCCTACGGTGTTTTCACCGACATTGCAATAGGCGCCCCCTTCCGATACCTGAGGGAGTGGCAAATCAACAATACTACATAACCGGGCATCGTTATTGCTTCATGTCGGAATGAAGCCAGCGATTCCCCCATCGGCTTCTTGCGGGCCATCCGTTTGGTCGCTCGATTCCAACTTCAGACAAAACTCTCACTTCAGATTGGCGCACGGTGAGACTTCATCGCGGCCATGTTTCCTGTTGCGATTTCGAATGGTGTTCCGCAATGCGCCGCCATCCTCGATGTTGGCATCGTTCTCTACTGGATTGAAGCATCCATCGCGCATGGTCATGTACTCTTTGTCCGAGAACCATTGTCCAAGTATTTTGCCGTAGTGCGCCCCGACAAGCTTGCCATGCGCGTCAACCCGCGTGCGCGTACGAAAGACAATATAGGAATCTCTGTCAAGGATATCCCAATGCCTTTTAACCCCCGGTGATTGTTCTTTGACATACGAAAATGAAGTTCGATACGCAGCATTTGAATCTGCAATATACGTCGTGGCTAATTCCGATGTTTTGTCTGCTTCCATTTGATAACCTCCGGCATAAGGATTGTTTGTGAAAGAAACATCCATAACGAACCTGTAATCGTGCAAACCTTTTCTCTTGGCTGAGAATCTCAGCAAGACATCGGGAAATCGCCCTTCACCGTAAGGCGAAATCCACTCATTGCATTCAAAATCAAAGCCAATCCATTCGTCAAACTTCGGAATGCGATAACCACCCATTAACAATGGGAACGCATGTATCTTATTTGGATTCTTGATTTTCTTCAAGACAATTTTGCGCGTGCTGCCGTATGGTTGCCACTTGCCATTTAAGACTACAGGAATATTTGTAGCAGCAAGATAATCTATCGCTCCAGTTGACATGTAATATCCAGTCTTTGTCACTTGGTAAGTGAGTTTCCATTTTGACATTCCTTCTGCAATGTACTCGCCATCCGAATTCGTAACTCCATCCACAAGAATGTAGTTTCTTCCATTGTCGCCCGGCCAGAAGCTGCCGTAGATTCGTGCATTCATGACCGGCATGCCATCCTGATCAAGCACTTGCAATATTTCTTTCGCTTTTGCACCTTTGGATTCACCAATAACCCTTGACCAGTCGTGTGGCATGGTATTCAAGCGTTCGGGAGAATAACCCCCGAATCCGACTAGCCATGCGTAACTGCACACAATCAGTAGTATCTCTTTTTTCATCTCAATGCCTCAATTAGGTGTTTATAAAACGGGAACACATACCAATATGCCATGTTTTTTATATCTGAATGGAGCCAAGACGATCCGTATCGTGGATGATTTCGACCCCATCCATTAAGACGAGAAACAGCTCCAGCATCATTCAAATTGCAATCATTTGCGCCCAAAGCATCCACCTTCCCTGCCGCACTCGACACGGCAGGAATATACTTCGCGAGAGTTTCCCATTGCGCATCCTGCGTCGCCGACGGGTTGAACATCGCCGGAGCGTTGCGGGCGAACACCGCGTTGGTGACGATCGAGCCGTCCTCCGCCATCGCACTCGCCTCCGCTGGCGTGTATGTCCGCCACGTCGTGACATACGCCGTGGTGTTGGACACGAAATGGAATCCCCATCCGCCGGCTAGAGTTCCCGCAATGTTGTCGACGCCCTTGAGGACTTCCTGCTTTTGCCAGGGGCTGACCTCCGGCGTGACCATCGACGACAGGTCCACGAACGGCCACGAC